>JAWOIA010000161.1:0-18458 GCA_046484885.1 Desulfosarcina sp. | reverse complement strand
ATTCCTCGATACTCGGCCAGAAATCGCCTTCCTGGCCAAAGGCCTTGATAAGTCCCGGCAGACCGCCGAAGTAGCGATAGATAAGAACCTTGTCGACGCCAGCCTGCCGGGCTACCGCATTAACGCCCAGATGGGTGAACCCCTTTTCGGCCAGCAGTTTGCCAACCGCATCAACGAGCAACTCGCGAGTCGCTTCACGATCGCGTGGGCGCGTATTGACACTGTCCTGGTTTTCGGAATTCGGCATATTCAACCTTGTTAGTCACTTTATGGTGACAAAAAATCACCAGTAAGTGACATTGTCAATGATTTTTTTTTTTGGAGGGAACAGCTCACGACCACAACCCAGTCTCCACTCTATACGCTCTGCTTCATCAAGCCACGGAAAGCGGAAAGGGGTCACACCTTGAATTGTGAATTAAACTTGACAATTCCCACAAAATCCTCTACCAAGCCATCCCATGGCACGGCAATGGAGAATCGCATTTCCCGGAGCACTATACCATGTCCTGTCGCGGGGCAATGACCGCCGGGAGATATTTTGCTCGGATAATGATCGTCAGGTGTTTCTGCAGCTACTGGGCGATCTGAGCGAACGGTTTGAGGTTGATGTTCACGCCTATGTGTTGATGGGCAATCACTACCATCTTCTTCTGAAAACCCGACAAGCCAATCTGTCCAAGGCCATGCAATGGTTTGGTACCGCCTATTCGCGCAATTTCAATCTGCTCAACCGTTGCGACGGCCATCTTTTCCGCGGGCGCTTTAAGAGCATCATCCTTGAAAACGATGCCTACCTGTTCAGGTTATCTTGCTATATTCACCGGAACCCATTACGAGCCGGTATCGTGGAGCGGCTTGCCGACTATCCCTGGAGCAGCTATCTGCACTATGCCTACAGGAAAAAGCCGCCAGTGTGGTTGAGCACTAAAGCGATATTAAGTCAGCTATCAGGCGAGGATCGGCATAAAGCCTATCGAATCAAGGTCCAGCAGTACGCTGAGGAGCAGGGCAGTGTTTGGGAAGACGTCAAACATGGGCTCATTTATGGCAGCCAGGATTTTATTGAGGATATCAAGGTGCGTTTCTTGTCGGAGATGCCGAACGCAGAGCTTCCTCAGCAGCGGCATCTATTCAGAGCCGACGAACCACATCAACTCATCCAGAAGGCTGCCGAACTTCTCGATTTCGATCTTAAATCAACCCATGGCCGTAAAAGGCTCCGCTCACCGGCTCAGAAAGAACAGCGCGACATCATGATATATCTGCTCTGGAAAACCGGGCGATTTTCCAACCAGGCTCTCGGCAGCAATCTGGGGGTAACTTATTCGGCGGTGAGCAAAATCGTTGGGGGCTTAAACGAGCGGATCCGGTCTGAAAAAAGCTTGAGAAACAAGCTTGATCAGATTAATTCACAATTCAAGGTTTGACCCCATTGATCACCCAGCGAAACGCGGTTCCAGTAGAAGAGATTCAGGGCGGTGTCCAGGGCCATGCCGATGCCGCCGGCGCCCACCAGGCCCAACACCGAGGATTTGCGGACGTTGATGTCTCAGCGAAAAATGCGCCCAGCTACCCGGTTTTTCACCTACCTTGTGATCAGATACGCGTCAATCAATCCAGTTCAAGGTGCGCTCGACGGCCTTTTTCCATGCGGCGATGCCCTTGGCCCGCTGTTCAGCAGCCATATGGGGTTGCCAGCTTTTGTCGATGGCCCAATTGCTTTTGAGTTCGTCGAAACCGCTGACGAAACCGCTAGCCAGGGCGGCGGCCGATGCGGCGCCCAGGGCGGTGGTTTCGGTGATTTTGGGACGGATCACCGGCACCCCCAGGATGTCGGCCTGGAATTGCATCAGCAACTCGTTGACCACCATGCCCCCATCCACCCGCAAACTGCTCAATGCCACCCCGGAATCCTTCTGCATGGCTTCGACCACGTCCAGGGTCTGGTAGGCCACCGCCTCCAACACCGCCCGGGCGATGTGGTTGCGATTGATGAAGCGGGTCAGGCCCACCATGACCCCCCGGGCGTCCGAGCGCCAATACGGGGCGAACAGGCCGGAAAAGGCCGGTACGATGTAGGCGCCGCCGTTGTCCGCCACCTTGGCCGCCATGGGTTCGATCTCGGTGGCGTGCTGGATGAATTGCAGGTTGTCGCGCAGCCACTGCACCAGGGCGCCGGCAATAGCGATGGACCCTTCCAGGCAGTAGACCGGCCGGCGCCCGCGCACCTGGTAGGCCAGCGTGGTGAGCATGCCGTGGCGGCTGGCCACCGCCGCCTCCCCCGTGTTGAGCAGCAGAAAGCATCCCGTCCCGTATGTGTTCTTGGCCTCGCCGACATCGAAGCAGACCTGCCCGACCAGGGCGGCCTGCTGATCGCCCAAGGCCCCGCACACCGGCACTTCGGCGCCCAGGGGCCCTTCCTTGCGGGTAGTGCCCCAGGTGTCGAAATCGATGGAGGGCACGATGCGCGGCAGGATGGCCGGTGGCACGCCGATGATCCCGCAAATCTCGTCGTCCCAGGCCAGGGCGTGCACATCCATCAGCAGGGTCCGGCTGGCGTTGGTCACGTCCGTCACGTGGGCCCCGCCGTCCGGGCCGCCGGTCAACCACCAGATGATCCAGGTTTCAATGGTACCGAACAAGGCATCCCCAGAGTCGACCCCCTTGCGCGCGGCAGCGACATGGTCCAGGATCCAGCGCGCCTTGGGACCGGCGAAGTAGGTGGAGATGGGCAGGCCGGTCCTGGCCCGGAAACGGTCCTGCCCGCCCTCGGCGGTTAGGCGGCGACACAAGTCGTCGGTGCGCATGCACTGCCAGACGACGGCATGCATATAGGGTTGCCCGGTGCGCTTGTCCCACATGACCGTGGTTTCACGCTGGTTGGTGATGCCGATGGCCGTGATGTCGCTGCCGCGCAGGCCGGTCTTGGCCAATGCTCGGCGAATTACTTCGCCGGTGTTGTGCCAGATCTCCATGGGGTCGTGCTCGACCCAACCGGCCTGGGGGAAGATCTGGGCATGCTCTTTTTGCGATTCACCCACCATGCGCCCACGCCGGTCGAAGATGATGAAACGGTTGCTGGTGGTTCCCAAATCCAAAGCACCGATGTAATCGCCCATGTGCCCTCCTTTTATGGATGGTCACTTTTCAGGTGTGTCGCCGTCACCTTAAAGCGTTCCGCTGAAATGTGAAACGGATTTCTCGTTTCCCTGTGCCACAACTTTCACTGCATCGCCGCACAAGCCCGCACGGCACCGTAGGCCGTGGCAATGGCCAAGTCGCTGCCGCACTTCTATCGCACCCAGTCCTGGTGGGCCAGGATCGCGCCGGCGGCGGGATCCGATTCAATGCACGCCCTGATGGGGACATCTAACAAAAATTTGAGCATATGTCTTACATTTCGCGCACCAACAGAAAAATCATGTATTCGTTCATGCAATGCCCCGATTCCGGCGAGTCCCGATTCAGCCTTATGCAGGGTGCGCGTACGTCTGCTGGAAGGCAGCCGCTCAGGCGATTTTCCCGGGCCGCTACGCGCAGAAGGAAAATACATCCGCGGCAGGTGTTTTTTTCTATCCGAGGTATTATCTTGGTTCGGTATCCTACCTCGGAGGTGGCCCATGAACGACGGGTTTATCTTTCAATGGCCGATGCTGTTGTATTTTATGGCCGTGCTGGCCTATTTCGAAACCATTCGCCTGCTGAATAAACACTGGGCCAAGAGGGCCCCCTTGTCGGATGAAGAGCGCCTGATGAACCATGCCCGAAACCGTGGTGTCAGTGAGCATGAGGTATTCAAATGGGCCGCGGCGACCTGGTCCCTCTCCGCGCAGTTAGCCGATGCGGATTTTAAACGCTACCTCAAGACCGAGTTTCTGCCCCATTATGTGCGCGACTATTTGCGTAAGCTCAAGACATTGTAGGTCTTACGGATGGGCACGAGATAGGATGTCCGGCCGGCACCAACGGCCGTTAATGCTTGAGATCCGGCCGTAAATGGATTACAACCAATCCATTGATGGCGTCGCAAAAAGTACAATTTTTCGCTTGGTGAGGGTTTCGGGGCTTTTTTCCCCGAAGCCCGCAATGGCTCTCAAAATTGACTTCTTACGGCTGTCGACCCATCGGTCTTCCTGAAACCGGTCGGGGTTTTCTGCGGCCAGGCTCCATAACCGCCACGGGTGCTGCATTGCCATGAAAGCCATTTCCTGCCTGATCCTTGGCGCGATCTTGCTCACCGCGGGCGGCGGGGTCATTCATCAGGCCGCCGCCCAGGAATCGCTGATCAGCCTGACGGCAAACAATCAGCCTTTAGGTGAGGTTTTGGAATCCATTGCCAGCAGCAGTGGCTATCAGTTTACGCTCAACCAGCAGTGGCAAGATTACCCGGTCAGTGCCACCATCAACAATCTGCCGCTGGAACAGGGCCTCAAACGACTGTTGCGCAACCTGAACCACACCTTGATCTGGGAGTCGGACAGAGAAGTAACCATCATGATTTACGGCAAGGTGGCTGGGGCCGGGTCTGGACCGGCGATCTCGTTCTCCCCACCGGTCCAGATGGATGACCAGGAAATGCCGCTTCTCGACGAAGCCCAAGACCCCTCTTCAGACCCGGTCGATTCAACCAATCAGCCCGTCGACGATGGGGGTGCCGCCGGCACGGTTCCAGATGCGAGCGCCTCCGAGTCAGGCGTTAGCGGATCGATCTTGCCGGGGGGCGACCCAGGCGAACCGTCCGACGAACCGGTGCAGCAGTAGCCGTCTGAAACATCTCGGGCTGAGCATGATGCGTCGGCCCAGCGCTCCAGCCGCCCCCTTTTCGGTCGTGGGACCACACCCAGACCCCCGCCTGTGTTGCATCGCCGGAATCCGTGCTTACACTGACCGGGTGAAGCAATTGAAACGGTTTGTGCCGCCCATAACTGCCACGGCAAGTGGTCAATGGGCGGCTGCGGTGATATGCCGCTGAGTGAAAGGAAGGTCCGGATGAGTCTGTTGGAAGCAACCCGTGACAGCGCGGTTATTCCCGCTGTTGGAGAATTATCGGGCGCTCTGAACCGATTGCGATTTGACAACCGGTTCACGCGTGAACTGCCGGGCGATCCCGATGCCGCCAATCGGCGCCGCCAAGTCCGGGGGGCCTGCTATTCGTTGGTCAAGCCCACGCCGGTGGCCGCGCCCCAACTGGTTGCCTACTCACGGGAGGTCGCCGAACTGCTGGGTCTGTCGCCGCAAGCCTGTCAATCCGATGCGTTCGCCCAGGTGTTTACCGGAAACCGCCTGCTGCCGGGGATGCAGCCCTTTGCCATGTGCTACGGCGGCCACCAGTTTGGCAACTGGGCCGGGCAGCTGGGCGACGGCCGAGCCATCAACCTGGGTGAGGTGGTCAACTTCCGGCAGCAGCGCCATACTCTCCAGCTCAAGGGCGCCGGACCCACACCCTATTCGCGAACGGCCGACGGCCTGGCGGTGCTGCGCTCCTCGGTGCGCGAGTTTTTATGCAGCGAGGCTATGTTTCATCTGGGTGTTCCCACTACCCGTGCCCTGAGCCTTACGCTGACCGGCGAGCAGGTGGAGCGGGACATGTTTTATGACGGGCACCCCAAAGAGGAGCCCGGGGCCGTGGTCTGCCGGGTGGCCCCGTCGTTTATCCGGTTCGGCAATTTTGAAATCTTCGCCGCGCGCAACGAGGCGACGGTATTGAAACGGCTCGTGGATTACACCATTCGCGTTGATTTTCCTCACCTGGGAGAGCCTTCCCCAGAGGTGGTTGTCCAATGGTTTGATGAAGTGTGCCGCCGCACCGCCGAAATGATCGTCCACTGGATGCGGGTGGGGTTTGTCCACGGGGTGATGAATACAGATAACATGTCCATCCTCGGCCTGACCATCGACTACGGCCCCTATGGCTGGTTGGAAAACTACGACCCCGACTGGACGCCCAACACCACCGATGCCACCGGTCGCCGTTATCGTTTTGGCCATCAGCCGGCCATCGCCCAGTGGAATCTGCTGCAATTGGCTAACGCCATCTTTCCGCTTATCGGTCAGGTGGAACCCCTTCAGGCGGCGTTGGAGGGCTACCGGCAGCACTACCGCGAGCTTTGGCAGGAGATGATGGCCCTGAAGTTGGGCCTGAGGGCGTTTGAAACCGAAACGGACGCGGCCCTGATTGGCGAGCTGCTGGTCCTTTTACCCCTGGTTGAAACCGACATGACCATTTTTTTCCGCCGGCTCGCCCGTCTGGATGTCGATGACCCAGCCTTGGCGGCCGCCACCGATGAGATGCTGATGGACCCAATCATGGAGGCCTACTATGTCCCAAATCAACTGACGTCCGAATTGCGCGGCCGAACCGGCGCCTGGCTGCGACGATATTTGCAGCGAGCCGGCCGGGACAACACGCCTCAGCTGGCCCGGCAACGGCGCATGCACGCCGTCAACCCCAAATATGTGCTGCGCAACTACCTGGCCCAAATGGCCATCGACCAAGCCGAGCAGGGTGACTTTTCATTGATCCACGAGCTGCTCGATCTGCTCCGCCGCCCCTACGACGAGCAAGCGCAAAAGGATGCCTTTGCGGCCAAGCGGCCGGATTGGGCCCGCCATCGCCCCGGTTGCTCGATGCTGTCCTGCAGTTCATAGAGCCAGGTCGCAAGGGTGGCAGCCATTTCAGCGCGCCGGTTTTTGGCTGCTGCGTGGGAAACTGAGGATCAGGGGTATCGTTACCAGCGGCAAGAACCCCAACATCCACAACACACTGGATACCGAATAAAGATCGGCCAGCTTGCCCACCAGCGGTGCCACCGCCCCCCCCAAGCCATAAGCCAGTCCCATCATGAGGCTGGATACCATCGAGCGCCCACCCGGCGCCAGCTCCTGGGCCAGGGTCACCCCCAGGGGCAGGGTGGCCAGCACAAAAAAGCCAGCTGCGAACACACCAGCAAAGACCCATAAACCGGACAGTGAAAGCATAATCAACAGGGCTGGGGTCATCATCAGGTGCGAAGCCAGGAAAATCGGCCGGGGGCCGCCGGCCCGATCGGCCAGGAAACCGGCCAGCAGGCCGCTGAGAGTGCCGGCCAGGGTGAACACCGTGATCATCATGCCGCCCGAGACAAGTGAGTAACCGCGACTGACCAGCAGGACGGGCATGAAGGTCATGAACGACTGACCTACCACCGCCCGCAGGACCATCACCAGCCAGATGAGGAAAATCGATTTCCAGACGCTGCCGAACTGTTTTTTCAAGCTGCCGATCAATCCCGACGAGGCCATGCCCTCGCTTTGGGGGGCCGGAACGACCAGCCAGAGGTAGGCCATGACCGCCAATCCCAAGGCCATGGAAGCAGGCATGGCGGCAAGGCCCCAGGCGGATACGACGGCGGTAATGAAAAACGGGCCGACGGCAAAGGCCAGGGTTCCACCGGTGTTGAAGACAGACATGCAAAAGCTTTTGTGGCTCCCGGAATACAAAGGGATCATTCCAGCTACGGAGGGATGAAACATGGACGACCCTACCGACCCCAATGCAATGAAACTTAACAAGGTCCAGAAACTGTCGGCGATACCAGAAAGGGGGATGAAAACCACAACCATGAGCAGGCCCCCGAGAATAATGGCGCGGCCCTGGTGGCGATCAGCCAGGTAGCCGGCTACCGGTTGGACAATGAAGGCCAGAAACCGGCCAAGGCCGGCAATCATTCCAACCTGGGCCAAAGTCAGGTTCAACTTTTCCATAAATGCAGGAAAGAGCGGGGTGGTGAAGGCGCTGTAGAAGTCACCAGTGAAATGGACTAGGGTGAGGGCGAAAAGAATCTTCAACTGGGTGTGGTTTGGGGTCGTCATTTCCGGTCCCTTTAAAAAAGCGGCATATTAGGCAACTCCGCCGCCGGGGTCAAGATCCAATCCTTGGCTCGATGCGCATTGTGCTCCGGCGGTTTAAGCGGGCCTTCACCAAAAACTAACCGACCACTAACCCATTTCTAATATTTGCCCCGTACCCTGGCCCTCCAGAAACGCCGTGAACGGGAGCAACGCCTGCGCTATCAGTTGTGATGCCGCCATAACGGCATTGCCATCGTGGCCCAAACGATGTAACAGATTTTAGGCACCACCCGGCCGGGCGACGGTTTATTTCAGGGAGGCCCGAGGAATAAGGGAGCGATCCAAGCATGAAGCATTTCCAACGTGAACTCGATAAAATCAAGAAGATGGTCCTGTCTTTGGGTGCGCTGGTGGAACAGCGGGTGCACCGGGTCAAGATTGCGGTTGAAGAACGGGATGCGGACCTGGCCAGGGAGATCATCGACCTCGATTACGAGATTGACGAGATGGAGGTGGATATCGACGAGGAGTGCTTGAAAACCATCGCCCTGCATCAACCGGTGGCGGCCGATTTGCGCTTTGTGGTCGCTGTAATCAAAATCAACAACGACCTGGAGCGCATCGGTGACCAGGTGGTCAACATCGCCCAGCGGGTGGTGCGCATCGCCAAGCGTGCGGTGGCGCCCTTCCATTTTGATTACTCGGTGATGGCGGATCGGGCTGAGGCCATGTTGCGCATGAGCCTGGACAGTCTGGTGGGTCAGGATCTGGACCTGGCCGTCAAGGTGCTGCTGATGGATGACGAGGTGGATCAAATCAAGGTTGAGGCCTATGATCGCATCAAGCAGGCCATGGCCGATGGGGTCACCAACGATGTCGGTTATATGATCAACCTGCTGCTCATCTCCAGACATCTCGAACGGGTGGCCGATCATGCCACCAACATTGCCGAAGAGGTGGTCTATATGATCGAAGGCGAAATCGTGCGTCACGGCAAGCTGGATTGATCGTTGCCCATGGTTCCTGTCAACTTAGGCTTGACTGTGCCGTCATGAAAAAAGAGAAAATCCTGGTCGTGGATGACGAGGAAGATATCCTCGAGTTGGTGCGCTACAATCTGGTGCGCGAGGGGTATGCGGTGGTCTGCACCGCTTCGGGGGAAGCAGCCCTCACCATCGCCGGGAGCGATGCGGTGGATCTCATCGTTTTGGATCTGATGCTGCCGGGAATCGATGGCCTGGAGGTGGCGCGGCGGCTCAAAGCCCGCCCCGCCAACCGGGACACACCCATTGTCATGCTCACCGCCAAAGGCGAGGAGGCCGATATCGTCACCGGCTTGGAGCTGGGTGCCGATGACTATGTGACCAAGCCCTTTTCCCCGCGCATCCTCATTGCCCGCATCAAGGCGGTGATCCGAAGGCGCAGCGGGCTTGTCGAAGCGGAGCGGGATATTCTGAATATCCGCGAACTATCCATTCACGTGGGGCGTCGTCGGGTAACCGCCGCTGACGAAGCCCTGGACCTGACCTACACCGAGTTTCAGGTGCTCTACTTCTTGGCCCGTCGCCCGGGCTGGGTGTTCACGCGGTCCCAGATTGTGGATGCGGTGCGCGGTGACGACTACCCGGTCACCGACCGCAGCGTGGATGTCCAGATTGTGGGCCTGAGAAAGAAACTGGGACCCCTGGGTAAATATATTGAGACCGTGCGGGGTGTTGGCTACCGATTCATCGAGAACTGATCAGTTACCCCCCCCTGGCCGGCTGCCGCGGCGGTTCGCCGCGCCGGACTTCGATTGCAACCGATGACCCCCAAAAAACGTTTGATCTATCAGCTGTTTCCATCCTACCTGCTCATCACTCTGGCAGCCCTGGTCGCCATGGGCTGGTACGCCTTGAGTTTTTCGCGCCAGTTTTACCTCGATCGCACGGAAACGGATCTGGAGGTCAGCGGCCGCCTTCTGGAAAAGCAGGTGATCCGACTGCTCGCACCACTGGATCAACCCGCGGTGGACCGCCTTTGCAAGGACGCCGCTGGGCAAAGCACCATCCGGGTCACAATTGTGCTGCCCGATGGACAAGTGGTGGGTGATTCGGAAAGAAGCCCGGCACGCATGGACAATCATCGCGACCGCCATGAGATTAGGGAGGCCCTTCAGGGCCGTGTCGGGGTGAGCATGCGCCGCAGCGACACCATTGCCCAGAACATGATGTATGTGGCGCTGCCCCTCTATATGGATCAGACCCTGGTCGGTGTTTTGCGCACCGCTTTGGCCATTACCGCCATCGACCGGCAAATCAGCGCTATCGGCTGGCGCATTGGCGTCGGTGCGCTGTTGGTGGCCCTGCTGGCGTCGGTGGTCAGTTGGGTGGTTTCACAGCGGATCACGAAGCCCTTGGAAAAGATGCGCAGCGGTGCCCGGCAATTTGCCGACGGGGATCTTGCCTATCGCCTTGCCTTGTCCGACATTCACGAATTTTCCGGTTTGGCCGAGACCATGAACCAGATGGCCGAGCAACTTCAGCAGCGGATTGATGAAATCAACAATCAGCGCAGCAAAACCGAAGCGGTGCTGTCGAGCATGCGTGAGGGGGTCATCGCCACCGACACGCAGCAGCGGGTGATCAGCATCAACGCGCCGGCCGCCAGGATGCTGGGGGTTCGCCCAGAGGCCTTTCAGGAACGTAATGTACTTGAAATCATTCGCAATCATGAATTTCAGGAGCTGATGCGGCGAAGCTATGCCAGTGATGAGAGCCTCGAATCGGATATCGTCTACTACCAGAAGGGAGGTTGCATCCTCAACGTGCGCTGCACCCCCCTGTTGGATGCGCTGCAAAAGCGCATCGGCGGCCTGATGGTAATCAGCGATGTGACCCAGTTGCGGCGTCTGGAGAACATGCGTCGCGACTTTGCCGCCTCCGTCTCCCACGAGATCAAGACTCCTCTGACCGCTATCAAGGGCTTTGTCGAGACGTTGTGCAGCGGCGAGCTGGAGGATCGCGAGGAGACCCGGCGCTTTTTGGCGATCATTGACAAGCACGCCAACCGGCTTGCCGCCATCATTGACGACCTGATGCAGCTGTCGCGCATTGAACGCGAGGATGAAATTCAGCAGATCGGTCTGGAACCCTGCCGCATTGCCGAGGTGCTGCAGGCTGCCATCGGACTGTGCCGAACGGCGCTGGCGGCCAAGGGGATAACCGTGCAGCTGGAATGTGACCCCAGCCTCAGCGGTCGATTCGATGCCATGCTGCTGGAGCGGGCGGCGGTGAACCTTTTGGACAACGCCATCAAATACAGCCCCGAAAACAGCGCTATCCAGGTTACGGTGCTGGCCAGCGCCGACCAAATCCAGATTCAGTTCAAAGACCAGGGCATGGGGATCGGCAAAAAACACCTGCCCCGAATCTTCGAACGGTTCTACCGGGTGGACCAGGCGCGCAGCCGAAAACTCGGCGGTACGGGTCTGGGTCTGGCCATCGTCAAGCACATCGCCCATGCCCATGGCGGCAGCGTCACCGTGGAGAGTGAACTGGGACAAGGCAGCACCTTCACCCTGCAGCTGCCGGTAACGTGATCGGCCCCGCCTGGGTGTCAATCCCTCCGTTGACCTGATCTACCCAACCCGGGGCGAACAGCAAAAAAACGCTGTGCGCTTGTCTTTTGGCGACGATTCGATGTACAACACCACCACGTCCGCTTCACCGCTGCGACTGCCGTCGGCCATCTCTTTTTGAGGAGCGCAACCGTGATACCCAAAGAATCGTTTCCGCCGCGTATCCCCCTGGCCAACACCCCCACCCCCCTTCAACCGATGCAACGGCTCAGCCGTCAAACCGGGGTGGCAATTTTTTTCAAACGGGACGACTTCACCGGCAGTGAGCTGTCCGGCAACAAGGTGCGCAAGCTGGAATTTTTGCTTGCCGATGCGCTCGCCCAGGGTGCCGACACCGTGGTGACCTGCGGCGGAGCCCAGTCCAACCACTGTCGGGCCACAGCCTTGGCAGCGGTCAAGGCAGGCCTTGCCTCCGTTTTGCTGCTGCGCACCAGCGACCCAGCCAACCCGCCGATGCTGTCAGGCAACATTTTGCTGGACCGTTTGGCCGGGTCCGAGGTGGTGTGGGTTACTCCCGACCAGTATCGACGGCGTGATGAGATATTCGAGCGGGAAGCCCAGCGATTGCGCAACGACGGGCGCAGACCCGCCATCATTCCCGAAGGTGGGTCGACCGCTTTGGGGGCGTGGGGTTATGTGGCCGCCATGGCCGAGCTGGTGGCGGATTTGACGCACCTGGACGGAGGTGAAATCGCCCCCACCACCGTGATCTGCGCCACCGGTTCCGGTGGCACCGCCGCCGGCCTGGCGTTGGGAGCCGGCCTGTCCAAGGCCCACATCCGGGTGGTGGGGGTGAACGTCTGTGACGACCGGGACTATTTTGTAGCCGTCATTGACCGCATCTGCCGACAATTCACCCAGACCTGGCCGGCGGTCGCACCAGCCGCCACGCTGCCCTACGAGATTCTGGACGGCTATGTGGGGCGGGGCTATGCCCTGTCGCGGCCCGAAGAGCGGATCGCTATCCGGGACCTGGCGCGTCTGGAAGGGGTCGTGCTGGATCCGGTCTACACCGGCAAGGCCTATTTTGGTATGATGGCCGAGCTGGCCAAGAACCCCAAACGATTTGGCGAGCGCATCGTTTTTATTCACACGGGCGGGCTCTTCGGTCTGTTCCCCGTCGCCGACCAGTTTGCCGATTCACTATAGCGGAGAAACGAATGAAACCCAAAACCCGGGACAACATTTACAAAGCGTTTATTGGTGAGGCCAAAGCGTACTTTCGGCTGCTGGCGTATGCCGAAAAGGCGGACGAAGAAGATGTGCCCCAGATCGCCCTGCTCTTTCGGGCTATCGCCGAAGCGGAACGGGTGCATGCGATGCGGCAGCTGAGCCTGGTCAAAGACCTGATCGTCAAGGACACGGACACCAACCTGGAGAAGTCCTTCCAGCGCGAAAAATCCGTCAGCGAGAATGAATACCCTGATTTTCTCAAAGTTGCTGAAGAAGAGGGCGAAACAGCGGCTGCGGTGGTCTTCGGCCATGCCAGGGATGCGGAAGGCTACCATGCCAAACTCTATGAACGGGCCATCATGAGTGTCATCAAGGATGTAGTCAAGCAATACCATGTCTGCCAGGTGTGCGGCTATGTGACCGACAAGAAAATCCCCAAACAATGCCCGGTCTGCGGTGCACCCGAAGAGCAATTCAAGACCATTGGTGAAAAAAAATAGGAGACGAAATCGATGCAAGTGGTCGCATTCAATGGCAGCCCCAGAAAAGACGGCAACACCGCCATCCTGATCCGACACGTGCTGGCGGCATTGGAGGGGCAGGGAATCAGAACCGAGACCGTGCAGGTGGGGGGGGAACCGATCCGGGGCTGTATCGCCTGCTACAAGTGCTTCGAAAACAAGGATCGGCATTGCGCCGTAAACAAGGACATGCTCAACGACTGCGTGGACCGGATGCTGGCGGCTGACGGCATCGTCCTGGGGTCCCCGACCTATTTTGCCTGCATGAGCCCTGAGATCAAGGCCCTGATCGATCGCGCGGGCATGGTCTCGCGGGCCAACGCAATGATGCTGCGGCGCAAGGTTGGGGCAGCCGTGGTAGCGGCTCGGCGGGCCGGAGCGGTGCATACCTTCGACTCCATCAACCATTTTTTCACCATCGGAGAGATGATCATCCCCGGATCGAGCTACTGGAATATGGGGTTCGGCCGGGAAAAGGGAGAGGTCAACCAAGACACCGAGGGCCTTGCGGTCATGCGGACCCTGGGCGATAATATGGCCTGGCTGCTCAAGAAGATCGCTGGATAAGGTCCTCCGCGCCGGGGGTCTTCCCCCCCCCAGCAAGCACCCGAATTGCGATCCATGGCTTCAAGGATTTTTTGCCATACCTTCCCAAGCGGGAAGGGGCGGAAACGGCGCCTGCTTCCCGCTTGCGCGACCGGCAACCCGACAAGAGGTCACCGTGGATACATACAACGTCTTTCCGGACAAGCCGATCACGCCATCCGGCCAGGTGTCGCAACAGTTCCTGAGGCTGGGCATCGACACTTTCCTCGGGGCCTGTCGTCATGTGCAGGGGCTGCCCTATGGCTACAACGCGAACCGCGATGATCTCATGATCCTCTTCAATGAAAAGATGGGCAGCTGCACCACCAAACACGCCGTCATCGCTACGCTCGCGGCCGAATTGGACCTCCCAATCCGGAAAAGCATCGGACTCTATGCCATGACCGAAGCTATCGTCAGCGGCACCGATCGGATTCTGACCCAGTACCGGTTGCCCTACCTGCCCATGGTCCACTGCTTTCTGGTTTTCGACGCTTTCCGGGTCGATCTGACCGAGGGCAACGCCAATGGGAAAAACCGCCCCATCGACGACTTGCTGCATGCCGAGCCGGTCATTGCGAACATCTCCGCCAAAGTCGAGTACCTGAAATACCGCCAGGCCCTGCAGCGTACTATTTTGACCCGCAGCGAGTTTGCGGGCATCACCATCAAGACGCTGCTGCTGGCCCGCGAGGAGGGGCTTGAACTGCTTAAGGCCAATTTGAAGCAGCGCTGACGGCGGCTGTCAGGCACTACTTTTTGCAGAAGAAATGCAGGTTGAACGGATCGTTGGGGATCTCCGTCACCGTTACCTGAGTGAACCCGGCCTGTTGCAGCATCGCTTCGGCCAGCTGGCGGCCCCACATCATGCCCAGCCCGGCGCCGCCACCCACCAGACCCACCGGCATACAATGCATCAGGCTGACCGTATACAGAAACGGGCCCATGGGGTGGTCCCGGTTGCCATCGATGTCGCTTTCAGCGGCAATGTCCACCAT
Organism: Desulfosarcina sp.; assembly: GCA_046484885.1. Lineage (GTDB taxonomy): Bacteria > Desulfobacterota > Desulfobacteria > Desulfobacterales > Desulfosarcinaceae > Desulfosarcina. The sequence goes on along the minus strand of JAWOIA010000161.1, from coordinate 3,729 downwards.
GGAAAAGGCGCCGCCATCCCTGAGCAGGCCGTAAACCCCCTGGAGTGCCTCCAGAGGCCGGGTCTGGTCATGAATGGCGTCAAAGGCGGTGATGTAGTCAAAGCGTCCGCACAATTCGTTGGGTTGGGCCAGATCGGCGGCGTCACGCTGCTGGAAAATGACGTTCGGCAGCCCCTTGTCCCGGGCTTTAGCCCGGGCGGCATCCAGGGCCTCGGCACTGATGTCGATGCCGGTGAAACGGCTGGCGGGAAAAGCCTCGGCCATGAGGAGGGCAGCGACCCCGTGGGCGCACCCCAGGTCGCAGACGTCGATACCCTGCTGCAGGGCCTGGATCAACCGCCCCTGGTCCACCGAGGGCAAAAAGCAATCCACCAGCACCTGGCGGTGCTTGGCATCGGCCAACTGCGCCATGAAGTCGTGGAACCGGGGGTAATGCGTGTAGGAGATCCCGCTTCCGGTCAAAAAGCCCTGATACACCCGCTCCATGACACTGGCCGTCAGCAGGGGGATCTCTTGGGTGTAAACCCCCAGATTGTTGCCGCCGGCCCGTCGGGCAAGAACATCGCCGTGGGTCGCAGGCAGTACGAAACGCGGCTGGCCGTCACTGCTGTGAACCAGTTCCACGATACCCCCGCACACCATCACACCCAGCCACTCCTGCACATAGCGGCGGCTGAGGTTGGCTGCTTTGGCTATTTCGTCTACGCTGCAGGGTCGGTTGGCGGCATCCATGACATCAAACAGGCCGGCACGGTAGCCCAACCCCATGGCCAGGTTCAAGGATCCATAGTTGAGGATGGCGCGCATTTTTTCATGAAAGTCGTTCGAATCACTGTGCATGATCGTTTCCGGCGGGTTGCTGGTCGAAAATGGTGGCAATGGTATCGCGCATGCGAACCACCTGAGGATCCGCATCGGCCATATTTACCAGCAGCCGTGAAGCGATCGCCAGGGCTTTGCGCTGGTCCGCCGTGAGGGGAATCAGCTGCGGCAATGCCCCCAAAGCGGCTTGCGGGTCCGATTGCATGATGCAGGACTGCTTTTTTATCAAGGCGGCCAGTGCGGGCCCCCGAAGATCAGCCAGGCGGCTATCCTGGCCGGCCAACTCGTCATAGGCCGCAAGGCTTCGACGCCGGGTGCCGTCACCGGCATGGGCCAGAGCGATCATGATCCGCACAACCCCTTCAGCAAATCCGCCGCGGTCAATTTCGCCCAGCCAGTCTGCCCGGCAGTCGGTCCGGTCCGTTGGCTCACCCATGGAACCCACAGCTGAAATGGCTCGCAGCCACGGATTGTCAAAAATCGTAAAAAACCAGAACTCGATGGCACGATCACGGCAATCGCGGTAAAAGTTCAGGCTTTGGGTTATGGTTCCACAAAATGCTTTTTCAATGGCAAGTAAAAAGTTGTCAGCCGATACGGGACGCCGTTGGTCTTTGACCGCTGCGGCCAGATGGCTGACTGGGGCAATCCATGGGTTCAGGTCGGAAAAACCGTAGCGCGAGATCCGCAGGGGGTGCAGTTGCCGCAGGGTCTCCGCCGTGGTTTCGGTTACGATGGCCCTGACCCAGGGCCGTACCAGCCAGCGATAAAGGTTGTCATTCAGCCGGGACAGGACCGCCACCCGGCCAAATGGGCCTTGATCGTCGCAGGGGTCATCCAGTGCCAGGATGTCGTCCATATCGCGTGCTTGGAAACGCACCTGGCGCGGGCCGTCATCATCGGAGATGACCATTTCGTAAAGGCCGGGAGAAAGGTAGTCCATCAGCTCGAAACAGGTCAGGATTTCCCGGTGTTCCCTGCGGGATACAGCCCCGGAGACGAAAATCCCCAGGTGGCCGATGGACCCATGAACCAGGTAGACGATCACCTGGTGTCGCCGACGGATTTCATCAACGCTGCCCCACACGGCCGGAATCCAGTTGAGGGCCTGCTGGGGCGGGGTGATGTTGTCGCCCTGGGAAGCGAATACCACGATGGGACCGTTGATGGCTTTTAAGTCGACCCCTTGCCGGTTGACCACTAGCAGCCCCTGCTGAGCGCGGTTGCCAATGAAGAGTTGATCGACAATGAAATGGATTTCATCGCTGCTGAGCATGAAGTAGCCGTTCCACCAGCGTTCAAAATCGAGGTAGCGCTCTGCTTCCGTGTCTATGTTGGCCCAGAGATGATACTGCTTGTCCCAGTAAGTCTGCGCCGGGTTGAGATCTTCGAAGCTGGCAACCAAGTGAGCCCCATCGAAGATGCCGTTGCCCAGGTCGCCCCACCATGTCGCCTGCCACACCCCGCCGGTCAGCCCCCCTTTGTAGCGCAGGGGGTGTTTGCCATTGATCCCCGCCCAGTAAGACAGGGGCGCCCCGTTCATTACCAGGGTTGCGGTGATATCCGGCCGCTGGGCGCACAACAAGGCCGCCGCCCAGCCGGCCTGGCAGTTGCCGATGATGGCCGGGTTTCCGGCCTGAGGGTGGCGGTCCCGAACCAGGTCCACAAATCGTGCCATGGCCGTTTGAACATGGTCCAGGGTCTGACCGGCCTCCGGCCAGGTCGTGAAGAGAATGACATATACCGGATATCCCTGGTCCAGGGCCATACCGATTTCGGAATCCCGTTTGGAACCGCCGATACCCGGGCCGTGACCCGCACGGGGATCAATGATAATGACCGGGCGTTTGGACATTCGGTGGCAGGGATCGCCAGCCATGGCCTGCCGTTGGTCCCCGGCTTCAGGAAACCGGAGTTCGGAGGGGTTGCGGCGGTCCCGTATGGCTGCCAGGTAAAAGTTGGTCGGCGGGGCGATTTTTCGGCCGTCCAGCAGGATGTCGTAGTCGAAACGGAGCACTGGCGGCTGGCCCCGACGAAGGTGGTCCAGGAACTGATTTCCCCGTCGCCTCAGAATATCGCTGGATAACACGCTGCGTTGGATAAAATCTCCGACATAGTCGACGCCATCGCTCAACCAGCGCAAGGGTGCATCATCGGACTGGGCAATCTTGGTTACAGGCATGGGAATCTGCGCCTTTCGGAATTGCGGTCGTATTTTTTTGCTTTGCAGCAAACGGGTGCATCATCGTGGTTGTCACTGGCCTGCTTCATGGCTTGGCCTTGGTTCCGCCGGCCCTGTCGCCGGTTGGGTGGGGCGGGTTCGATTCGCCCGATGCTGGGTTGGACGGTTTGGGAAAGCCAAATAGTTGCATCAGGGTATCGATGGAGGATTCGTTTGACATCATCTCCGGCATGCGTCGGGAGAGATCCAGACCCTTATCCAGCCACTGGTCGAACTGCTGATCAAAGACCTGTTTGGCCGCTAGATAGTTTTCGATGGTTTTCTGAAAATATCTGCTGAAAAACTCTCCCAGGGTGTTGTCGCCATGTCGGATGATCAGGTGCAGCACCGGTACCGGCAGCAGGCTGTTTTTTCGTTTGGCGGCCTCCAGGACGATCTGGGTCAGAATAAATGCCGTTACATCCTCGCCACTGGCGGCGTCATGAATCTCGACGACCTCATCGCCATGGATCATGGCGGCGACGTCTTCAAGGGTGACGTAGCGGCTGTTGCGTGTGTCGTAGAGTCGTCGGTTGCTGTATTTCTTCAACACCACAGGATCCGGCATGAATAGCACTCCCCCCTCCGGGCCATTATAAGCACTGCAACAAAAAAAATAAAAAATAAGTAGAAAAAGGCCCGATTTGCCTTTTTCACCAATATATACAATGATAGGTTATATGCAA
>JAWOIA010000154.1:0-9190 GCA_046484885.1 Desulfosarcina sp. | reverse complement strand
CGGATTGAAGCGGTTCTCCCCATCGTTGAGGGTAATCGTGGCCACATGCGCATCGACAGCGTGGTGCACCGTCATCTTGATCGGCTCCTTGGCAGAGATAGCGTCCAATTGGGGAGCGGTCCACCGCCTCCGGCAGTTGGAGGGCCCCTGACTGCCCGTATTTACCTTTAGCGGCAGTTTAAACGCTTTACAGGGGGGAGGCAAGCCCTTTTTGGACTCCGGTTTGAGGCCCACCCCCCCGGGGCTTGGAGCCAGTTTCGCTCTCGGATGGGTGCGGCTGCAAGCCTCTGCCCCGATTACGGGACCTCGGGCCGTTTGTAGTTGGCAACATAGTAATCAGCGATGAGTTGACGCCCCTTGAGCTCCTCACCGATAGCCCTGGCGGCCTCCTTGGTGGCGTAGTGAGAAATCCGCACCTGATACCAGGTTTTGTTGGTGCCGGACGCCCGGGTCCAGTAGGCATCCAAGCCATGCCCTTTCAACTGCTCCGCATAACGCCGGGCATCGGCTTCCTTCAAATAGGCCGCCACCTGTAGGGTAAAGGGGTCGGTGACCGCTGCGGCTACCGGCTCCGGTGTCGGCTGAACGATTTTCATGTCGGCACCCAGATGCATGGCGGTGTTGACCACCAGCCACCCCACAATCCCGACAAAAAGCGTCATGGCCGACCATTTCAGCGCCGACCGGGTCCGCTTGGAAGAGCCGGCCCGGCGGATGCGCCCCAAAAGACGGGAAAGCGCAATGGCCGCCCTGACAGTCCAGCCCCCGAATTGGACCGCCGTCTGCCGCAGCACTGAAACCAAGGCCGGCCCGGTGATCCGGCGCCGCTGGGGCGGTTGATCAGCCTCGGCGTCGCTGGCCTGGGATAGGAAATCCGCCGCCAGGTCCCTGCGTCGCATCGCATCGATCCCCGCCAGAACCTGGCCGGCCCTTTCCAGCATCGGTCTGGTCAGCGAACCGGGGTGGATGGTCAGTGCACAGGCGGCGATGCCCGGCAGCAGGCGCCGCTGCCCGATACCGCGTTCGTGAAGGTCCAGGTACACCTGAAGGGCCAGCCGGTCCGCACGCTGATGGGCCAGAAAAAGATCGGCCAGGTCGTTGAGCAGATCCTCCGGGATCGGCTTATCGCTCGCCACCAATTGCCCATAGGTTTGCAAAGCCGCAAAATCACAGCGCCGCTCGGCCAAGTAGAACTGGGCCAGCATGCGCTGAACAACCCCATCCTCCGGGTGAGCCGCCCCGATCCGGGCGCTGATGTCATGGGCGGTTTGGGTCGCAGCTTTGCCGGCCAGCAGGCCATCGAGCCATTTGACGGCCGCATCCCGGTCATGGGGAAAATCACGCAGGTAGGCGTCGATAATCGGATCGGATGATGCGCCCAGGAAGCCCCGGGCCAGTTGGAAACGGGCCAGTTGGACCAGGAGTTGAGCGGCGGGGGGTTTTTTTGAGAGCGGCGAGAAGAGAAAGCTGTCCACGGTGGTCTGCGCGCGAGCAAGAACCTGAAGCGCCTCGCGGGCCATTCCGGCCCGCTCCCAAACAGCGGCCTCCCCCAGGAGGCGCCCCAGTCGACGGCGGCCCATGGCGGCAAAGACCGCCCCCGTCGCCCAGAAGGCAGCGACAAACAGGCACAATCCGGGCACGATCATCCAGCCGGGACCCACGATGTCGACAAAAAAAGGCAGCACCAGCAGCGCGGCCAGACCGCCGGTCAGCAGGGCCGTCCAAAACCGAACGGCCAGGTGTTTAAGCCATTGTCCCATAAATCCTAAGCACACCGTGTATTATGGGGCGTCCCTTCTCAGAGCCACGGCAACCGGCTCGCGCGTCCAGAAAAAGGCCGGCGAACCGGTGGCCGGGTCGACCTTCTCAAAATGGATGGTCGCCGGCACCATGAACGCCCTGGGCGGCTCCCCCTGGGTGGCCTGACGCATGAACCGCGCCCAGATGGGCGCCGCACCGCGTCCACCCGTAATACCGGCACCGTTTTTTTCCCGCATGCCCTGGCCCCGGTCAAAGCCCACCCACACCGATGTGCTCAAGTTGGGCGTAAAACCGGTAAACCAGGCATCGTGGTAATCGTTGGTGGTACCGGTTTTACCGGCGGCCGGCAGGGTAAACCCCGTTCGTCGAACCGCGTTGCCGGTTCCCTGGTCGATAACCCCGCTCATCATATCCACCAGTTGATAGGTGATCGACTCATTGAGGACCCGCTCACCGGTGATGATGCGCTCCTCCAGCACTCGACCGCTCACATCCTCGACCCGGCGGATCCAGAAGGGCGGGTGGCGTACCCCCCCCGAGGCGAACGTGGCGTAAGCCGAGGCCATTTCCAGGGGGCTGACCCCAAAGGTTCCCAGGGCCACCGAGTAGACCGGTCCTAAAGGGCTGGTAATGCCGCAGCGCCGGGCGGTATGAATCACCGCTTCGGGACCCAGAGCCGCAACCAGTTGAGCCGCAACGGTATTCACCGACTCGGTGAATGCTTTTTTGATCACCATGGGTCCGTTGTGGGTGCGTTCGAAATTTCGGGGTCTCCACGGCGCCTGACCGGGCACAGGAATGGAAACCGGCTGGTCCACCATCACATCGGCCGGGGTCTTGCCCAGCCCCTCCAGCACGGCGTAGTAGAGAAAGGGTTTGAACCCCGATCCGGGCTGCCGGTTGTTCTGCAGGGCCCGGTTGTAGGGGGTCTGAAAATAATCGCGCCCCCCCACCAACGCCTTGACCGCCCCGGTGTTGACATCGACCGAAGCCAGTGCACCCTGCAGGCGGTTGGCCGGTTCGGCGACCGGCTCACCCGGACCGGGACCGCCTTCCATGCGGGACTCCAATTGGGACAGGCCCTCCTGCAGGGCCGTTTCGGCCAAGCGCTGCAGACCGACGTCCAGTGTGGTGTAGACCCGCAGGCCACCGTGGTAGACCACCTCAGGGCCGTAGGTCTCTTCCAGGGTTTTCATGACCGCGTCCAGAAAATAGCTGTCCACCCGCATGGCACGGGCATGGGTGCGCAGGTTCAGCGGGGCGGCGGCGGCCTCAAGGGCCTCTTCGCGGCTGATCATACCGGTGGCCACCATGCGCTGCAGCACCACCTGCTGCCGGCCCCGAGCGCGGTCCGGATACCGAAACGGGTTGTAGCGCGTGGGGGACTTGGGCAGCCCGGCCAGCAGGGACCCTTCGGCCAGAGTCAGTTCTCCGGCGGGTTTGCCGAAAATAGTCCGCGCCGCCTCCCCGATGCCGTAAGCGCCCACCCCGAACGGGATCTGGTTGATGTAGGCTTCCAGAATCTCCTGTTTGGAAAACTGGGCCTCGATCTGCAGGGCCACCAGCAGTTCCCGGAACTTGCGGGTATAGGTCTGCTCGAAGCTGAAAAAGAGGTTTTTGGCCAATTGCTGGGTGATGGTGGAGGCCCCCTGAACACTTTGCGGTTCGAACAGGGTGACCCACAGGGCTTTGGCGGTGCGCAGCTTGTTGACGCCCCGGTGTTCCCAGAAGCGGTGGTCTTCGGTGGCCAGGATAGCCTGGATAAAGGCGAAGGAGACATCTTCCAAGGCAACGGTTTCCAATCCCCCGATGGTCAGAATACGCTGGCCGTCGGCACTGAAAAACTCGGTGGGCGGGGTGTCGTTGATTCGACCGATCGGTTCGGGGACCCGCGGCAGGTCCTTGGCCACCACCAGAAACAGAGCGAACAGGCCCATCGCCGCAACTGCGGCCAGGGCTGCCAGGAGGTACACCAGGGCGATGATTGCCCGCAACGGGCGAGGAAAGGCACTCATGGGTCTCCGCCCCCCGTCCGACGCATGGGCCAGCGGGGACTGGTGGATGCGGGTTGCGAAAGCTGGGGTTCGAGCAGCATGCGAACCTGCCAGACCGCCCACTCCTGCCCCATGCCAACCAACGTCTGGCGCCCCTGCGGGGTCTCGACCTCGACACCGATGCGAATCCGGTCAGCCGTGACCTCGTCGCTGAAGCCGACGCGCACGGGGGTTCCTTCGTTAGCCAGGATCGAACCCGGCTGGGAGATCACACCCCGCTGGGTATCCGGTGGCAGCGTTTCCAGGGCCATGAAAAACCGGTCGGCCGGGTAGATGCGGCCGGCAAATTCTGGCTGATCCTCAAGCGCTCCTGGAAAAAGGGTCGGCTCGGTTCCAGTGGCCTTGAGCTCGCGATCGCTCACGGTCGTGTAGCTGAGCACATGGTTGGCGCGATCGAGCAGATAGATGCCCACCTGGCCGTTTTCCCGCTCCAGATAGGTCCGCTCCCAGTTCTTTTCGGAGCTGATGCGCAGCAGCAGCATTGGAGAAAAAAGTGTTCGGGCGACGCTTTCGGGTATCTGGCTGTAGAGGGTTTTAAAGTGCGCCGCCGAGATCATGGCCCCCTGGGATGGGCCCAGACCGTCGATGAGCTGGGTCAGGGAGGTCGCCTCCCGAGCGTCTCGCTGGACCGAGAGCTGTTGGGTCACCATCTGCTCCAGCGTCTGGGTGGCGATCTGTTTCAAACGACCCCGATCCCACACGCTGCCCAACTCCGGCCGATACGCATTGGCGGCCACCAGGTAGCGGCCCACCAGGCGCTCGACCCAATTGAAGCGAACCTCGGACATAGCGATCGCCAACACGGCCAGCAGAAATACCGTCCCCCGAAAGCTCATGGCTCCCAACAGGCTCGTCTTCAGATTTTGGGGCTCGGACCAAACCGGCATCGATCACTCTTTCACGAGTCTCAAACCGCCGCGCGAAGGGAGGTGGCACCCTGGGCCAACCGATCACGCTACTGCCTCATACACCATTCGGATCAAATGTTAAAGCGCAGGCAGCACTGGGCCCTGGAAGCGGTGCGGGGTAGGTTGTCGGGATCGGAACCCGATAGTGGAACCCGGCGGACCGCCGGCCGGGAGGCTGAATGCCGGCGGTCCGCCGGGAGTGGGCTGCAGAATTCAGGCCATCAGGAGCTGATTGCGTTGACCGGTTCAACCAAACCCTGATCGTAGAGTGACCGAAAGGTGTCGACGACATCGGCATCGAACTGACTGCCGGATCCACCGTAAATGATTTGGAGAATTTCGCACTCCTTCATCCGTTTGCGGTAGGCGCGGTCTGAAGCGATGGCATCGTACACATCGGCGACGGAAAGGATGCGGGCCAGTATGGGGATCTCCTGGCCGGCCAGCCCGTCGGGGTACCCGTTGCCGTCAAAGCGCTCATGGTGGGATTTGATGATTTGTTTCTCCCGGTCCCACAGCCCCAGACGGTCGACGATATTGGCGCCGATCACCGGGTGCTGCTTGATGATGCCGAACTCCTCTTCGGTCAATCGGCCGGGCTTGAGCAGGATGTCATCCCGAATGCCGATTTTTCCGATATCGTGGAGCTGGCCGGCCACGTTGAGGATATCCTGCTCCTCTTGACTGCAGCCCATGGCCCGGGATAGGGCGACGGCAATCCGGGTCACACGGCTGGAATGCTGCTCCGTATAGGGATCGCGCGCCTCGATCGCCCGGACGAACGCAAATAACGTGGCCAGGAGATTTTCGTAGATGTTTTCGTAAAGAGCGATGTTCTCGATGGCATAGGCTGCTTTGTTGGTCATGAATGACATGTAGTAGAGGTCTTTTTCCGAAAAACGGACATCCCCCTTGAGCACCGATACAGCCAAAACGCCGAACACATTTTTGCGGATGTTCAACGGCACCAGCATCAGGGAGCGGATGGCCTCGGGCAGGCCTTGAAAATGGCTGTTTTCATGGATCAGCAGCGGTTTGTCCTCCTGGCAATTGTCCAGGATCAACTGGCTGATATCGGCGCCGCCGCCGCATCGCCCCCCGGACAGCCCGGCGTAACGATCCGCCGCTGCCGGCCGGCCGCCGTTGCCGTTGACGACCGAACGGGCCACCGGCACCGGTTGTTTGAGCGCTTCGTTGATGACGTAAAAACAGGCCTCGTCGGCATGGGTTAATTCGGTGGACAGGTCGACCACTTTTTCGAAGAGGTCGACGCTGGAATCGATGGTGGTGAAATCGGTCATGATCCGGTTGAGGGTGTTCAGTTCTTGGACTTTGTACGTCAGTTCCCGGTTAAGATCGTCGATGCGCTGTTTGCCTTGGACCTCCTGGGCCAGAAAGAGGTTTTGGATGAACAGCCGCCGCTCCCGCAACACCCGTTTGACGCAGACCTCCAGCTGGTTGAGGTTGACCGGCTTGATCAGAAAGTCCACCACCCCGTTTTTGAGAGTGTGGATGGTGTTGTCCAGGGAAGGATAGCCGGTCATGATGATCACCGGTATGGTGTTGTCCACCTGGCGGATGTGCTCGGCCAGTTCCAGACCGTCCATTTCGGGCATGTTGATGTCGGTAAAGCAACAGTCGATTTTTTGACTGGCCAGGATGTCGGCGGCAATGCGGCCGTTTGCGGCGGTCAGGATCTGATACCCTTTGGTCGTGAAAAACTCCGAGGCCACCTCCAGAATGCTCTCTTCGTCATCCACAAACAGCAGCGTTTCTTTTGAAGTGTCGGACATGGGCGTATTTATCTTGGTTGTGAACAAATAAACTTGAAGTTGGGATCCTGCAGCCACCAGGCGGGGGTCTGTAGGTCATTGGTCATGAGGTTGGTATCGGTCGATCGGATGCGAACTAAAGCCTTGCGGATGAAAAAGGGGGCGTTGAATGGCCGTTTCACCCCCACCCTTATCGGCAATGCCAGCTTGAAATGACTTGACGCTGCCGGCGACCGGGCGATATGGATGGCCATTTTGCCAACTGGGAAGGACCGGCCGACCACCGCCCATGACGAACAGCCCCGATCGTCCCTTGAAGATCTGCCTGTTGAGCTATCGCAGCGACCCCCACTGCGGCGGCCAGGGCGTCTATCTGAAAAACCTGAGCCGGGCCCTGAAAACTGCCGGCCACCAGGTCGAGGTGGTTGCCGGCCCGCCGGGCCCCCGGCTGGACCCCGATATACCGGTTTACCGCCCCCCCTGCCTGGATCTTTACAACCCCACTGACCTCTTCCGGGTGCCGACCCTCAAGGAACTGTCGGATCCGGTCAATTTCATCGAGTGGGTGGGCGTTTCCAGCATGGGGTTTCCCGAGCCCTATACCTTCGGCATCCGCGCCCGGCGGTGGCTGAGCCGCCGGTTGGGGCGCTATGACATCGTGCATGACAATCAGAGCCTCTCATACGGCATCGGGGCCATCGCCCGCAACATACCCACCGTGGCCACCATCCACCACCCTATCACGGTGGATCGGGACATCGCCGTACGCACGGTGCGTTCCTTCTGGAAAAAACTCAAGCACCTGCGCTGGTTCTCCTTTATCGGCATGCAGAAGCGGGTATCGCGCACCCTGCGCCGCATCATCACCGTCTCCGAATGCGCCCGCGAGGACATCGCCCGCGAGTTCAGGATCCCCCGCGAGCGGTTTTGCGTAGTGCCCAACGGCATCAACACCGACCTGTTCTACCCCATCCCTGAAATCCGCCGGGAACCGGGCCGCATCATCGTCACCACCAGTTCGGATGTCCCCTTGAAAGGGCTCTATTACCTGCTGCATGCGGTGGCCGAAATCGCCGGGTTGCGAACCATCCGCCTGGTGGTGGTGGGAACACCCAAGGAAAACGGCGGCATCACGCGGCTGATCCAACGTCTGGGCATCGGCGGCCGGGTCACCTTTACCGGGCGCATCAGTGACGAGGCGTACGTGCAGCAATATGCCCGTGCGGCCATGGCGGTGGTCGCATCCGTTTACGAGGGGTTCGGCCTGCCGGCGGGCGAGGCCATGGCCTGCGGCGTGCCGGTAATCAGCACCACCGGCGGCGCCCTGCCCGAAGTGGTGGGGGATGCCGGCATTCTGGTCCAGCCCAGGAACCACCCGGCGCTTGCCCGGGCGATTATCGACCTGCTGGACCATCCCCAGCGGGCCGCTGAACTGGGCCATCGGGGATACCAGCGCGTGCTGCAGCACTTTACCTGGCAACGGGCGGCCGAGAAAACCGTCGCGGCCTATCGGGCGACCATTGATGATTACCGTTGATTTTTCGCGACTGTCGATTCGGCCCGGCGACCGCATTCTGGACATCGGCTGCGGCTCGGGCCGCCACATCGCTGCGGCCTACCAGCTCAAAGGGGTGCGGGTGGTCGGTGCCGACCGCAACCCGGATGACCTGAAGGCGGCGCACGAGCGACTCGACTTCCATGATCGTTTAGGGGAACACGGCGGCGGCGCCTGGACCCTTTGCGCCGCCGATGTCACCCGCCTCCCTTTCCCCGACAACTGCTTCGACCTGGTGATCTGCTGCGAAGTGCTCGAGCACATCCCGGACCATGATACGGCCATGGGCGAGATCGTGCGGGTGCTCAAACCCGGCAAAGCGCTGGTGGTGAGCGTGCCGCGCTATCTGCCCGAGCGCATCTGCTGGGCCCTGTCGGACCATTACAGCAGCGCCAGCCAGGGCCATGTGCGCATCTACCGCACCAACGAGTTGATTGAGCGGCTGCAGCGGGCCGGCACCCGCTTTCTGGGCCGGCACTACGCCCACAGCATCCACGTGCCCTACTGGTGGCTCAAGTGCCTGGTCGGCCCCACCCGCACCGATTCGGCGATGGTAAACGGCTACCACCGCCTGCTGGTCTGGGACATTATGCAGCGGCCCTGGGTCACGCGCTCGATCGACCGCCTGCTCAACCCGCTCATGGGCAAAAGCGTGGTCCTCTATCTGCAAAAAATGGGCCCCTGCCGGCCCGGTGAATCGTCTTGATGACACCCCGGGCCTCTTTCCGGCGGCGGCACCGCCGAGGTCCAAAAAATGGCTTGACATTCCCAACGCGCTTGACTAATCAATAAGTTTACTTCGCCGGGAAAACCCTGATCCCCAGTAGCTCAGTCGGCAGAGCAAGTGGCTGTTAACCACTGTGTCCGCGGTTCGAGTCCGTGCTGGGGAGCCAAATAAAACAAGGGCTTAGAGACATCACACCTCTAAGCCCTTTTTTATTTCCAACCCTATTTCCAACCTGCAGCTCGAAATCCTTCCGAGTTAAAACCCCCAGCGTCACTCGGCCCCGTCTTGCAGGTAGTGGCAATAGACTTTAAAATCAGGATGTTATTGAAAAAGGATAGCTTTTGTGATGTCAGTTGCCAAGACAAGCGATATGGGCTGGTACAATGCCTCGCTTCATTTGGGCTTGATGTCAG
>JAWOIA010000103.1:0-5884 GCA_046484885.1 Desulfosarcina sp. | reverse complement strand
GCGCTTTACCTCCGGCTTGTACACCAACCACGCCGGCACGCGCAGCTACAAGCTGTATATTCCAAGCGGCTATCACGGCCAGCCGCTGCCCCTGGTCGTGATGCTTCACGGGTGTACGCAAAATCCCGACGATTTCGCCGCCGGTACCCGCATGAACGTGCTTGCCGAAGAGCATCGGTGCTTCGTCGCCTATCCGGCCCAGTCCCGCGCCGCCAACGGCTCGAAATGCTGGAACTGGTTCGAGCCGGCCGACCAGCTGCGCGACCGCGGCGAACCGTCGATCATTGCCGGGCTTACCCGCCAGATTTTAGACAGCCATCGGGTTGACGCGCGGCGGATTTACGTGGCCGGGCTATCGGCCGGCGGCGCGATGGCGCTGACGCTGGCGATGACCTACCCGGATCTTTACGCGGCGGTTGGCATCCATTCCGGGCTTCCCTATGCGGTCGCCCAGGATCTTCCGTCCGCGTTCAATGCAATGCACTGCGGCGAAGGGGCTTCGGCCCGCCGGCAGACTGCGTGCGCGCCCGCTGCCGCCATCGTGTTCCACGGCGACCGGGATACGACGGTACATCCGTGCAACGGCGACCACGTGGTCGCCCAATGTGCGCCTTCGCATGCCGGGCGGGGAGAACCGCGCGCGGGCGGCCCCGCTCGGCGCGTGAGCGTGGAGCGGGGCCAGGTCCCGCACGGCCATGCCTATACGCGCACCACCTGCCATGATGCGAGCGGGCAGCCCGTCGTGGAACACTGGCTGGTGCACGGCGCCGGCCACGCTTGGTCGGGCGGGAGTAGCCGCGGCTCTTATACTGACCCCAAAGGGCCCGATGCCTCGCAGGAGATGCTCCGCTTTTTCTACGACCATCCGCAGGGCGGGGCTTCGGCAAGTGTTTCTTAGCTGCAGCGGCCGGTAATGAGGTTCGCCCAGGTTCGGATTATGCGATACTGGGCTCGGAATAATGGTGTCCTTCCGTTAAGCATGCACAGCTGTTTTTTTGGGGGGCGCCGCAAGGGCTTATCTCAGCGACACCTCGGCATCGATAGCTGACAAGCCCGGGGCGTGAGCTGACGGCAAGCGTTCTGGAGGCGATGGGAAGCCCCCCCGGACCAGACATAGACCATCTTGTTGGTGATAAGGTGGATAGACATGGCATCGATGGAAATCGGCATACCGGGATTGAACAGTTCACAGACAGCCGGCCTAACCTCAGATTTTAAGGCGATCTGACAGAGCCTGTCTTCAGGTCCGGTGCCGGTGGTTTTCGTGTCCAAGAATAGGCATCCCTACCCGCCGTTCATTTTTCTCCGTAATTTACACTTGGAAGGGGTCTTCTGAACCCCATCGGTGCGGCCCGGGATCAGGGCAAGGGGCTTTGGGGTTCGCACGCCGGGCTGCCCTGGCGGCGGCGCTTTTCCCAGTCTTCCAACTCGACGCCCTCCTGGATTTCCTCCCAGCCGGTGATCATGGCCCGGATGTGGGCGAAGATGGTGTGGCCGGTGGTGGTCATGTAGACATGGCCAATCAGAAAACAGAGGACGCCAAAGGCCCCTAGAATGTGAACGGCGGCGACCACCGGCAGGCTCAGCCAATCCAGGCCCCAGGCCGCCCAGGAATTGTAGCTCCAGTAGAGAAAACCGGAAGTCATCTGGATCGGCAGCAGAAAAGCCGCCACGGACAGGTAGGCGATCCGCTGCAGGGGGTTGTGCTTGGCCTCCTTGCGCTTGGGCACCGGATGGGGGTCGCCGCGGAAGATGCCCAACATATAATAGTGGATCACGGCGAACATCTTTTTGGTGGTGGGCACATACTGCTTCCATTCCCCCGTGGTCAGAAGCCAGAAGACAAAGAAGGCGAAGGCGATCAGCCAGGCAAGGCCGACAAAATTATGGACCTCGGAGGCGGTTTTGTAGCCCAGCAGGGAGTAGAGCCCGTCCACCTCGAAGCCGGTCAAAAGCAGGATGAGGATGAGCACCGTCTGCAGCCAGTGCCAGAACCGTTCATAGCGCGTATAGAGATAGGTGTTGACCATCTTCTGACCTGACATGGTTTAATCCTCCTTGCGGCCACGGACAATGGCGCGTCCCAGGCCGTGAAAGGTTACGCCAACCAGGGTACCCAGCACCAGAACCCACCCGATGATGTTGATGGCTCTGAAGCTGTCCCGGCCCGGCATGTAAAAATCGGTCAGCGCGGCCAGGCGTCCGTTGGGGCTGTGGCATTCGATGCAGGTCACGGCCTTTTCCTTGGGGGCCACCATGTGGGTGATGGGGAAAATGTAGCGGGTTTCGGCAAAGTCGTATTCGCCGCTGAAGGAAAGCCCGGCGGCCTGCATGCCGTTTTCCAGGGCCTTTTTCCAGTCGTACTCGGCCCAGTAGGCTCCGGAACCTTTGGGGCCGAAGAGCTTGGGGATCAGGAGGGTCTTGTTGATCTTGTCGTAAGGCTGCCTGCCTTCGTGCACCTTGAAGGGGAAGATGCGGGCGTTTTGATCGCTTCGGCTTCCCACCGGCCAGTTGATGTCCACCGGCTGGGAAGGATCGATGGGGTCCCGAGCGGTGATGGCGTTGATGGAGCCGTTGAACCAGAAGTAGGCCGGTTGCACATCTTTTTCCCAGCGGAAATCACCCTTTTTGGTGTCGTAGGTCGGTTTGCCGTGGGGCCCTTTCTCCTTGTAGGGCTTGCCGTCTTTCTTGTTGCCGGCCGTGGACCAGTCCCAGTACATCTTGGTGGCGTTGACCCGGGCGAATTCCGGAATATGGCAGCTCTGGCAAGCCACCTTGTCGGTGTGGTCGTTGGCCTTGACGCCCGGCTTATGGGGCGTGCTGGAGTGGCAGGACTCGCACATGATCTTGGCGGTCAGGTCGTCCTCGATCAGGCTCTTGCGGTGGGTGGCGGCCGGGGTGGCATAGGTGCGGCCGGCGATGTTGTGCAGGGTGGTGGTATGGCAGCGCACACAGTCGAAATCCTGCCCGTCCAGGCCCATATGAACGTCCAGCATTTTGTTGGGTTTGGCCAGGGAAGAGTCCAGATCGCCGTGTTTGACGCCGTCGTCGCCCCCGCCATAGAAGTGGCAGGCGCCGCAATTGGCGCGGGTGGGGCGCCCGACGCTCTGGGCCACCAGGTTCCAGTCGGGCGGATGGTAGGTTTGATTGTTTTCGGCGAAAATAGTGGTCTCCTGCACCGGATGGCCTGCTCCGGTGGGGAACTTCTTGTAGGTGCCGGTCTGCTCGTGGCAGACCAGGCAGTCAACGGCTGCTTCGTCTTTGAAATTGAAGCTGCCGTCGCGCCAGCCGTAACCGGCGTGGCAGGAGGTGCAGCGTGGCTCGTTGCCGTTGAGATTGATGCAGAAGTTGTTGATGGAATGGCCGGCCTTGCCGATCCGCTCGCCGGGGGGAACATTGGGATCCAGCCATGTCCAGTGAATGGTTTTGTGGAACTGCCCGGCGGCCAGTTCGTGGCAGGACAGACAGGCCTTGGTCACCTCTGGACCGGAGGTGAACTCTTTTTGCAGAATCTCGTGCCGGGAATGATCCGCGGTGATCCAGATCTGACGTTCCTTGGTGGCCTGCTGGGCCATGGTGCGACCGGGGGCCTGGTTTTCGTCGAGCACCTCTGTTTGAGACCTGGCCGCTGAAACATCGATGCCTCCAATCATCAGCAAGCCTGTGCACAGCCAGCCCGATATGATCTTTGCCATGGCTTTCATATATCTGCTCCCGTTATGGCTAAGGTTTGTCTTGCAAGCGGCAGGTTCAGGGTCAATTGGAAAAAAAATTCAGCGGGTCGCGAATTGAGCCGCACCGCGGGTCTAAGCCTGAAGGAATTTCGGCAACGGTAATGCCAGAAGGGGGAAGCAGGAGAAACAGCGCCGAACGCGAGCCCCGCGTCGAGTTCAGTTCCATTGATTACACATCTAAGTCCTTGTCGTCAATGGATTTCGACCTGATCCGACCGGCTAAAGGTTCATCGACCGCCGATCAGGAGGCCTTTGCCAAAGCGGTTTCTTGAAAATATCTGGCTCATTGCAAATTTGGTTTGATTTTCAAAAGCAACCGTGATCATCTCAGATCTTGGGGAGACACCAAAAGAACATCTCCGGGAAATGAATTTCGGGAAAGGGGGTTTTCTCGTCGGGCGACAGCCGCTGTTTGCGAAAACCCGCGATGGAAAGGCGGCGCCGGCAAAACTTGATGGACCAGTAAAACTCAGGCGGCCAATTTGAAGGCCCCCGGGGCCGCCGGTGGTTGGTTGGGGAAAATCAAGCCGAAATTTGCTACGCCAGCTTGGACGCGCTTTTTGAAAACCCTGTAGGCGCTTAAAATAACCCCAAAACAGCCATTTTTTGCGGCCAAGGCCTTTGCCCTGGCCCACCGGACCCTGGCTGCCCGCAGCAGATTCAACCCGGACGCCTTCATGATGGCGCAGATCCGCACGCCCCGACTCCCCTGACCCTGAGCTTTTTGACCCCCGTGATCCGATCAAACTCACTCATGGTGGCCTCCACCCCCGGATCGCCAGCGGTAGGTATTCATGAAAGTCTCGGTTTGCTCCCGCCGAGGTCCTGGTCGAGATCGATCCGGACATGATTGCGCCGCAGGAGGTCACGCTGAATGGGGTAGGGGACCTGACCGGGTACTTCGAGGAAGCCCCACTTCTGGTCACGATGAAAAGCAGGCTGGCCGGAGGTGGCGTTGGATCTTACCGCGACCTTGTGCTGACCGCATGATCGCTTTGGCAATGGGTGCGATCTAACGCAATTTCAGACGGCGCTGAACTGTCAAAGTGGCTGATCGGTTTCCAAGATCCGGCGCTATTTCTGTGTGAGAATCTGTGTGAGACTTTTTGTCCAAAATCAGCAAATACCGACTAAAATAACTAAAAATGAGAAACACATAATAATAATGATTTCGGCATGTTGCTTATTTTTCAGGAGGTCAGGAAACTCGAAGGTAGTTGCTGTTAACCACTGGGTCCGCGGTTCGAGTCCGTGCTGGGAAGCCAAACAAAAATACCCGGTCAAAATGGCCGGGTTTCTTTTTATATCAAATAGTTATTTACTATTTTGCGGCCACAACTTAAAGCTCCCAGTTCATACACCTGCGAACCTTTCCTTGTTATTCACTTTCTATGGTTTTGATTAACTCATTCGCAATATTGGAACTTTCAATGCGCATGATGCTTTCTTGGGCGCTGCCATAGCTCAACAGATTGATACTGCCGTACCAAACAACCTTTTGATCCATAATGGCAAACTTCTGGTGGAAATCTGACTTGAATATAACGTTAAGTCCGTTGCCGAGTAAAAGCTCCAAGGCCTTTTGCATAGCAGGGTGATCCTTCACCGGGAAATCCTTTTTTGGACGAGTTACGACGGTGACATGGATATGTTTAGCGGTTGCGACGTTTAGATTCTGCACCATTTGTTGCGTGCGTCTTTTCCTTACAAACGGGCTTACGATGATGATATCCTTTGTAGCGGCAACAATATCCTGATTGAAAACATGCAAAAAATTATCCTTATCGAAGATGATATCCGGAGGCGCGTCAGTTGCCACTTCACCCTTGGCTTTATATCCCATCGAAGCGTATCCGGATAGCCGCTTCTGATACATTTTTTCCAGCATCTTTATTTGGATATCTACATAGTCATAGATTTTCACTTCTTTTTTCGTTTTAAATAGCCGGTGGAGCCTGCCTGCATATTGCTGCAGCGTTCCCTTCCACGATATGGGCATGGCCAGGAACAGCGTATCGAGACGGGGCTCGTCAAAACCTTCGCCGATAAAATGGCCGGTTGCCACTAGAACAATAGGTTTGTTGGCGGGAATATCGTTTATACGTTCAAAGGCCCGCTGCGTTGACTTTCTCCCCATACCGCCAGTCAAA
>JAWOIA010000163.1:0-4761 GCA_046484885.1 Desulfosarcina sp. | reverse complement strand
CTATTTAATGTCCATTCAGAACAGGCAGGACGTTGCCATTCCGATCAATCTAACTCGATCAGTTTAATAGGTAACCAGGGAAGGAATCCACGCATGCCAGAGGTAATCTTGGGACTCGAACAGTTGGTGGCGGCGCCTCCCCCCCAATTGAAAGGCGCACGGTTGGGGCTGTTGTGCAACAGCGCATCGGTGGATCGCCACCTGGCGCACGCCCGGCAATTGGTGCACACTTGTTTCGGCACGCAGCTGGTTCAGCTTTTTTCGCCTCAGCATGGCCTGTTCGCCGAACGCCAGGACAACATGATTGAATCGGAACACCGCAGTGACCCCCTATTGAACATCCCGGTCCACAGCCTCTATAGTGAAACCCGTATGCCCACCGAGGCGATGCTGGCCCCCATCGATGTTCTCCTGGTGGATCTTCAGGATGTCGGCACCCGGGTCTACACCTTCATTTATACGCTTTCTTATTGCATGGAAGCGGCCCGCCTTTTCGGCAAAAAAATTGTGGTGCTGGATCGCCCCAATCCCATCGGCGGAAGAGCGGTTGAGGGCAACCTGCTGGAACCGGCCTGGTCTTCCTTCGTGGGTCGTTATGCAATGCCCATGCGCCACGGCATGACCATCGGGGAACTGGCCCTTATGTTCAACGACGCCTTCGGCATCGGATGTGACCTGGACGTAATTCCGCTCAAGGGATGGCGGCGGGAGATGCATTTTCAAGAGACCGGCCTGCCCTGGGTGGCCCCGTCGCCCAACCTGCCCAACCCTGTATCCACGCTGGTCTATCCGGGCCAGGTCATCTGGGAAGGCACCAATGTGTCCGAAGGACGCGGCACCACCCAGCCGTTTGAGCTGTTCGGCGCACCTTTCCTGAACCCGGATGCCATTCTACGGCATTTGGAAGGTGGGGTTCTGCCGGGCATGGTGCTGCGGCCCATGGAGTTTTTACCCACGGCCAATAAATGGCAGGGCCGGGTTTGTCGCGGATTTCAAATCCATGTGACCGACCCGGTCAACTTTCGCCCCTACAAAACCGGCCTGGCACTGCTTCAGGCGGTTTGGCGACATCACCCCGAGGCGTTCGAGTGGAAGCAGCCGCCTTATGAATATGAGTTTGAACGGTTGCCCATCGACCTGATCCTCGGCGACCAATCCATACGAACCCACCTCTGCGCCATGATGCCCATCGATGATTTGGAACGGTCCTGGCAGGACGGGCTGAACGCGTTCGAAGCGCTGCGCAGGGACTATTTATTGTATTAATAGATAATGGATAGTGTTCCCTCTTAAAACGGTTCCCGTTATTAAAGGCATATACCATTGGCGATTTCAAAGGATCACCCGCACTGGCAGCGGATGCAATTCAAAGGCAACAAAGTGTGGATAGCCACGAATGAAGACCAGCAGCCGTTACAGGAAAATGGCAAGGTGCTGGTCAAGTATCAACTGAACCAACCGCATGAATATTGGGTACACCCCTCGAAAGTGAGCCCTCTGGAAGCCGACGGTTCGACCGCGCCTCCGCAAGGTCCCCGGGGCGAAAAAAGAAAAGCCGCCAAAGGCAAGAACACAATGCGTACCGTGCCTGAAACAACGGTCAGTGAAGATGCATGTGCGCGGGCCATTTGCATCTACACCGATGGCGCCTGCTCCGGCAATCCAGGGCCCGCAGGCATCGGTGCGGTGCTGCGCTACAAGGGAAAAAGCAAGGAAATTTCACGCTATATCGGAATGGCAACCAACAACATCGCGGAGTTGGAGGCCATCCGGGTAGCGTTGGAGGAGGTCAAAAACCGTGCGCTGCCGGTAATTCTTTTCACCGACAGCAGTTACGCGCTGGGGTTGTTGACGAAGGATTGGAAGGCCAGGGAGAATCAGGTCCTGGTCCAGCGGCTGCGGGAGCTGGCCGCAACCTTTCGACAACTGACCTTTGTAAAGGTCAAGGGGCACGCCGGCCATCCGGACAATGAACGGGCGGACCGACTGGCGGTGCAGTCCTTGAACGGCAAGAAATGACAAAAAACCCCTTCACCTGTAAACGCGCCGGCGCAAAGCCACGAACGGCTTCAGCGCCGAAGGCTGTTTTAAGACGAAGGGGGCCCGGAGAGTTCTTCTAAAGCGCGTATTACGCTTTTTCGGACTTGAGGGTCTCGATCTCTTTTTTCAGATCGTCGATCTCCTTTTTGTATGTTGCGGGATCTGCTTCGGGTTCGGCCGTTTCGGGCTCGTCTTTCTTCCAGGTATCTTTCAACTCATCAAAGCCCAGGTAGATGGCCAGACCGCCACCCAGCAAGAGCATAATGGGTATGGCACCTGCCAGGAGTTGAAGAAATGCCGGAAACCAAACCGTCAAACCGATGAGACCGATCACTGCCGCAATTGCGCCGCCGATTAACGTTTTCATAAAAAACCCACCTCCTTGTAATTAGAAAACAAAAGTCTTTTTTTGACACCCTAAATAAGACCTGCAAACCTGATGTAAAGGACCTTGGTACTGAAGAAGGGCCTGATCCCGCAACGCTTCTGGAATGCATGCCCTTTAACCGATGATCACTGTTTCGTGTAGGTACAGACGCTTACCATATGCCCCCGGTCTGCGCAAGCCTATTTTTGACCGTAGCGCAGGGCGCCTCATTAACCCGAAATCCATCAATAGAATGAATCTCTAAAAAATAGTGTTAAATGTCAATTGCCAAATGAAGGTGTTCCGTCGATTATTGAATGGTTACCATCCCCCATTAGAAAATTGGGTTTTGTCATTTGACATTTCCCGCAACGGTCCTGCACGCCTTTAATGAAGCGCTGTATCCTTTATATCCACAATTGCAAATGGCGGTCAACTCTGATAGTTTTCAATTCTACAAAAGATCTGTATTTTAAGAAAACACCTGAAAAAAGGTAGGTTTTTTTTCATGCCTGGAACCAATAACCCCTCCTCGGGAACATGGCGGGAAAAATGGCGCCGAATGATCATGGGTCTGCTCAAAGGGACTCATCAGCACTTTTTATTCCACCTGCCGTCACGATCCGGCCTGCTCCCATGGCTGTTCAATCGGTTTTTCCATGGCATTGCCGTTGAACCGCATCATCTCGAGATCCTGCGACAGCTGCCCCCGGATGCCGTGGTGGTTTATACCATTAAATACCGCACCTATTTTGAATACCTGTTCTATCATACCCGGTATCGGAAGGAGAAGGTGCCGGTGCCCGAGTTGGGTTTTGGCTTGCGGCCCTGGCTGATCCAACCGGTTTCGCGGGTTCTGCGCAGCATGCTGGCCCATGTGTACTGGTTTGCCACACGCAACCAATGGTTGGACCCTTACACCAGCGGGTACTGGCGCCAGATGCTGCTTGATGGCCGGGCAGCCATTCTGCCGCTGGTGGAGAAACATGGCTTTTATCGCCGCTTTGTCAAATCCCAGGCCGATCCGCTGCGTTTTGTGATCGAACTGCAACAAACCATCGATCGTCCGATCTACCTGATTCCCCATTTGATGTTTTTCAGCAAGCATCCCGAACAGGCCTTGCCCCGCTTGCGGGATGTGATGTTCGGCACCGAACAGCGCCCGGGGCTTCTGCGCCGCACACTGACCATGTTCCGCCAGCCGGGCAAGGTGTTTGTGGAAATCAGTCAACCGCTGAACTTGAGGCAGTTTTTATCGTCCTCGGCCATGACCGAAAACAATCCCGAATACCAGGCACTTCTGTTGCGCCGCCAATTGCTGCACCAGCACAACCGCCACCGTCAAAGCATCACCGGGCCGGTGATCAAATCCCACGAAGAGTTCAAGGAGAGCATCCTGTCCGGACAGCGCCTCCGGGAATTCATGGCCCACCACTGCGAAAGCCGCAACCAATCTTTGCGCGAAGTGCGCAAACAAGCCGACGGCTACCTGGACGAGATAGCCGCCAAGTACAATCCGACCTTTGTCAATTTTGCCTGCATGCCGGTCAATTGGCTGCTCAATACCATGTACGATGGTATGGTAGTGGACAAAGAAGGCCTGCAACGCGTCAAGACCATGGCCCGCAAAGGCCCGCTCATTCTGATCCCGTGCCACAAGAGCCACATGGATTACCTCATCCTCTCCTATATGCTCTATATGAACAACATGCCCGCCCCCCACATCGCCGCTGGCAAGAATCTCTCTTTCTGGCCCATGGGACCTCTTTTTCGGGCTGGCGGCGCCTTTTTCATTCGCCGTTCCTTCAGCGGTGCTGCGGTATATTCAAGGATCTTTTCCGAATATATCCACAAGTTGTTGGAGGATGGCTTCAATATCGAGCTTTTCATCGAAGGCGGCCGCAGCCGCACCGGCAAGCTGCTGATGCCCAAACTGGGTTTCCTCACGCTGCTGCTCAATGCCTTCAAAGCCGGGGCGTGCGAGGATATGATCTTCGCCCCGATCTTCATCGGCTACGACCAGGTGGTCGAAGAAACTGCCTACCTCGAAGAGGTCACAGGCGGCAAAAAGGAGCCCGAAAGCCTTTCCAAGGTGTTCCAGGCTCGTCGTTTCCTTAAAAAGCGCTACGGCAAGATCTACATCAACTTTCACCAGCCCATATCCTTGAAGGAGCTGCTGGAGGCCAACGACCTGGACCTGGGCACGATGAACAACAAGGATCAAAACGCGTTGTGTCGTAACCTGGGCTGGCGGGTGATCAATGCATGTTGATAATTTTTTTTAGTGTTTTTAAAGAAATGGATTTTCTAATGTCAAAAGCACACAGTTTTATATAACTGAAATTCAATTATAT
>JAWOIA010000124.1:0-7371 GCA_046484885.1 Desulfosarcina sp. | reverse complement strand
CATAGGCTTGATAGTACGGGTAGTACCCACCGTAGCCGTATTTGCGATTGAAGTCGACTTTGTTGACCACGCAGCCCAATATGGTTCCGTTGACGTTGGTGATGGACTTTTTGAATTGACCGATAGCTTCGCGACTGGATTCACCGATGCTGCTGACCAGGACGATGCCGCCGACATGTTTTGACAGAATCAGCGTGTCGGCAAGGCCCATATGCGGCGGGCCGTCTAAAATGATGCGGTCGTAACGACTGAACAGCTTGCCCAAGAGCACCTTAAACCGGCGGGAAGCCAGCAGCTCGGCTGGATTCGGCGGAACCGGCCCTGCCAAGATGATCCCTATTTTCTTGCCATAAGCGGTGAAGATGGCCAGATTGTTCGTCATCTCGGCCAGGTAACTCGAAAAACCGTTGCCATTGACGCGGTTGGTGAGACCAAACACCTCATGCAGGCGCGGTTTCCGAAGATCGGCATCGATCAGGACCGTCTTTTCGCCGGCGGCGGCAAAGCTCAGGGCCAGATTGACCGCCAGGGTGGTTTTGCCCTCACTGGGCATGGTGCTGGTGATCAAAAAACATTTGGAGCGGGTGCTCGATCCGGAAAGCTGGACCGAAACACGCGTGGAGCGGATGGCCTCGGAAAAGGCGGAATGGGGTTGCCGCAGGAAAGCCCGTTCCAAACCCG
Organism: Desulfosarcina sp.; assembly: GCA_046484885.1. Taxonomy (GTDB): domain Bacteria; phylum Desulfobacterota; class Desulfobacteria; order Desulfobacterales; family Desulfosarcinaceae; genus Desulfosarcina. The sequence goes on along the minus strand of JAWOIA010000124.1, from coordinate 6,690 downwards.
TGGCGTCGGGTTTGGCCTGCGGGATAATGCCCAGGAGCGGAATGTGAAACCGGTCTGATATCTCGTTGGGATGGGTCACCGTATCGGCAAAGTACTCCGTCATAAAGGCGCATCCCAAACCGGCGAGCAGACCGATGACGATGGACAGGATCAAATTGAGTTTGACGTTCGGTACCACCGCCAGAAGCGGCAGATCGGCACGGCTGACGATCTGGATGTTGCTCGAGGAGACGCCTGCCATGGACTCGATCTCCTTGGCCCGCTGCAGCAGGCTCTGATAAATGGCCTGGTTGGTTTCCACTTCGCGGGCCATGATCGAATACTGGGTGGCGCGGTCGTTCAGATCCAGAACCAGGTTTTTCTGGTTTTCGATGCGCTGCTGCATAGCCAAAACAATCTTTTTGGCCGACTCGTATTCGTTCTCAATGGATAGAAAAATCCCTGTTTCCTGGGCCTGAATCAGGGCCGCAATGCTCTCCATCCGGGCTCTGAGTGTCCTGACTGTGGGGTAGTCGTCATAAAAGGTCGCTTTCAACTCCTCGTAGCTGGCGTTCAAGTCGGCGTACTTGCTTTTCAGGCTGGTGATCAGATCACTTTCCAGAGCCCGGGGCAGATGGTCATTTCCATCTTTGAGGGCCTGCTCATAAACCGCCTTTTTGGTGATCATGTTTGCCTCGGCTGCTGCGAAAGCCGAGTTCAATTCGTCCAGATGACGATAGATGCTGTTGACGCGGGCATCCAGTGAAACAATCCCGGCATGCTTGGCGAAGTCGTTGAGGCGCTCTTCGGCTTTTTCGAGATTAATTTTGGCTCGATCCATCTGCATCATCAAAAAATCCCGCGCAATACTGGAGGCCTCGACTTTCAGCTCCATTTTCCAGCGGATGAAATCGTCGATCAAGGCGTTGACAACCATCATCGAAAAATCACGGTCGGGTGATCGAAAAGCGACATCGATCAACATGGATTTGCGGCTTGGCGAGACCGTCAGATTTTCCGAAAGGTATTCGGCCACCTGCTGACGACTGGCTATGTCCTTGGCTACCCCGGACGGAACCGGGTCAGGCAATAGACCTGCCGCCAGGGCGGCGATGGCCCTCTTTAAGAGTTGCAACACCCCCGAACGGTCCTCGCCGAAAACCATCTGCCGGATGACCGGGTGAGCGACCAGATCGAATTTGTCGATCACCCGGTTGATCATCGCCCGGCTGCGGATCAGTTCAACCTGGGTTTCATAAAATTCGCGGGCCTGAATCTCCGACCCCAGCACCTCCTTAAAAGAGGTGACATAAGGCGTCTCCTGGCTGACTTCGATCACCGCCGATGCCTCGTAGATTCGGGTGACGGCAAGGGTGAATATCAGCGTCGACACAAACACCAGGGCGAGCACGGTCAGGATCAACCATTTTCTGCGGGCGATGACATCGATGTAGTCCCGCAGTTCAACTTCATCCATTTCCGGGTAGTCAAGGCCGGGTTTTGAGAAGGCCTGAGCCGAAAGGTGACCACCGGTAACCTCGGGCAGCATCTGCTCCCTCGAACCGCCCAGGGATTTTGCCTGATCGGACATCATGTGAATACCTCGTCATTTACGATGCAGTGGAGACAGATCCATCGCGCCGGTCACGAATTGTTTTTCCGTTCAGCCGGTTGCGCCTTTAGATCCGTCGGCAGCCTTTCCAGGCGCAGGTGGTCGATCCACAACTCGCCCTTGAGTTTGGAGTCGAAACGCATGCTGGGCAGTCGCCGCAAACGCACCACGGCTGCATGGCACGCTTCCGGCGCCGTAAACTCGATGGAATGGTCCTGCCAGTCATGGGTTGCCGTCATCATTGGGCCCGCCTGGTACCATCCCTGGGCGTCATAGCCGAATATCTCCACGAACAAACCCTGGTCCGTGGTAAGGGCGCGGCTCTTCCAGCCATAGGTGAGGCGGTAGCGGTTTTGCGGGTGCGTCGGGAAAATCTGGTAGACATGATAAAAGGAGATATTGTCCCGGCCATGGAAGGTCAGTTTCAACGCATAGTGACCTTCAGCGGCATCATCGTCGACCCGTTTCAACTCCCAACGGCCATCCGGATCGCTCAGGTGGCGCCAATCAAAACCCTGGCCGGTGATCGCTGTTTCGAACCCGGGATTGGTCAATCCGCCCAAACCGGTGTATTCGCGCCAAATATCGGCCGACGCCACGACCTGGCGATGGTCCAGCAGGAAATGGGCCAAGCGCAGTGCGGTCTCCCTTGCCGGTTGGCCGACCCGGGTCATGGCCTGCCACACCACCCGGCTTGCGTCGGCCATGCCCCAGCGCATCAACCAGTCGAGATAGCGTTCCAGATGCGCCGGTTCGAGAACGGCGATCACCGCGGCCGCCTCGCCCTCAAAATGGGTGTGCAACAGCTGCAGGGTATCTTGCTCCAACACACGACCGGAGAGCAGATCGGCGGCATTGCCAAAAAAATACCCGTCCATCCCCAATTCCCGGGCCAGGAGCATCTGCGGCCATTTCCATTTCAGCGCCGATTCAGTTTTCATCGCGCTGAAAGTCAGGATATCCTGGGCTTTTTCTTCGTGGCCCATTACCGCCTCAGCCTCAGCCAGCCTGAGCCAGGCGTCAAAAAAAAGGACGTTTTCTGAAACGGCCCGCCGGAAGTAGCGCGCAGCCTGTTCGGGGTTCTGCTGGAGCCAGGCCCGCATCCCATAAGCATAATGGGCCTGGGGGTAAAAGCGCAGGCGCCGGGCTTCCTGGTCTGAGTAAAGGTAGCTGTGATAACGAACGGTTCGTTGCGGCCAGCTCGCATATACGACCCAGATCCCCGCCATCGATAAGATTGCGGTTAAGAAGATGCGACCCAACACAAACTTGGGGCGGCCCATTGCAATCGAAGGCCGGACCGCCCGCCGACCTGAATCAGGCGTCCTTTGTTTGTGAAGACCTACCACCGCCGCCCCCACCGCGTTGGGGTTGGGCTGACCATGGATGCGGTTCGATACAGCGCCCGCGATGCCTTTCCGTACACCACCCGCAACGGATTTTCCATGCCAATTGGCTGATCATCCTGCAGTCCGGCCGATGGCGGGCGATCCCGGCTGGGGCCGCTCAGCCCGGCCGACCCGGCACATGGGACCGTGCAAGCACTGAGAACCGCCATCAAAACAACAAAATAGAGACAATTGGCTGGGATCTGCAGGTTGAAATCAAAAAGGCAGTGAACGGCCATGGAAATCATTCCGCTAAAGGCGCCGACGGCCAGGTAAAACCGCAGCGGATCCCTGCGGGGATCCAGTTGCCGGATGCGCCGGCCGGCACGGCCCAGAAAAATCAGCAGTCCGGCCACAACCGCAAGAAAGCCGACCCAGCCGGCTTCGATCAGCAGCTGCAGATAGTCATTGTGGGCGAAGACAACCGTCAGGTCAACATGCGGCGATCGGTTGTAAACGGGAAAAACCAGCTCATAATTCCTCAGCCCGACGCCCAGGGGGTGGTCTCGAATGATCGGCAGGCTGTCGCGCCAGACGTCCAGCCGAAAGCGGCCATCGGTGACGATGGTTAAAAAACGCTCCAATACCGGCCCGACCCCGATGGCCAGGGCATAAATAGAGAGCCCACCGATGACGCCCCCCAACAGGACCCGCGTTTTGAACGCCGGGGTTGAGGCCCCTGCCCGCGCCATGGCTGAAAAGACCAGCAGGCCAACCACCCCGCTGGCGATACCGGCCCGGGAATGGGTGAAAATCAGGGCCAGCAGCAAAATGATGACCCCCACGGCCGAGAGCACCTGGCGGCCGAGCCGATCGGATTCAAGGGCTGCCCGGAAGGAAGCGATCCGGCCCGTCTGAGCCAGTGTGGCACCCAATGCCAGGGGCCAGATCATTTCGATAAATCCCGCAAAGTTGTTCCGATTGATAAACGTGCCGCGCGCCGAACCCAGATAAGCCTGGATATCCTTTACCGTCAGCACACCCATCGACGGCACCAGCACCTGGATCAACCCATATGCCGCCTCGACCAGGCCGACCGCGATCATCACCCCCACCACCCGCTTAAGCATTCGGGTCTCGGTACAGAGGTTGCGCACCACGGTGTAAAAAAGCCCCAGGCTGAGCAGAAAGAGCCACCAGGCCACTGAACGGGTTGACGCATAACCGGCCGCTTCCCAGCCTGGCTCAAGCCCGGTCAGCAGCCAGGTCTGGACCAGAAGATCCGACCGCGTGGGGCTGATCAGGGCTAGGATCGAATGGGGCAAGGGCAGGCACAGCAACAACGTCCAGGCAAAAAACAGGGCAACCGGAATATGGGCCCGACCCACCCGCAGTGAGCCCCCGCCACTCCCGACGGTCCACAAAGCCGCGATAAAAGACAGGATCATCGATAGACAGTATAGCGACCACACCCACGGTTGGACAGCGGCAAAAAGAATCGGAATCGTTGCGACGACGCCTAAGGTCAGAAGGCCATGGCTGAAATCAAGCCATCCCCGATCAGGTTTTTGCGCTAACATGATTCATCGAAACGTGCTGTCTGAAATGCTGACATTGCCCAGCAAGGGCCGGAATTCATCGGTCTGCGTCCCATCACAACCCTGCGGTCCGTAAGGTGGCTTGAAACACAAACCAAAGGGGCTGTCAATGGTCAAACCCGGGCAGCGACCAGGTGGGCAAGCCGATCGGGTCAGTGCAAACGGGGTTGTCCGGCTCCGATCACCGGGGAGCGTTACAAGCGCTCTATTCCGGTCATCACCCCATGACAGCGGCAGGCCGTACTGACCATCAGCGAACCCCGTGACCGGCCCAGGTCGTCTTGAAGCAGGAAAAGATGTTCCGGTCGATACCCCCCGATCCCAGGCCCCAGTTGGCGGCTTCTGAGGTTCAAGGATCGGAACGGCTCCAAAGTGACGCCGCTGAGAATGTCAAACAGGTTCGGTCTTCTTTTTTCCCCGGTCACCGTGCAGAGATCTCGGGGCTCGGCGCAATCGGCCGGGCATTGGAAATCAGCGTGACTGATGTAAATGTCGCCGTCGGGGCCCCGCATGGCATTGGGAAGGCGGCGGTCCAGTTCGGGGGGCAGCGGAATGCGGCGAGCCCGGTCCGGCCCGAACACCAGAAGGAGCCACTCGGCGGCCAGGTGAACCGGAAGTGCCGGAATGATCCAATCCGGACCCTGGCCGGCGCCTCGCTTGAGCCGCTCTTTCAGAAACACCGCGCCGTTGGCCTGCTCTCTGATGCAGTTGGGGCCGTCACACTTCAAAAGATTCCGCTCAACCGGGTCCACCAGGACAAATTGCCGCTTTGCTGCGGCGGCGGACAAACGCTGGAATGCAAGGAACCCAAACTGGCCGACACCGATGATCCAGATCTTTTCCATGGTGGACTCTTGTGATATACGTTCGAAACGGTTGGCTTCCACCCGCCGTGGGATCTTGTCTTTGCGGCAAAAAACCGGGGGCTGGCCGAAGTCGCCAATGGAGGCGTTGCCCATGGACGAAAAGACCATCCCATGCCCGGTTCGAGAAGCGATCAACACCTACTGCTCATGCCCCAAGACCGAGTGCCCAAGGCACGGCATTTGCTGCCAATGCATTGTGGCCCACAAATCCCGGTCGGCGGATCCGATCATCAAACGGTTCCCACACTGCCTGCGGGAACTGGCGCAGGAAACATCTCCCACTTAGAATTCTATCCCTTTTTGGGCCGGGACCCCACGGCGGTAGGGGTGTTTGACGTCACGCATCTCCGTGACGAGATCGGCAACCGCCAAGAGGGCATCGTGGGCTTTGCGGCCGGTCAGGACGAGATGCAGTCCGGGCGGTTTTTCATGGATCGCCTGGATCACCGCGTCGATCTGGAGCAGGCCGAAGTACACGGCCATGTTTATTTCGTCCAGGACGATCAGGTCATACTCCCCGCTCGCCATAGCCTCCCGGAATGCCTCGAGACCTTCGTGGGCCATATGGATGTCCATGGCTTCGCAGGTTCTGGATCTGAAAAAGACCCGCCTTCCATATTGCCTGACCGTAATGGGGAGAGACGTGCTCGCCAGCGCCTCTATTTCACCGATCCTGCCGGTTTTCTTCATGAACTGCAGAATGAGCACCCGAAGCTGGTGCCCGCCGGCACGAAGCGCCAGGCCCATGGCTGCCGTCGTCTTGCCCTTGCCATCGCCCGTAAAAACCAGAATCAGTCCGTTGGCATGAGCGTTGGTCCCCATAAGCGTCCTCGCGTTCGCTGGCATGTCGTGGAGAAGGTATCCCAACAGGGGGTCAACCCGCAAGGGACAATTCGTTCAGGGAAGCGCTTTGCGATTTACCGGTGGCAGTTGCGGCTAAAGGGATCTTGAACGCGATTGAGATCTTGATGCGCGTCAGCACATCCTTGAATTGTTCGGACGCCTGCTGCTGCTCTTTTTGAGCTTTCTGCACGTTGTCCTTCAGCAAATGCCGTTTTTCCACGCCGAATTTTTCCATCGTGGAATAATACGCGGCGCGGCAGCCGCCGGCGAGGAGGATCAGGCAGATCATCGGAACCACGACCGTTCGAAATTTTTGCATAGATGTGACTCTCCTTTCTTTTGCCTCTAATAGGGGCTTATCCCTGGCAGGGCAGGGGTGGGTTTCCGCGAACATCTCGGCCTTCGATTGGTCAGGCGCTGGCGTCATCTTCCGCTACGCCCACCGCGCGTCACGCCCCGGAAAG
>JAWOIA010000035.1:0-20680 GCA_046484885.1 Desulfosarcina sp. | reverse complement strand
GCCCAGCGCATGACCGAAGCCCTGGCCGCCAATCTGGCCAGCATCGCCGAACCCGACAGCGCTGACCGCAGTCTGATGCAGGTAAGCGGGTCCACCATCCACAAGCTGCTGGTTTACCGCGGTATCAGCGGCGATTTTCTGTATGGCGAAGCGCGCCCCGTCGCAGCTGACGTAATGGTGGTGGACGAAGTCTCGATGGTGGACGTGGTGATGATGGATCGCCTGCTGAGCGCGGTCGAGCCGGGCCGCACGCGGGTGATTCTGATGGGGGACAAGGATCAGCTGCCATCGGTTGAGGCCGGGTCGGTTCTGGCGGACATGAGTCTGGCCGTCGGCGGTGGGTCGGCCGCCCACATGGTGGTGTTGCGCCAGACCTATCGGTCGACGGGACCGCTGCTGGAACTGGCCCGGGCCATCAATGCCGGTCGGGCGGTGGTGCTGCGGCCGATGGCCTTCGAGCGTGCCTTGAACCTGGAAGCCGGCCAGTGGGCATTTGTGGCTGCCGGCGATGGGGCAGGAATGCAGCGCTGCCTGGATCGATGGGCCGGGCACCACTTTCTGCGGCCCCAGGCGGGCGATGGCATGAGCTATGTCGACTTGGTCGGTCAACTCAGCCGGTCCGACGGCCGTCCCGATGACCGCGACGCAGACCCGCCCGCGCGGTTGCTTCAACAGCTGTTCACCTGGGCCTTTCGCTCGCGCATATTGACCGTCCAGCGCCGGGGCCCCAGCGGCGCTGGTTGGGTCAACCAGCGCATCGGCGCCGGCCTGCGGCAGCTGCTCGATCCCGCCGGCGACCCGAGCAGCCCGCTGTTTCACGGCGCGGTGATTATGATTACCCGCAACGACTACGCCCGCGATCTCTTCAATGGCGATCTCGGGGTGGTGCTGCGACACGCCCGTGAAGGCGGCTATCGGGTCTATTTCAGACGGTCCGGCGGGGTGGCGACCTTCCCGGCCGCCGCGCTCTCCGATTGGGAGCCGGCCTTTGCCATCACCGTTCACAAAAGTCAGGGGTCGGAGTTCCAAGATGCCCTGCTGGTGCTGCCTGAGCGTTCGGATCACCGTCTGCTGACCCGCGAGATCCTCTATACGGCCGCGACGCGGGCCTCGCGACGTCTGATCGTTTACGGTACCCAAGCCGCTTTTCAAACCGCGCTGGAACGAAAAATAGAGCGGCAATCGGGATTGACGGGCTGACGGCACCCGAGCGTTGACATTCAGGGTTTGAACCGGTATAAATCTGATATCATTAATGATACAGAAAGAAAGCCATAAATGGAAAACGGTGGTCGCAGCAGGGCTGCAGCCGTCCGGTCTTCGGTCGCACCAACTGCGGCCGCGGACTCGGCTGCGACCGAAGATCGCTGATCCGGACAACGCACCGCGGGACCAGCGATCACCCGCAGGGGACGATGCGGTCGTTTGCCGGCGCTGTCGACTGGTGATCACCGCTGTCGGCGAACGCCGGGTCATCAACGGCGCCCACGCCCACACCTTTGCCAACCCGGAGGGCATCGTATTCGAGATCGTGTGTTACCGCGAGGCCTGGGGCTGCGGCACCGTGGGGCCGGCCTCTTCCGAATTCACCTGGTTTGCCGGATACGAGTGGCGCATTGCGGTCTGTCTGAACTGCCTGACGCACCTGGGGTGGCGCTTTTCATCCACCCAAGACCCCTTTTTTCACGGGCTGATCGCCGACCGGCTGCTGGTCAGGGATCCGTAGGAGTCATTTTTCGGTCATGTATTCTATTTTGCAGGCGATACCGGTGCTGGTGGCTGCCGCTTTGCTGGGCAACTGGTTTCTTAGCGAAGTCAAACAGGCCAAAGCGGCCCGCAAGCCCTGGTATGCGCCCTACCTCACACCCCCCGGCCTGTTGATCCTTTTCGCAATCCTGATTCCCCTGATTTACCTGGGATTTTCGCAGTGACCCGCGGCGATGCGGCGCCGGGTGCCGCAACTTTTGGAAACGGCACCATCGGGATCACCATCGACCGTTGCCTGAAACTCGCCAACGCTCCCGACACCCTGCTGGATGCACTGGCGCAACGGTTTCAGATGGTCAACCCCAAATGGCTCGAGAACGAACGCATGGGGCGCTGGAACCGGGGCACGGAAAAGATGCTGCGCTTTTACCGCCGCCTGGGTAAAACCGGCATCGTCATTCCGCGCGGATACACCCGCGGGCTGATCCTGGCGCTCAAGCAGGCGCAGTTGGACTATACGATCCACGATCGGCGGCGACTGTTGCCCGAGGTGGCCCTTTCTTTCCACGGCGACCTCAAACCCTTCCAGAGCACCGCCGTGGCCCAGATGGGCAAAAGGGATTTTGGGACCTTGAGCGCGCCCACGGGAAGCGGCAAAACCGTTATCGGACTCGATTTGATCGCCCGGCGGCGCCAACCAACCCTGGTGGTGGTGCATACCAAGGATCTGGCTTTTCAGTGGATCCAGCGCATCGAACAGTTCCTCCATATCCCGGCCGCCGAGGTGGGTTTGATCGGCGCCGGCAAGAAAACCGTCGGCGAGCGCATCACCGTGGCACTGGTTCAGACCCTTTACCGCCACAGTGCCGAAATTGTTCCGCGCGTCGGCCACATTGTCGTGGACGAATGTCACCGCGCCCCCAGCCGCACCTTCACCGAGGCGCTCACGGCCTTCGACTGCCGCTACATGCTGGGTCTTTCGGCGACACCCTGGCGGCGCGACCAACTCTCCAAGCTCATATTCTGGTATCTGGGAGACCTGCACCACGAGGTCGATCAGGTCCAGTTGGAGCAAAAGGGGCACATTCTCAAGGCCGACGTGGTGGTTCGGCCGACCGCTTTCGAGCCTTGGAGCGATCCGGTCAGCGATTATTCGCGCATGTTGACCGAATTGACTGCCGATGATGGGCGCAACCGCCTCATTGCTGCGGATGTGGCAGCCGAGGTGCACGCCGGCCAGGGCGTCTGCCTGGTCCTGTCCGACCGAAAAAAACACTGCGAAACGCTCAAAGCCATTTTGCGGTTCAGCTTTAAGGTGGATTCCGATCTGCTCACCGGCGACCTCGGCGATGAGGCTAGGAAGGCGGTGCTGACACGTATCCAGCAGGGCCGCGTCAAGGTGCTGATCGCCACTGGGCAGTTGATCGGCGAGGGTTTCGACTGCCCGGATCTCTCGACCCTGTTCATGGCGACCCCCATTCGTTTCAGCGGCCGGGTGGTGCAGTACTTAGGTCGGATTTTGAGGCCCGCCCAGGGCAAAGCGCGCGCCCGGGTTTATGACTATGTGGACCAGCGGGTGGCACCGCTGGCAGCGGCGGCCAAAGCGCGGCAGCGGGTGTATGGCGCAGGGGTCGGGAAACGCGACCCTAAGTAGTGCCCACCCATGTTTCTGGACGAACACTAAGTGGCGGCGGTCAAGGCATGCGAAAAACTCAAGGGCAGGCGCCCCGAAAACAGGGGCGACGTATGGATGAAACAAGCGTGGGATGCAGAAACCGTCGGATCCGCAGCAATGATGTCAACGCGCCTCCTCCGTCAACCCTGAGGCGGGAGGAGAACCTCCTGCCGCCGGAGACCGGCCGCCATCCGAGGCGAAACCGGCGACCGTGCAGGAAAATGGACACACGGTGTTCGGGAATACCTTCTGCAGTCCCACGCCTGTTTGCCGGCTGAACCGCGAAAGCAAGTGAATTGCCCCGCTGCCTGTGCTTGCGGCGGGGAGGCGTTGATCTCAGGCTAAGCCACCTGCTCAGCGCTTGTCAAGCATATTCCTATGGGGCTGAAACCACCGTCGCTGCCTGGATCACCACCGGCTCAGCGGGTACATCCCGCATACCCGAGCGGGAGGTGGTGGGCACGGTTTCGATCGCCCGCACCACCGCCATCCCATCCACCACCTGGCCGAATACACAATAGCCCCAGCCCTGATCGGTTTTGCTGCGGTGATCCAGAAAGGCATTGTCCTTGACATTGATGAAGAACTGGGCGCTGGCCGAGTGGGGGTCCGCTGTTCGGGCCATGGCGATGGTGCCCGTTCGGTTGCGGAGCCCGTTGGCGGCCTCGTTGGTGATGGGCGAACGGGTGGCCCGAGGCCGCATGTCGCGATCGTAACCGCCGCCTTGAATCATGAACCCGGCGATCACCCGATGGAAGATGGTTCCGTTGTAAAAGCCGTCGCGGACGTAGGCCAGGAAATTGGCCACGGTTTCGGGGGCGGCGGCGGCATCCAGTTGCACCACAATGTCCCCCTGGGTGGTGGTCAGCCTCACCCGGGGCGGCGAATCGGTGGCCGATGAAAAAGCGGTGGTCGCAAACACGATAACCAGCATGCAAAAAAGGATTCGTTTCATGGGTGCCTCTCTGGTTGAATAGGGGTGGGACCCGTGCGGGTCTCAGCCGATGGTAAAGACTCGCCTGGGCCGGTCCAGCCGGGTGATGCCGGCCGCCCTGGCGTCACGAACGGCCTGGTTGTAGTCGGCTGCGCAAAGGCCGGCCCCGAGTTGCGCCACTTCCCGAGCCCGACCGCAGGGGCGGTACTGGGCCATGATGTTGACATAGGTCCGCGGGGAGATGGACCCAGCTAGAAACGACATGACCGCGCGCGTTCCCGCCAGGCCGCCCGGAAGCACCAAATGCCGAACCAGCAGCCCCTTGACAGCCAAACCGGTCTCTTCGTCAATCACCAGATCCCCCACCTGGCGGTGCATCTCCCTTATGGCCGCGCGGGCGATGGGGGGGTAGTCCGGTGCCTGGCAGGTAACCCGGGCCACTTCAGGATCCCAGAATTTGAAATCGGGCATGTAGATATCCACGATGCCTGCAAGCAGTTTCACTGTCTCGACCCGGTCGTAAGCCCCGGTGTTGAACACCAGCGGCACCGTCAGGCCCGCCTGGGCGGCGATGTGGACGGCCGAGAGAATCTGGGGCACCACGTGGGACGGGGTGACCCAGTTGATGTTGTGGCAGCCGGCCTGCTGGAGTTCGAGCATGATCTGGGCCAGCTGCTCGTCCGACACCGCGCGGCCTTCGCCCGCATGGCTGATTTCGTAGTTCTGACAGAAGTTGCAGCGCAGGTTGCAGTGGGAGAAGAAGACGGTGCCCGAGCCGTTGCGGCCCACCAGCGGCGCCTCTTCTCCGAAGTGGGCGTGGAAGGCGGCCACGACCGCCCGGCGGCCGGTCCGGCAAAACCCCTCGGCGTTCAGGGTGCGGTCCACCTGGCAGCGGCGGGGGCACAGGCTGCAGGATCGCAATGCCGCGAGGCCCAGTTTGACCCGCTGCGCTAGCACCCCGCTCCTCAGGGCGCTCAGATAGGATGGCTGCGGCATGGCCACGGTCGTCGCTTGCGGCGATCGGTTGTCAGAACGATGCGCCGCCGGGCACGGCAAAAACAGACCGGCTGGCGCTGCGGGCACTTTCCAGCTTGATTTGGCATCATGCAGCGACTATAGAAAAGCCGTCGACAGGTGTCAACCGACAAGCCGCCTGCAATCCTTTTCATCGGTCCGGGATTACGCCGTGCAGCCGCTTCTGGAGATCATCGATATCAGAAAGAGATACCAGCGGGTCTGGGCCGTGGACGGGGTGAGCCTCGCCATCGGTCAAGGGACCTGTTTTGGATTGCTGGGACCCAATGGCGCCGGAAAAACGACCTTGATCGAAATTGTGGAAGGCATTATCGCCCCTTCCTCGGGTACCGTGCGTTACAAGGGTTCACCCCGGGGGTCGACGTTTCGCCAGGAGGTGGGCATCATGTTTCAGCAGACCGCCTTGCTCTCCTTTCTAACCGTGGCCGAAACCTTGCAAACCTTCAGCCGGCTCTACGACCGGGTCGATTCCGTCGAGCGGTTGATTCGGCTGTGCCATCTCGAGGAGGTCAGCAACCAGCTCAACGACAAGATATCCGGTGGTCAGAAACAGCGCTTGCTGCTGGCCCTGGCGCTGTTGAACCAGCCGACGCTGTTGTTTCTGGATGAACCCTCCACCGGGTTGGACCCCCAGGCCCGGCGCAACTTGTGGGACATCATCCAGGCCATAAAACGCGACGGGCGCACCCTGGTGCTGACCACCCACTATATGGAAGAAGCCGAAAATCTCTGCGACGACATCGCCATCATGGACCAGGGGCGGGTCATCGCCCACGGTGCTCCCCAGGAGTTGATTCAAACCCATTGCAGCCGCACGACCCTGTCGCTGCCCGGGAATCAGTTTCCAGAAACAGTCGACGGTCTGCACGGATCGATCGAGCGGCGGGCAGACCGGGTGCTGATACGGACGCAGCGGCTCAATGCGGTTATCGCCAAGCTGTCGGAGATGGGGGTGGATCTGCAGGGTATGAGCGTTAAAAACCCTACTTTAGAGGATGTTTTTCTCAAACTGACCGGGCGAAGCCTGCGGGCGTGATCGGGGGCGTCGATGCGATTGAAGCGGCTGTGGGCCATTTTCTACGCCCGAAACCGTGAATTTTTCAGGGACCGGGCGGCCTTCGGCTGGAACTTCCTCTTTCCGTTTCTGATTATTCTCGGCTTTGGGGTGATCTTCAAGGCCGACTATCAGACCCGATTCACGGTGGGGCTGTTCCCGATACCCCCGGGTGTGTCGGTCCAGGGGGCGGTCGAGCACCTGCCCGGTGCCTTTGCCGCCTTCGCCGGCATCTCCTTCAAGGGCTTTGAAACCCGGGCCCAGGGGATGCATAAACTCAAATACCATCAGATCGACCTGTTGATCGAGGCCGGCACGCAGCCGGTTCGATACTGGGTCAGCGACACCGCTCCCGGCGGCGCCATGGTCGAAAACCTGCTCAAGGTGGCCCTGGTGCCGCCGGATGTCGATCAGCGACTCGAAAAAAAGGACATTCAAGGGGTTCCGATCCGCTACATCGACTGGCTCTTTCCCGGGATCCTGGGCATGAACATGATGTTCAGCGCCCTTTACGGGGTTGGCTGGGTGGTGGTGCGCTACCGCAAAAACGGCGTGTTGAAACGACTCAAAGCGACGCCCTTGACCGCATTCGAATACCTGACCGCCCAACTGCTGTCGCGGATTTTTCTGCTCATGTTCACCCTGGTCATCGTCTGGCTGGGCTGTGACTGGATTCTTGATTTCAAGGTTTACGGCAGCCTGCTGAATCTGTTCCTGGTCTTTTTTGCGGGCAGCACCTGCATGACCGCCCTGGGGCTGGTTGTCGCTTCCAGGGGTACCAGCGAAGAGTTCGCCAATGGCCTGCTCAATTTTATCTGCTGGCCCATGATGTTCCTCTCCGAAGTGTGGTTCTCCCTTGAAGGCGCGCCGGCATGGCTGCAGGCGTCGGCCAAGATCTTTCCCCTGACCCATCTGTTGAGGGCGGCGCGCAAAGTGATGAACGAAGGCCAGGGCCTGGTGGCGGTGTTGCCGGAAATGACCATCCTCTACGGCATGACCCTGGCTTTTTTATTGATCGGGGCGACGCTGTTTTCCTGGAATAAGTAGTGTCCATCCATATTTCTGGATCAACACCGGTTAGTTAGTGCCCATCCATAAACGGTTATTTCGCCCGACGTCTGCGTTATGCTCAAAATTTTATCCTCGGAATATCAACAATATGCCTGTGGTAAAATTTTTTGCATGCCTTGATCTCGACCAAAATTCCTCGTTTCTGGATGGGCACTAGTTCACCAGACTGTGTATGGGCGAGGGAATCAACCCCCCGCGGCGCAAAAAGCGGTTTTCAGCGCTGCCGTTGTTGACCGGCATGATGATCGACTCACCGAGCAGACCGCCGAAAAAGGCGTGGTCACCGGCCTTTTTGCCCGGAACGGGGATCAGGCGGGTGGCGGTGGTTTTTTTGTTGATCACACCGATGGCCATTTCATCGGCGATGATGGCGGCCAGGGTCTCGGCGCTGGTGTCGCCGGGGATGGCCACCATGTCCAGGCCCACCGAACAGACACTGGTCATGGCCTCGAGTTTTTCAATCGACAGATACCCCAAGGCGGCCGCCTGGGAAATGTTGAGGTCTTCGCTGACCGGGATGAAGGCGCCGCTGAGGCCGCCGACCTTGGAGCTGGCAAAGGCCCCGCCCTTTTTGACGGCGTCGTTCAGCAGGGCCAGGGCTACGGTGCTGCCGGGCACCCCGATATAATCCAGCCCCAGACTTTGAAAAATCTCGCCCACGCTGTCGCCGACGTTGGGGGTAGGGGCCAGGGACAGGTCCACCACCCCGAAGGAGATGCCCAGGCGCTGGGCCACCTCCCGCCCGATCAGTTCGCCGATGCGGGTGACCTTGTATGCGGTGTGTTTGATAATTTCGCTGATCTGGCCCAGGTTGAGACCGGGGTCGGCCCCGATCGCCCGGTCGATGGCCTTTTTGACCACACCGGGGCCGCTGACACCCACGTTGATTACCGCATCCGCCTCGCCCACACCCAGATAGGCCCCGGCCATGAAGGGGATGTCCTGGGGAATGTTGGCAAAGATGCACAGTTTGGCGCAGGCCAAACCGTCCCGGTCCGCGGTGCGGCCGGCCGCCGCCTTGATGGTCTGGCCCATCAGCAGCACCGCATCTATGTTGATACCCGCACGGCTGGAGGCCACGTTGACCGAGGCGCAGACACGTTGGGTCTCGCTCAAGGCCTCGGGTATGGCCGCGATTAGGGCCCGGTCGCCTTTGGCCATGCCTTTTTCCACCAATGCGCTGAACCCGCCGATGAAATCGACTTCGGATTGAATGGCCGCCTCGTTCAGGCTCCGAGCCACACCCACCATCTGGTCCGGGTTGAAGGGGGCGGCCACCACGGCAATGGGGCTGACCGCAATGCGTTTGTTGACCACCGGAATGCCGTATCGGTCCCCGATTTCATTGCAGACGCGGACCAGATTGCCGGCGGCGGTGGTGATGCGGGTGTAGATGTTGTCCCTAAAGCGACCGATATCGTCGCTGGCGCAGTCGAGCAGGTTTAGCCCCAAGGTGACGGTGCGGACATCCAGGTTCTCGTTCTTCAACATTTCCAAAACGGAGAGGATTTCTCGTTCACTGAACATGGCAGGGTCCTTAAACGCGATTGATGGCTTCAAAAATCAGTTTGTGCTGGATGGACAGGTCCAGGGACAAGGCCAGAGCCGTCTCGCGCAGCTCCCGCCGCAGGCGGGTGTGGTCGGCGTCGCTGGGGATGTCCACCTCGTAGATCATGATGTTGGCATTGGGATCGGCCCCGCCTTTGAACACGGCCTGCAGACCGGTCACGTTGACCCGGTGGGCCGCCATGACTGCGGTAATGGCGGCTACCAGGCCTTTGCGATCCGGGCCCCGGGTGGTGATCACAAAGGGCTCGCTGGGCACGGTGGCCGGGGGCGGGGTGGTCTGCGAGAGGGTCTTTTCAAAGACATGCAACCCCATGGGAGCGAGCCCCTCTTTCAACTGCCGGTGCAGGTGGGCCTTCGGCACGCTCGGGGGAACCGCGACGATGAAAATACCCGAAAACTCATTTTGAAGGATCGTCTGGCTGACGTTCTCGATGTTGCAGGCCTGTTCAAAGAGAATGCGGGTGACGGCGGCGATGATGCCGGGTCGATCCTTGCCCAGGACCGAAATGATCATTTTCTTCATGCGCTAGACTCCCCGGGGTAGGCGGGTGAACGGTGCCCCCTCTTATGGAGCAATTGGGGGGAGACTGTCAAGAGGCCCATCCACGCATCCGAGCAGGCACGCGCGGTGATCCAGGACCAACTGTTAAAAAGGATTGTGCAGGTAGGCGCCGCTGTGGTAAATTCCCCGTTACGTGATACGCATGCCCCACTGGATCCCTCCCCAGGGCGGCCATCGGAAAACAGCAGCATCAAACCCACCGCATACCCCAAGGTGTCGGTGAAAGGATTTCCGGGTACGCCGTTGTGAATGCCAAGCCCATCCGCAACCTGGTCCGTGAACACCAAACCCTCTTTATCATCCTTATCGTCGGGCTGTTTTTACTGGAACTGGAGATCTTCGCTCTGGCCGCCATGAAGTCCGGACGGCGATCCTGGCTGCAGGTAATGGATGCCCAGGGTCATGTGATTCACGAGACCAGCGGCAAAAACCTGAGTGAATTCAACAAACACCATTTCGAAAAGACCTTCGGCCCCTTGGAAAACTACCAGGTCCGCCTCGAAACCCGCGACCAGCCGTTCCCGTTTCGGGCCTGGTTGGTGGCGGCGGTTGCCATTCCGGTGGGTGCGATGCTGCTGCTGGCCTTTGTGGTCAAAGCGGTTGTGGCGATTTTTCACGGCGGCGAACCGGCCGCGGACCCGTTGCGACCCCTTTGCGAACCGCGGTCGGGATCCCGTCTGGAGTCGCTTTTGGACCGCGTCAGCCGCATGAACATCTTCATCGTCGGGTTTTTGGTTTTCATCGCTGCGATCACCTACTGGGTTCTGCCCAACCTGATCATGCACCTCGGTCGCGCCGGCATGGAGACGGTCATGCGTTTCAAGTGGGTATTTATTGCCGCGGGCCTGGTGGTGGCCGGGGTTGCGGTCTGGATCGTCTACCTGCGCTACCTGTTGGCCAAAAAGAGCATTGACAGCCGCACCGAAGTTGAAAAACACCGCTTGAGCCTGGAATATCAAACCCGACGGGGCAGGGTCCTGCAGCTGGATGGGCCGTCGGGGGCCCAAACCGGCCCCGGCTCCTTGGACTGGGAGGGCGACGCCAAGGCCCCTGGCCCGTCGGAGGATGCCCGCTGACGGGCCATCGGGCCGTTGTCATCCCGGTGGCCGGTTGATGGCCTGCGCCGGCGGATGTGCCTTGGTGCCCAACCAAAATCCGGCGCCATATTGCGGAATTATTTCTTAGCGCGACCCTTAAGCACCCACCGAAAACGATGGATCTATGACGCAGATCATCACCACGCACAAAAACACCGACTTTGATGCCTACGCCTCCCTGGTGGCCGCCACGTTGATCTATCCCGAAGCCATTGCCGCCATTCCCAAAACGGTCAACCCCAACGTTCGCGCCTTCATGTCCATTCACAAGGATATTTTTGATCACGTCGATCGCTGGACCATCGAAACCGGCAAGGTGACGCGTCTAATCGTGGTGGATACGGCGGATTGGAGCCGCCTGGGCCCCATCGCCAAACTCAAGCAACGGCCGGACTTGGAGATTTGGGTGTGGGATCACCACAGTGGGGGGGATATGGAGGCGGCCTGGATATGCCAGGAGGCCGTCGGCGCAACCATCACACTGCTCTTGCGCCGGCTCCAGGCCATTCAAAAGTCGATCACCCCCATCCAGGCCACGCTGTTTTTGGCCGGACTGTACGAGGATACGGGCAACCTGACCTTCTCCGCCAGCACGGCGGAAGACGCTTATGCCGCCGGCTGGCTGCTGGACCGCAAAGCCGACCTGAGTCTGGTGAATACTTTCCTGCGGCCCGCTTACGGGGAGAAACAAAAGGCGGTGCTCTTCGAGATGCTGCAGCACGCCCAGCGGTTGAAAATAAACGGCTATTGGGTCAGCATCAGCCGCATCGACATCGATGGTCACGTGGGCAACCTGGCCCTGGTGGTGCGCATGTACCGTGACATTGTCAATGTGGATGCCGCTTTCGGCCTCTTTGTGAGCGCGGAAAAAAACGGGGCCCGCAAATGCATGGTTATCGGCCGGAGCGACAACGATGGGCTGGACGTGGGCGCCCTGATGAAAAGCCTGGGCGGCGGCGGCCACCCCGGGGCCGGCAGCGCCATGCTCAAAAACGTCAACCCTGAAACGGTGGCGGGCATGATCGTCGATCTGATCCAAGGCAACCAGCAGTCATCGGTTCAAATTAGTGATCTGATGTCATTTCCCGTCTTCGCGGTCGCACCGGACACCCCCATGCAAACCGTGGCCAATATGCTTCACCAGCGGGGCTGCACCGGTCTGCCGGTGGTCGACAATGGGCGCCTGGTTGGCATCATCTCCCGGCGGGACTTCAAAAAGATCCGCCGGCAGGACCGGCTGCAGGCCCCGGTCAAGGCCTTTATGAACACGCAGGTGATCACCATCGAACCGGGAAAGAGCCCCATGGAGGCCGCCCGGATCATGGTGCGCCACGATATCGGCCGGCTGCCCGTGGTGGAAAACGAGCGCATGATCGGGATCATCACCCGCTCGGATGCCATGACCTATTTCTACGACCTGCTGCCCGATTGACCGATCAGCGCCATGCCAGGGGAAAAACCCGCAACACACCCCGGCTGGGCACCCTTGACGCCCCCCTCTTTTTGTGTGTATATGCTTAAAACCTGACGGATTCGTAAAAACGGCGACGTTTTATGAGTTCATCAAACCTAATGGCCCCATTCCCGGAAACGAAGGGACGATGAACGACCCCCAGCTGTACGATCTCTTTTTTGCGCATCCCGACTGCCGCCTAATCCTGCGCTGCATTCAGTGCGGCAGTTGCAGCGGTTCCTGCCCGCTGGGCGCCGAGATGGATCACGCACCGCGGGCTCTTTTTGCGCTGATCCGCGATGGCGACCTGACAGAGGCCCTCAAATCCGATACCCCCTGGTACTGCGTTTCCTGCTATCAGTGCACCGACCGCTGCCCCCAGGAAATCCCGGTGGCCGATATCATGTACCGGCTCAAGCAGATGGCGCTTGCGGCCGGCTGTCAGGCCCGCTCCCACAAACTGCCCGATTTTTATCGTGCCTTCGCCGCTGACGTGGGCAGAAACGGTCGCATGACCGAAACGCACGTCATGGCCCGCTACAGTCTCAAACACCCCCTGGACGCCGTCGCCAACACGCTCACGGCTCTCAAGCTGCTGGCGCGCGGCCGCCTGGACCTGATCCCCAACCGCTGCCGCCGTCACGCCCAGGTCGCCGCCCTGACGGCCCGGTGCCGCCAAAGGGGGCCGGAAGCATGAAGGAGTACGCCTTTTTCCCCGGCTGTGCCTACAAAAGCGCCGCCGGCTACCGCGAATCGGTGACGGCCCTCAACTTGCGCCTACAGATCCGGCTCAACGAGCTGGATGACTGGAACTGCTGCGGCGCCACGGCGGCCTTCAGCCTGAACGAAGCCGACGGCCTGGCCCTGTGCGGGCGGCTGTTCGCCCTGGCTCACCAAGGGGGCTACAGCGAGATTGTCACCGTCTGCAACGCCTGCTACACCACGCTGCTCAAAGCCAGGCAACGCATGACCGCCGATCTCCCGGCCCTGGTCGCGGTCAACCGGATCCTGGCCGATCAGGGCCTCGGTCTCACCGACACCCTTCCTGCCGTGCGCCACTATCTGGATCTGCTGGTCACGGAACCATTCGAGCGCTGGTTGCCGCAACCGGCTCGGGCGGCCCATCGGGCAGGGGTGGTGGCGGTCTACTACGGCTGTCAGTACTCGCGACCCTGGACCGGCGGGCGGGATGCCCAGCACCCCCGTAAGCTCGAGGGTCTGCTCCGCCGGCTGGGGGTTGCGGTTGCGACCCATTCCGCCGGTACGCTCTGCTGCGGCGCCTCCCACGCCGTTCCCTACGCCGCGGCCTGCGGTCCCCTGATCGACCGCATTGTCGGGGAGATCCGCCGCAAAGGGGCACAGACGATCACCACCATCTGCCCCATGTGCCAGTTCAACCTGGACGCCGGGCAGACCGACCGGCACACCGCCCCCCTGCCGGTGACCTATTTTACCCAAATCATCGGTCTGGCCCTCGGCCTCGCCCCGGCCGACCTGGGACTGAACAAGCTCCTGATCCCCTTTCCCTCGGGTCTTAAGGAGACGCCATGAACCCGGGCGACCCCAAAATCGGTGTCTACATCTGCCATTGCGGCATGAATATCGCCCCCAAGGTGGACGTGGCGGCCGTAGCCGAGTTCGCCACAACCCTGAACCACGTGGCGGTGGCTCGCGACTACAAGTTCATGTGCTCCAACCCCGGGCAGGAAACCATCATCGCCGACGTCCGGGAGCAGGGCTTGAATCGGGTGGTGGTAGCCTCCTGTTCACCGCGCATGCACGAGCCCACCTTCCGCAAAGCCTGTCTGAACGCCGGTATCAGCCCGCACTTGTTTCAGATGGCCAACATCCGCGAACACGCCGCCTGGGTGACCCGGGATTCGCAGCAGGCCACCATCAAGGCCAAGGACCTGGTCAAGGGGGCCGTGGCCCGGGTGGTGAATCACCGCCCGCTGACAGTGCGGGAGGTGGCGGTCGAAAAGGCCGTTTTGGTTGTCGGTGGCGGCATTGCCGGCATCCAGGCCGCCATCACGGCTGCGGATGCCGGCTACACGGTGCACCTGGTGGAGCAGGAACCCTCTATCGGCGGCCATATGGCCAAGTTCGACAAGACCTTTCCCACCTTGGACTGCGCCGCGTGTATCATGACCCCCAAAATGGTGGTGGCGGACCAGCACCCCGGCATCACCCTTCACACTTACAGCCAGGTGTCCGCTGTGTCCGGGTTCATCGGCAACTTTGCGGTCGTCATTCGTAAAAAGCCGCGCTATGTGATTCAGGACCGCTGCACCGGCTGTGGCACCTGCATGGAAAAATGCCCGGTCCGGCGGATTCCCAGCGAGTTCAACCAGGGGCTGGCCAACCGGTCGGCGATCTATTCACCCTTTCCCCAGGCCGTTCCCAAGACGCCGGTGATCGACCCGGACACCTGCCGGGTGCTGGCCCTGAAAAAGCCCTGCGGCGCCTGTGTGAAATTTTGTGAGGCCGACGCCATCGATTTCAACCAGCAGGCCGAGGAGATCCAGATTACGGTTGGGGCCGTGATCGTTGCCAGCGGGTTTCAGGTCTTCGACCCCTCCGACATGGCCTCCTACGGTTACGGCGTGTTTCCGGAAGTCTATACCAGTCTGGAGTTTGAGCGCCTCAACAACGCCACCGGCCCCACGGCCGGCGCCATTACCACCAAGGACGGCCGCATACCCGAGCGGGTGGCCATCATCCACTGCGTTGGGTCCAGGGATCGGCGTCACCACGCCTACTGCAGCCGCGTCTGCTGCATGTATTCGATGAAGTTCGCCCACTTGATCCGGGAAAAAACCGCCGCCGAGGTCTGGGAGTTCTACATCGACCTGCGCAGCCCCGGCAAGTTGTACGAGGAGTTCTACAACCGGGTCCAGGAAGAGGGGGTGCATTTCGTGCGCGGCCGCGTGGCCGAGGTGACGGATATTGCGGACCGCCAGGCCGACCAGGGTCGCTTGACCGTGGTGGCCGAAAACACCCTGACGCGATCGACCCTGCGCCTGCCGGTGGACATGGTGATTCTGAGTGTGGGGCTGGAGCCGGCCAACGGTGCCAAAGCCCTGAGCCGCCTGCTGAACATTTCCACCGACGGCGACGGCTGGTTCACCGAACTGCACGCCAAACTGGCGCCGGTGGCCACGGCGACCGGCGGTGTTTTCCTGGCCGGCTGCTGCCAGGGGCCCAAGGATATCCCTGACACAGTGGCCCAGGCTTCGGCGGCGGCCGGCGAGGCGATTGCCCTTCTGGCCAAGGGCACGGTGACCACTCGGGCCGAAATCTCCCATATCGACCCGGACCTGTGCAGCGGCTGCCGGCTTTGTCTGAACAGCTGCGCCTATTCGGCCATCACCTTCGACGAGGGCCTGAAGGTGGCCCGGGTGAACGACGCCCTGTGCCAGGGGTGCGGCGCCTGCGCGGCCACCTGTCCGAGCAGTTCGGCCGCTGTGGCCCACTTCACCGATCACCAGGTGATGGATGAGCTTGAAGCCCTTTTGGGCTGACGGTGATGTGACGGTGACGTGGATAGGAAAGGGGAGGCCTTTTGGCAACGACCACCTGCTTGACCTCGGAACAGGAACGTTTCGGCATGCAATCTTTTGAACCAAAAATCATCGCCCTGGTGTGCAACTGGTGTACTTACACGGCCGCCGACCTTGCCGGCACCGCTCGCCTGGCCTATCCGGCCAACGTGCGTCTGGTCCGGTTGATGTGCACCGGCATGGTGGACGTCAAATACATCATCAAAGCCTTTCTGGAGGGGGCCGACGGGGTTTTCGTCGGGGGGTGCCACCGTGGGGACTGCCACTACATCAACGGCAACATCAAAGCCGAGCACCGGCTTTCGGGGTTGCCGGTGATCCTGGCGCAGTTCGGCATCGACCCCCGACGCTTTGTCCTGAAATGGATCGGCGCCAGCGAAGGTCCTGAATTTCAGAAAAGTATGACCCGATTCACCGAGGCCATGACCGAACTGGGTCCCCAAATGGAACCGGGTTTGATGGTGTTGTGAAAAGAACTGGAAGGGGGAAAAGAAAAGGACTGAGGGATGAGGACTGAGGGATGAGGACTGAGGGATGAGGACTGAGGACTGAGGACTGAGGACTGAGGACTGAGGACTGAGGACTGAGGACTGAGGACTGAGGACTGAGTAAGGAAAGAAAAGCTGATAAGCTGATAAGCTGAAAGGAAAAGGGCGTAAGGGCAAATGATTGATCGATTCGGGGAGCGGGTCAGCTGAAGGACCGAGGGGAGAGGACGGAGCAAGGGAAAATAGCCGATGGTGATCAAAATTGAAACGAGCGTGAGTACCCCGGATGGGGTTCGCGCATTTTTAAAACAGCTGCTCGATGAGGCCCGGGTGGACGCGGTCCTGGTTGCCTGCACCACGCCCTATTCGCGCTTGCCCATGCCGACGCTGGTGACCGACCCGGCTATCCTGGAGCGGGCCGTGCCCTTGGCTCCGGTTGCCCCGTTCAATGCCGCCCGCATGGCCGCGCGCGTGCTGGCCAGAGAGACCGGAAAAACCATCGCCGTGGTGTTGCGGCCCTGCGAGGTCCGGGCCCTGATTGAACTGCAAAAATTAAGTCAATCCACCCTGGTCCCGGCGATTGTGATCTCCATGGACTGTTACGGGCGCATGGAAAACGAGCGCTACCTCGAGTTCGCCGCCGGCCCCGACGCTCCCGAAAACCGTTTTCTGGCGTCAGCGGATATGCACGAGACGATCTGTTCGAGCTGCCGTGCCTGTTTGCATTTTGTACCCGACCAGATCGACGTGGCGATTTGCCTGGCCGGAGACATGGAGAATCGCGGCCTCACCCTGTCGGCCCCGAGCACCCGGGGCCAGACGCTGCTGAAAAGCCTTGCGGCTGAAGCGGGGGAGCTGCCGTCCGGCCGCCGGGCGGCGTTGGACCGCATCATGGCCCTGCGCCAGGCGCACCGGGGCGAGATGACCGCCGATGCCGCCGCTCGCATGGCCGACATGGCCGCCTTCCAGCGGGTCATCGCCAATTGCCTCAACTGCTACAACTGCCGAACGGCCTGCCCGGTGTGCTACTGCCGGGAGTGTGTTTTCAATACCGACGTGTTTGCCCACCGCCCCGAGATCCTGATCGGACGGGCCATGAAAAAGGGTGCTGTCAAAATTCCGACGGACACGACCATGTTCCATCTGACCCGCATGGCCCACATGGCCCACGCCTGTGTGGGTTGCGGCCAGTGCTCCAGCGTCTGTCCCAGCCGCATCCCGGTGGCGGACCTGTTTATCACCGTGGCGCAGAACGTTCAGGACCATTACGGCTACACGCCCGGGCAGGACCCCCGGCGCCCCTGGCCCTTCCTGATGCCCGAAGCGGACAACCATGAAACCTGACCCCACCCAGGAACCCGGCCGGCACCAGTTTCTTGTTATCGGCGCCGGTGTCGGCGGCATCTGCAGCGCCGTCGACCTGGCCGAGGCCGGATACCCGGTGACCCTGGTGGATAAGGGGTCGCGCACCGGCGGCATTTTACCGCAGCTCGATCACCAATTCAGCGACGACCATTGCGGCATGTGCCGGCTGCTGCCCATGCTCGATCGCGATTGGGGCGAGCAGACCTGCCTCAAACGCGGGATTTTTCACGACCGCATCCGGGTTTTGACCCGCACCACCCTTAGCGATCTCAACGGACAGCCCGGCGATTATACGGCTGAATTGACCCGCATTTCCCGGGGTGTCGACACCCGGCGCTGCAGCGGCTGCCTGGCCTGCCTGGATGCCTGTCCGGTGGGTGTGGCCGATGACTTTAATGATCGCCTCGACCAGCGTAAAGCCGTTTACCGGCCCCTGTTCGGCAACCCGGGGCGCTGGCCCAGCATCGATTGGGAGCATTGCACCCGATGCGGGGCCTGTGTCACGGCCTGCCCCAATCAGGCCATCGACCTGGAGCGGGCCGAAATCAAGCTCTCCCTCTCCCCGGTGGCCGGAGTCATTCTGGCCGGCGGCAATCGCCTCTACGACCCCGCCGCCACCGACCTGTACGGCTTCGGGGAGCTGCCCAACGTGGTGACCGCCACGGCCTTTGAACGCCTGCTCAGCGGCAGCGGGCCCTGTGGGGGTCGACCGGTGCGCCCTTCGGACGGCGGGCCCATCCGCCGCGTGGCCTGGATCCAGTGCGTTGGTTCCAGGAATGTGATGATCGGGTCCGGGCACTGCTCGTCCACCTGCTGCATGATTGCCGTAAAGCAGGCGCTGCTGGCCAAACGGGTGTTGGGTCCGCCGACCGATACGGCGATCTTTTACATGGACCTGCGCAGCGACGGCCGCGAGGAACAGCGCTACCGGGACCGGGCCGAGGAGCAGGCCGGTGTGCGGTTCATCCGCTGCCGCATCCACAGTGTGGAGCCGGCGGACGTCCCCGGCGACCTCAAACTGGTCTACCTGGACCCTGAAAACCGACCCTGTGAAGCAATTTTCGACCTGGTGGTCCTTAGCACCGGAGCCGGGGTCCAGCCGGCCCTGCCGCCGTTTTTAGCCAACCGGATCGACCAGGGGGCGGTGGTTTCCATCGCCCCTGAAGTGGGCCTGCACAACATTCGCGAAACCGTGCTGCGAGCCCATGCGGCGGTATGGACCGTGCTGGAAAAAGCCGCCCTGGGAAGCCGCGCCGCCGGGGCCGACCCAATCGACGCAGCGGCAAAGCGGGCCGCCGATCGCTTCCAGCAGCAGCCCCGGGTTCAGATCCTGCTGCTCGATAATGCCGCCGTCACCCGACCCCAGATGGATTGGGCGGTTATCCAGCAGGAACTGGAACAGTGGGCCGGCCGGAATGTTGTGCAGCGCTGGTCCATCGTCGCTGACACGGACCCCTCCCCGCAACTGGCGGCGCTGTTGGCGGCCGGCCCGGGCAACCGGCTGCTGATCGTATCCAATCATATCGGCGGCTACCGGGCGGCGCTGGCGCAAACCATCGCTGCAGCCGGTTTCAGCGCCCCTTTGCTCGAATGGGTGGATCTGAGCAGCCACGGCCTTCGTCCGGGGCCGGCCATGGTCCCCACCCGGGTGGCGCTGGCAGCGATCCGGGCGGCATGGATGCGTGGGCTGCACAAGCGGTCCCGGCGGGAAATCACCCAGATGGTCGAGCGGCGCGCCCTGGTGATCGGGGCCGGCCCGGCCGGCCTCAGTGCCGCCGTCGCCCTGGCTGAAAAAGGGGTCGCGGTGGACCTGCTGGAAAAAAGCGCCCGGATCGGAGGCAACGGGGCCCACATTCAGCACGATCGTCCACGCCGCGCCATTGAAGCGCTCGTGGCCACGGCCGAAGCCCACCCCCACATCGCCATCCACACCGAGGCCAGGTTGGGCGCCGTGTCGGGACGGCCGGGAAATTTCGCCGGCTGGCTCCTGAAAGGGGGTCGGCAGCGGCCCCTGGCCTTCGGGGCGGCTATTATCGCCAGCGGCGGCACGACGGCCACCAGCGACGCCTATGGATTGGGGCGCCACCCGCGGCTGGTGAGCCATTTCGAGTTCGAGGGCCGAACCCTGGCGGCGCACTTTGGCGACGATCCGTTGAAGACGGTGGTGATGATCCAGTGCGCCGGCTCCCGCCAGGAGCCCCGCAACTACTGCAGCCGCACCTGTTGCACCAAGGCCCTGCAGACGGCCCTGCGGGTGCGCCGGCAGTTCCCCGAGGCCCATATCGTGATCTTTTACCGCGACATCATGACCCTGGGTCGCAGCGAGTCGCTCTACGCCGAGGCCCGTACCCGTAAAATCCGGTTCATCCCTTTTGAGAAAGCGGTGCCGCCGGTGGTGCGGACCGAAGCCGAGCGGTTGATCGTCAACGGTTTTGACCCGGTCATGGGCGAGGCGGTTTGCATCGAGGCGGACTGGGTCTCCCTGGCTGTGGGCATGGTGCCCTCGGCTGTCGGCGATGTGTGCCGGATGGTCTCAGTCCCGGTCACCCCCGACGGATTCGTGCAGGAGGCCGATGCCAAGTGGCGGCCGGTGGATACGATCAACCCCGGCGTTTTTGTCTGCGGTCTGGCCAGGGGACCGCTGTTCGCCGATGAGGCCGTGGCCGAAGGAAAAGCCGCTGCCCTGCGCGCCCTGCGCCTGCTCAACCACCAGGCCCTGATCTCCCAGCGCAGCGGCGCCGTGGTGCGACAGGCCATCTGTTCGCGTTGTCACCTCTGTCTGGATGCCTGCCCCTACGGGGCGCGTTTTGTCGAGCCGGTATCCGGGGAGGTGGCCGTTGACCCGGCCGCCTGCCAGGGATGCGGGTCCTGCGCCGCGATTTGCCCCAACAGCGCCACAGTCATGGGCGATTTCGAGGACTTTACCATCATGGGCGCCATCGACGCCGCATTGGGTTAAGCATCCCCGGCAACGGTTGACTGCGTCCGGTCAGGACCATCGTTTCATTCAGACCCGCATAAAGGAAGCCAATGCAAACCTGCAGCACCGATCCATCAACCCCCTCAATTCTGCAACTCGCCCCCCGGCGCCCGGTGGACAGCCCCACGGC
>JAWOIA010000238.1:0-12361 GCA_046484885.1 Desulfosarcina sp. | reverse complement strand
AAACGAGACCCGGTACTGCGGCCCTTCGCGGACTTGCACGGTAACATCCACCTGTTGCGGGTCTGCGGACACAGCGATGCGGTATGACAGCTCGGCATCGGCGAATCCATTTTTGCGGTAGAAGGTTAACAGCCGGTCCAGGTCCTGTCTGAGCCGGTATTCGCTGAAGCGACCGAAGCCGGGAAGCCAGGCGGCTCTCCAGACCCGCATCCGTCGTTTCAGCGCGTGCGAATCGATACCCTGATTGCCCTCGATCGTTAGTGTCCGGAGGCGATAGTGGGGACCTTTGTCAATCTCTACCAGGATGACGGCCAGGTCTTCCTGCGGCGCTCTTTGGGTCGTTATCGATACCTGGGGGTCGATATACCCTTCCCTTTGGTAGCGCCGCACGATCGCCTCAGCCTGATCGGAAAGGTCCGTCCGGCTAAAGGGGGTACCCGGGTAGAGCGTCATCTGGTTGAGAATATCGCTTTCGAAAAGCGGATATTTGCCCCGGATACGGATGTCCTTGACCGTCTCATGGGGAGTAACAGTGAAGATCAGTGTCTCCCCGCGGGGACCGGGGATTGAATCCACGTGCACCGCTGCAAAACGTCGGCTCAGGTCCAGGGCCTCGATGGATGCTTCAATGGGAGCTGGACTGAAAGGGTCTCCGGGGCGAATCCGGATCAGGCTTTGGGCCATGGCGCTCAAGCGCCCCTGCGGGTCCGGCAGGCCATCGACGATGACCTGGACATCGGCAATCACGGTGTCGGCTTCAGCGGAGAAAGCGGTGCCGTTGCCGGTGGCGGTCGGTTGCCCGGTCGCTGCCAGGGTCTGTGGGATCAACAGCAATGCCGCCACGACGGCCCACAGACGGGTCGGTGTTTTTCGATGTCTTGGTTGCACCCGCAGTTTCACCTGAATTCGATCCGAAACACCATCTCCGAGCCGTATATGCCTCTGCTGTCCTGAAAGCCGCTGACCAGGATGTTTTCGAGCAGTTTGTATTCGGTGATGGCGCGTTGAACGACTTCGCCGCTATCCCGGGATCCAACGCTGTATTTGACGGTCATGCGATCAGACAGGCGCTTGCCGACCGTCACCTGAATTCCTTCGGCGCCTTCACCGTCGCCATTGGCATCGACTTCCAGAATATCGATCCCCGTGGTCCTTTTCAGGTCCGCGCCAAACGTGTCGGCAATCATCTCGGCCATGATCTGCCCGGTGGTTCTCTGGGTGCCGGTACTGCCGCCGGCAAGTTCCCGGCCGGTCCGGCCGAACAGAATCAGAGCGAGGATATCCGAATCGCTCTCCTGCGGGACCGATGAAAGCTGCAGATCCAGGTTGTCCGGGGTGCCTTTGATGGCCAGTCGGATCGTCCAGGCCCGAACGGTCGTTTCACTTTCAATATCGATCGCGGCTTCCGTGCGGTAAGGGTTGACGAAATCGATCACTCCCCGTTTGACGTCGAAGGTTTTTCTTTGGAAGGTGACTGATCCGCTCCTCACTTGGGCACGACCGCTGACGATGGGGTTGTCCAACGTGCCGCCGACTCGCAGATCCGGGCTGATCTCCAAATACGCCAGGTTGTTGTGCACCAAAAAGGGCTGCCGATGTCCGACGCTGATGTCCAGATTGATCCGATCGACCCAGGGGATGGAGAGGGGTTGGGATGGCGGGGCGACGGCCCGTTGGCGGGTGGTGGCCATTTGCAGCAGGCTGATGTTGACATCCCGATAGTAAAGGCCCTCGAGCAGCATCAATTCGCCCCGGGCATCAATCGCGTGGCGGTCGCCGCTGATGGCCAGGTCGCCATTGAGCAGCAGTTCAAGGGTGTCGGGAATGCTCAGTGGCAGTGACCGTGCCGTCAAGGCCAGGTCGACCCGCTGCAGTGCCAGCTGTTCATGTCGCACGGTGCCGGACAGGCTGAAGGAGCCGGTGTCCAGCATGCCTTTCACGGTCTCGATGTGGACGGTGTCGGTCGTCAGGTGAATGCGGCCGTTGAGATCGTCGAGGCGCTGAACCAGTCCGGGAACGGTCATACCGATTGCTTCCAAATCGATTCGGGCGCTGATTTGGGGATCGGCAACGTCACCTGAAGCCGCAGCCGTAATATGGACCAAACCGGTGGCGTCGGCCAGCTCGTCGCTGAAGGGGGCTGCCGCTGCCAGCGGAATCGAACCGTCGACGGCCAGGTTTACCCGGCCGTCGGCGGTGACATCTCCCGTGAGGCGGAGGGATCCGGCCGAGAGCACCGCCACCTCGAATTCCGAAATGGCGAGTTGCCTGTGGTTCAACTGCAGTGAAATTCGGTCGGAGTGGAGCAGGCGGGTCTCTTTGAAATGCAGGTCAAGAGCGGTCAGGTCCAGGTTGACCGAGGCATTGGCCGGGTCCCCGATGTTGCCGGCGGCCTGGACGCGGCCGGTCAGTGTGGCGTTTAGATCCGGTATTCCGGCGGCCTTCCAATAAGCGGCGGTTTGGGTGCGGTCAAACAGCAGTCGCAGATCGAAATCGCCCCCGCGCAGGTCATAGTGGGCATCCACCTCAAAGTTGAGGTTGCCGGTAACCCTGGCCCGCATGTCGTCGAGGGTGACGGTGAGATGGACATCGCTCAAGGCT
Organism: Desulfosarcina sp.; assembly: GCA_046484885.1. Lineage (GTDB taxonomy): Bacteria > Desulfobacterota > Desulfobacteria > Desulfobacterales > Desulfosarcinaceae > Desulfosarcina. The sequence continues at coordinate 9,760 of JAWOIA010000238.1, read as the reverse complement.
TCATCACGGATGCGCATGTCCGAAATGGTCAGATGGCCCTGGGCATCCGGGTTGTCCATGCGCCCCTGGGCGGTGACGCCAAAACGCAGGCTGCCCTGCCCGGGGAAGAATTCATCCAGCCTTGAAATGTGGGGGGTGGTGATGCCATCCGATTGCAGGTGCAGGTCGATGGTCCTGTCCAGTCCGACCCAGCCGCCCCCGGTGATCTCTTCTCCGGGGGCTAGGGTCGCCACGAACCGGTCGAGCCAGAGGCGCCGCTCTTGGAAACGGGCTTCGAGCAGCAGGCGCGCCACCTGCTGGCCGGCCAGGCTGGCACGCTTTGCGGTGAGGCTAACCCGACCGCGGGGGTTTTCCACGCTGCCCGTCAGCATGCCGGTGAGCGTAAAGGCGCCGCTTATGTCATCGATGAAATCCCCCGGGTCAAAGTGGTCCGAATCGATGCTGAGGTCTACGCGTGGGTCCGCGCTTAGTCGGTGGGTCCCGGGGGCCAGCAACTCAACGCGACCGGTGGCGGTGAGTCGGGAGTGCTGGTTGCGCAGGTCCAGGCGGTCCACATGCAGGGCGCCGTCCTTGAGTCGCATGCGGGCCCCGATGTCGCCCAGGGTCATTCCGGTCAGAGCGATCCGGCTGCCGTCAAGAATAAGCTCGCCCTGCAGCAATCCCAACGGTCCGTTTACCCGCAGGTGGCCGTCGAGAGTGCCATCCAGCGGCGGTGTTGCCATGAAATCAGCCGCAGAGACGGTTTCCAGGGTCAGGCGCACGGTGTTGTCAAAGTCGACGTCGATACCCTTGCCGTCCGGCAGCAGGCGCAGGCGACCATCTCCATGGATTCGTGAACCCTGGTTCTGCAGATTGACGTCGTTGAGGTCTATCCGGCCGGAATGGTCCATCACGGCGTCCAGCGACAGGTTCCCAAGGGAATAGGCGTCGAATGCGAGGTCGCTGGCGGTCACGTTTAGCGAGAATTGAGGCTGGTTCAGGGAACCGTCCACGCTCAGGGCCGCTGTGCAGGCGCCTTGCAGGGAGGACACCCCCACTAGGGCCAGAATTCTGGAGAGATCTTGCGCCGACGCTGACAAGCTGCCGGCAAGGGTCCGATCGTGCATACCGAAACGGCCGTCGGCGCTCAGTTCAAGGCCGTCGGCTGCGACGGTGAACCGCTGAAGCCAAATCCGGCCCTGGTCGATTTGAGCCGCCAGGCGGACCTCGCCATCGACGGCACGATCCATTCCGGCGGCCAGCAGGCGCCGCAACGACCCGTCCAGGGTCAGCCCGACAGAGAGATCGGACGGCATGACGCCCCGGCCGGTTGCCGCGGCCCGTCCGGTCAGGGAACCGCTGATCGCGGCCAGCGGCTCCAGCCACGGTTTCAGCTCCGGGATCTGCTGTTCCAGGGTGAGGTCGTAGGCGATGGCGTTCAGATCTTGCGGTGGGGTGAGAAAACCGGTTGGAAAGGCCCCGCGCAGGTCGATCCTGCCCTTGAGAATGGCTGCACCGCCCGCCAAGTGAAAGGCCGCATGATCAATGGACAGTTCTCGATCGCGCAGCTGAACCGACAGATCGCCGCGGTCAACCGGCTGCCCGGCAATATGGCCGTCCTCGAGGGCGAGGGTCAATTCCAGGTCAGGGTTGGCCGCGGTTCCATCCAGGGTCAGTCGGGCCCTGACGGGACCGCTGAAGCCAGGGCCCAAATTGAAGATCGATTGCAATTCGGTCAGCTGGCTGTCTATAGCCAATGTGCCGTTCAATCTGGGCGTGGTACTCAGATCGCCGGCTGAAGCGGAGATCGTCACCATGGTCGGGCCGGAGGTCGCCGACAGCTGGGGTAGATGCAGGTGGTCACCGTCGAGGTGGGCTTCCAGGACGATGCGGGTCGGTTGCGGTCGGATGTTGGCACTGCTGAAGTGGATTTCGGCCAGCGTCAGATGCAGGCTGCCGCGTCGGGTCTGGAGATCCCCGTCGGCAGCCAGGGCGATACCGTTGATTTCCAGGTGGGTGGCGGGGTCCGCGGGTGTGAGGGTGAACCGCCCCTCGTTCAGGTGAAACGATTCAAGAACGACGTTAAAGGGGGGGCTGTCTTTCTCGGACACCGCCCCGGTTTGCGCTTCACGGCCGGGTGGCACCACGGCGGTCAGCAGGTTCAGGCCGCCGGACTCGTCAACACGCAGGTCGGCCCACGGTCTGTCAAGCTGCACGGCGCTGAGGCGGATCTCCCGTTTCAGCAGGGCCCGCCAGTCCAGTTGGGCGTAAAAGCGGGCAAACCCCGCCAGGGCCGCTCCGTGGGGATCGAGCAGTTCCACGCCGTGAATTTCCAGGGCCGCCTTCAGCGGTGAGAGGCGGTGACCCTCGATGGTCAGAGTGCCGGGAATCAGCGGGTTGATCCGTGACTGCACCCACTCCAATGCCCAGTTGGATTGGATCCAGATCAGGGTCGCGCAGATAAGGATGCCAGCCACGGTCAACAGGACCGCGGCTATGCACAGTATGGGTCTGATTCGGGCTCGCATAAGGGCCTCGGAAAAAAATAATTCCACATCTTGCTTGTCTGTTGGCCCGCCACCGGCGTTACATCCGCCGCCACATATCCCGATATGCGCCGACGAATGTGCCTGGGTGTCGAACCAAAATCCGGCGCCATATTGTGGAATTATTTATTGCCGCGACCCTAAAAAATACCGTCTCCAGATGAAAAAACCAACCCCTAAAGACGGTATACTATATCAGTTTAAAAAAAAGAGCACAACGAGCCGCTCAAGGCTCAGGCGGCCCCAACGCCCTTGCTGAAATCGGTGGGAACCGAAGTTGCGCGTGCGCCCAATTCCCTGTCCAGCATCATCAATCCCTGGGGATTGTCCTGGATGAATCTGAGCTGAGCGATAATGTCGTTGTCGTTCTCCTCCTCTTCCACCTGCTCGGTGACATACCACTCCAGAAAGATCTGGGAGGCGTGGTCCTTTTCCCCAATGGCCAGTTCCATGAGCTCATTGATGGAACGGGTAATATACTGCTCGTGCGCCAGAGTTTGGGTGAACATGGCCGTGGGAGATTCAAAGGTGGCCGGTGGTGCCTGGATGGGGCCCAGTTTCACCGCTGCCCCCTGCCGTTGGATGTATTCGTAGATCTTCATGGTGTGAAACATCTCTTCATGGTATTGCACCATGAACCAGTTGGCAAAGCCCTTGAAACCGGTCTGGCTGCAATGGGTGGACATGGCCAAATAAAGATAGGCCGAATACATCTCTCGATTGACCTGTTCATTCAACGCCTGGGTCATTTTTTCACTGATCATGAATCGCTCCTCTCGACACTCACCGCCATGGTTGGCGATGGTTATGGGTTAAACATAGGGTTGATGGTGCCCGGAACATCGAAGGCGCCACTGATGCTTGACTTGCGCAACTGTAAGCATTGGCCGCCGCCGCTTCAAGGCGGCGCCGGCATCGTTGCGCCGGTTTTTCCATTATCAGTTCTAAATAGTGCCCATCCAGAAACGAGGAATTTTGGTCGAGATCAAGGCATGCAAAAAATTTTACCACAGGCATATAGTTGATACTCCGAGGATAAAATTTTGAGCATAACGAAGATATCGGGCGAAATAACCGTTTATGGATGGGCACTAAATAACACCCTGATCCAGCATGGCATCGGCGACCTTGATAAAACCGGCGATGTTGGCGCCCACGAAGTAATTTCCCGGCTGGCCGTGGGCATCGGCCGCGGCCAGACAGGTATCGTGGATTCCTTGCATAATGATCTTCAGCCGGCGGTCGACCTCATCACCCAACCAGCTCAAACGGATGCTGTTCTGGGTCATTTCCAGGCCGGATACAGCGACTCCGCCGGCGTTGGCCGCCTTGCTGGGTGCGTACAGAATCCCCTTGTCAATGAAGATGTCCCGGGCCTCGGTGCTGCAGGGCATGCTGGCGCCTTCGCACACCAGCTTAACGTTGTTGTTGATCAGGTGGTAAGCGTCCTGCTTGTCGATTTCATTCTGGGTGGCGCAGGGAAAGACGCAGTGGGCACGGTGGCGCCAGAGGGGATTGGCGGTTTGGCCGGGCACCGCCGGTGTAAAAACGGCTTGTGGGAATTGGTCGATATACTCTCTGATTCGGCCCCGCCGGACGTTTTTCAGCCGCTTGACGAATGTCAGCTTGTGGGCGTCAATTCCCTGTTCGTCGTAGATATGCCCGGATGAGTCCGAGAGGGTCACGACCTTGGCCCCCATTTCTATCAGTTTGTGGGTGGTGGCCTGGGCCACATTGCCGGACCCGGACACCAGACAGGTTTTTGCGGCGAGACTGTCATTGCGGGTGGTCAGCATCTGGGCGGCAAAATAGACGCAACCGAATCCGGCCGCTTCGGGTCGAATCAGGCTGCCGCCCCAGCCCAGGCCCTTGCCCGTCAGAACGCCGGTGAACTGATTGCTCAATTTCCGATACATGCCGAACAAATAGCCGATCTCGCGTGCACCGACGCCGATGTCCCCTTCGGGCACATCCGTATCGGCTCCGATATGGCGGAACAGTTCGGCCATGAAGCTTTGGCAGAAACGCATCACTTCAGCGTCGGATCTGCCCTTGGGCTCAAAGTCCGTACCTCCGGCGCCCCCGCCCAGCGGCAGCGTGGTCAGGGCGTTCTTGAAAACGTGCTCGAAGGCCAGAAATTTCAAAATGCTCTGGTTGACCGACGGGTGAAAGCGCAGCCCACCTTTATATGGGCCGATGGCGCTGTTCATCTCCACCCTGAATCCCCGGTTGACCTGAACCATGCCCATGTCATCGATCCAGGGTACCCGAAAGGTAATGATGCGTTCGGGCTCCACCATCCGATCGGCAATGGCGTGACGTCGGTATTCGACTTGTTTGTCGAGCACCGGCCCGATGCTGGTCATGACGTCGGTGACGGCCTGGATAAACTCGTTTTCGTGGGAGTCTCGGGTCACTGTGCTTGGGGGAATAACGGTCATGGGGATCACCTTCGGTTTGAAATGGTTGCCGGTTTCTGATCAGGTATTAGGGTATCGGCGTCGATTCTGCAAATTATTTTTAGTGCCCTCTGGAGGGACGCTTTTTAGGCGGCAGGACCTCGGCCACTCTAGCGCAGGCGGCCGTCGGAGCGGATTTAGGGTCGGGCCGGCGCGGGTGTGATGGTTTTTGAAAAAAAAACCTATTGTTTTTGGCGCTAACGGCCAATAATGGTACTACCAGATCTAAACAAGGAGTGACCATTATGAAAATCAACGGCAGCGACCTACAAACCAGACTCAATGTGTATCAGGCTGCGCAGATGCAGGAAAAACCCCCGCAAGCGACCCAAGCTGACCCACCCGCTGCCCGCACTCCCCAGCAGGACCGGGTGGCGCTCACTGAGCGCGGGCGTTGGATCGCCGATGTTCAACGGGCCATGGCCGATGTCCCGGATGTCCGTGAGTCGCTGGTTTTACGGATTCAGACCGAACTGGAACAGGGGACCTACCGCTTTGACCATCACCAGGCCGCCGACGGGATTCTGAGGGAGTCCATGGTCAACCTGGCCGCCATGGGGTAGTTCGGCGACCCGTCGGCTTTGATCGGCGGCTAAAAAGGGGGGGGGGCGGCTTTGGTGCCGCCTCCCTTTTTTCATGCAAGACCCAGCCAACGATGCCGGTACGATCGCTGGGCGCACGGGTCACGCGGGCCTTGAGATGACGCGCTGGCGCTTTTTCCTGCGACAGTTTCAATTCAACGGGTTTATGATCTAAGTGGCCGCTGTGTTTGTGCCCGCGACCACTTAGATGGCGTGCAGGCAGAGACGATTGGGGACCAATTCTTCATTGGCTGCCAACAGCCGGTCGCGGCTCGAGATGACGGCCACCGCTTTTTCGGGTCGGGGTTGGCCGAAATAGCGTCCGGCGGTTTCCACTACCGCGGCGCGGTCCAATTTCAACAGCTCCGTTTTGTGCCGCAGGCGCATGGCGTCGGAAAGTCCGACGATCTGCCGAAAGAAAGCCTTGCGAGCGGCGGGGCCAGGTGGGTCAGGCTTGTCGATTTCCGAGCAGACCTGAAGGATGGCCTCCTTGACATCGGCTTCGGAAAACCGTCCCGAGCGGATGAAATCGGACGCCGCGTTAAAGACGGTGAGGGTCGCAACGATGTGCGGGTCGCGGTAGGAGGCGAAGCTGAACAGCCCATCTTCGGCGTTGTAAAGGGCAAACCCGCCGTAGGCGCCGCCCTTTTCCCGGATCTCGCGGTGCAGGTAGAGCGAGCGCAGCATTTTGGCGATCACCGCCAGGGCGGGGCTGTCCGGGTGATTCAGGCGGACGGTTGCAACCGTCTGGGCCACGAAGGAAACGGCCGTGGAGGTGCTCCACCCCTCCAGGGGCAGGTCCGGTGTCACATTGACCCGGGGCGGCGCGAAGCCATCGCCGGCAGCGGCTGCCAGTGCAGCGGTCAGGTTGGCAACGGGTTGGGGAGCCTGATCCAGCATCGCCGGCTCCCCGATCAGCGCCAGCTCGACATTGTCGCGGCGGAAAAGCGTCTTGGCAATGGCCTGCAGATTGGCCGCCAATGGGCTCATGCCGTTTGTATCGGTCTGAGCCGCCACCGCTTTGAGGGTGTGCAGCTGGTGGACCCCGCCCCACAACTCCTGGAGATGATTGGCCGGGGAAAAGTTGCGCGAAGCAAGGGAGATCGCCAGGCGATGACCGTTGTGCACCACGGCGGCCTCGAGTCCGGCCCGGTACTCCAAAACCAGCTGGCGCAGTCGGGTGTGGTCGGAAAAATCGATTTGCGTGGCCAGTTCGTGAACAATTTCGAACATCCGGTCCTGATTGCGGTTCAAACAGTTGGCGCTGAATGCGATCAGGGGCAGGCAGCTGCCGTCGTGGTCGAAGCGGGTTCGGGCATTGGCTGAAAACCCGACCCCGCCGGTGAAGAGATCGATGCGGCGGGCCATGCGGGCATAGTCGCAGGCGGTCGTGCCGATTTTCGAAGCGGCATAACAGAAAAAGGGCACCAGGGGCAGCAGCTGGCGGTCAATGCTACCGGCGCCGAGGGCTCCCGAAAAATAGAAGATGCCGGATGTGGGCTGATCGTAGCTCCAAACCGGCGGCGCAAAGGTCCCCGGGGTGGGGTCGATGCACACCACGCTGGGGGGAATGTCCTCGCGCTCAAGGGTCGGCAGGGACTCCAGGTCTTCGTGGGTCTCCTGAAGCTTTTCCAGGGCGGCTGCGTCGTTGCGGATGTGCGCCAGGGCGTCGTCGTCCATGCCGGCCAGCTGCCGGGCCAGTTCATCGGCCACCCGCCGGTTCTCCTCTGCGGCCATCTCCTGATCCGGGGTCAGGGTGAAGCGGACCCGGTGGGGGTTGTCCAGAAAATAGTGCCGGATTTTGTCCTCCAGAAACCGACCGTCGGCCAGGGCCCTTCTCAGTCGGCTCAAATCTGAATCCAGCTGCAGAATGCGCTCCGGATCGGCCCCGTGCAGCCAGCCGGCCGAGACGCCGACCAGCAGTTTGATGCCATGGGGGTAGGGTGTGTTGGTCACCTCTTTGCGGTGAAATTCGATCTGGTGAACGGCCGATTCGATCAGTTCGGGATCAATCCCGCCATCGGCCAGGCGCCTGAGCGCATCAAAGACGATGGCCTCGATTTTTGGGGCGTCCGATTCGAGAACATCCTTTAGGCCCACCGCAAACAATGTGTCCCGGTTTTCGGCGTCGAATCCGGTGCCGTCGGAGAGGGCCGTGCCCAGCTGGCTCTCCACCAGTGCCCGGCGCAGGGGCGAAGCGGAATTGCCGATAAGGATCTTCTCCAGTACGGCCAGTACCAGCACTTCGTACGCATCCCGCACATCGCAAAGCAGCCACGCCACACAGGCCTGGTATTTTTTGGAAGGGTCCTCAGCGGGGTCCAGGGGGTAGGGATAGTCGACCACCCTGGGCGTTGACCAGCGGGGTTGCGGGGGAACCTCGGTTTGCGGATCGATGCGCGAAAAGCGGCCCAGCACCCGCTCCTCGATGAAGGCGAGATGGTCCTTCAGGGTCAGATCGCCGTAAGTGTAGAAGAAGGCATTGCTGGGGTGGTAGTGACGGGCATGAAAAGCCTTCAGCTGGTGATAGGTCAGGCACGGAATGACCGTTGGGTCACCGCCGGAATTGAAGCGGTAGGTCGTGTCCGGGTAGAGGGCATTGAGAATGGATCGGCCCATGACCTGGTCCGGAGACGACATGGCGCCTTTCATCTCGTTGTAGACGATCCCCTTGTAAACCAGGCGTGCATCCGGCCCATCGCCCGCCAGTTCCAGGCGATGCCCCTCCTGCTTGAAACTCAATTCAGCGATAATGGGGAAAAAGACCGCGTCCAGGTACACGTCCATCAGGTTATAGTAGTCTTTGCGGTTCTGGGTGGCGAAGGGGTACATGGTCCAGTCCGAGGCGGTAAAGGCATTCATGAACGTCGAGAGGCTGCGCTTGAGCATGGAAAAGAAGGGGTCCCGCACCGGAAAGCGCTCAGAACCGCACAGAACCGTATGCTCCAGGATGTGGGCCACGCCGGTGGCGTCTGACGGAACTGTTTTGAGGGCCACCCCGAAGGTGTTCTCCCGATCCGTATTGCTGATATGGATGTGCCGGGCACCAGTTCCGTCGTGGGTCAACTGGTAGAGCCAGGACTGGATGCCGGTGAGGTAGGACGCTTGGTTGACGGTGTATCCACCCAGCCGGGTTCCGGCATCGATACCGGGGTTGTTCAGGTCTGCTTTCATCTCGTTAACGATCTCCTGTGCTCGGTTGCTGGATCGATGGGCCTGAATGCCACGGGCTATTCAACGGCCTGGTAGTGGCCGCGGTTGACCCTGAGAATTTTTCCCAGCTTGTTCAAGCGGAAAAGAATGTTGCGCAGTTTTTTGTCGTCGTATCCAGTCTGCAGCCGGATCGCTGCGATTGCAATTCCGCCGCTATTGCTTTTGATGAGATTCAGAACGGTTTCCGTGGCGCTTTTGGGATAGGCGCCTGCGACTTTTCCGCTAGTGCGCCGATTTCGAGTGGGTAATGCGTGGAGCAGCTTCTCAATGTGGTCGAGTCGTTGGTTGAGGCGGTCGATGTCCCGCTTGGTGGGGATGTTGTAGTTGTGCATGAAAAATTTGACCATGGCGTCAAAACTCACTGGTTTGCTTCTTTTTTTGGTCATCGGCACCTCCCTGGGGTACGGATCGTAAAACGGCAGCGCTGGGGTGGAACACGCGGTTTCCGGGGTTCTCGCAATTTTCAATCGGGTTCCGGATCGCACACCCGACCTAGGCTGAAATTACTTCAAAGTCATTAAAGAGTTAGCGTCAGGCTAAGGGAGAATGCATGTAAAGTCAATGCCAAGCACCGATGCAAGCCGGGCAATTACGCGCAGCCCTGGGAAAGCGGTCTGCGACTCCAATCGGTGAGCCTCGTTTTTCGACCCCATGAGCATTTTCTTTTATTCCACCATCCCATGGTGTACGTATCGCGGGTACGTAGGGCCCTGGGCTCAGCCAGGTCCGGGTGTGAGCGAGGCCAGTTTCCATACAAAGTCGGTGGGCCAGGTAGCACCGCAGGCGTTACCGACAATTTTCACGAAAGGTGAATTGCACTCGATGTCGAATCTGTTCAGACAGGCCCCCCGTTTTAGTGAACGCCAGGCGATTGCTGTGGCCAGGGATCTGTTCCGGGTAAACACCCGCGCCGAAAGCCTGCCCAGTGAGCGAGATCAGAATTTCCGGCTGACCGACGATCAGGGCCGTCGCTTCGTCCTTA
>JAWOIA010000208.1:0-24164 GCA_046484885.1 Desulfosarcina sp. | reverse complement strand
GTGCATGAATTTCATGGTCTCAAAGCTGGCGATTCCCGGCAGGATGGCTTTGCGGCCCCCGGAGTAACCGGCGTAAAAATGGGGCTCGATCAGGCCGGTGAGAATTTTCAATTCGGCATCCAGGTAGTGGGTGTTGATTTCGATGGGGGCACCGTCGATGGTGTCCACCCGGCGGCATTCTTCGCTCTTGCGGCAGTAAAGGTTTGAAATTATCCCTTGAATTTTTTTCAAGATCTCAATAAGTCGCTATTGAGCCGAGTTGCCGGTCAGGGTGCCCCGGCGGTCGGTGCCCGGCAATCACCGCAGGAACAGGAGATAAGCAACCATGACCGTTTCACGCAAGATCAACGACATGATAACCCAATCTTCCTGGATTCGCCAGATGTTTGAAGCGGGTGCCAGGCTCAAGGCCGAACACGGTGTGGAGCGGGTCTTTGATTTCAGCCTGGGCAATCCCAACCTGCCGCCGCCGGACCCCTTCAACCAGATCCTGCGCGATACGGTGGATTCGTGCGGGGTCGGCGACCACTGCTATATGCCCCAGTCCGGCTACCCGCAGGTGTGCGTTTCCATTGCCGATTACCTGGCCAAAGAACAGGGCGTCGCCATTACCAGCGATGAGATCATCATGACCTGTGGGGCTGCCGGTGCCCTCAACGTCATCTTCAAGGCCCTGCTGGACCCGGGTGACGAGGTGTTGACACCGGCACCCTGCTTTGTCGAGTATCGCTTCTACGCCGACAATCATGGGGGGCTGCTCAAAATGGCCCGCACCCGTCCGGACTTCAGTCTGGACCTGGAGGCGCTGGATCAGGCCATCACCGCCAAAACCAAGCTGGTGCTGATCAATTCCCCCAACAACCCCACCGGCCGGATTTACGACCAGGCCAGTCTGGACGACCTTGGTCGATTGATCGAACAGCGCAGCCGTGATTTCGGTCGCACCATCTATCTGGTTTCGGATGAACCCTACCGCAAAATTGTTTACGACGACCTGGCGGTTCCCTCCATTTTTCAAAGCTGCGATCAGGCCATCATCGCCACCTCCTATTCCAAAGATCTCTCCATACCCGGTGAGCGCATTGGCTTTGCGGCCGTGAACCCCGCCGCCACCCATAAAAAGGAAGTGATGGCCGGTATGGCGCTGACCAATCGAATTCTGGGGTTTGTCAATGCACCGGCCTTGATGCAGCGTGTGGTCTCCTGTATGCAGGGGATCAGTGTGGACATCGGTGAATACAAGCGCAAGCGGGATCTGCTCTGTGACGGCCTTGGCGCTGCGGGCTACGATTTTATCATCCCGCAAGGGGCCTTTTACCTGTTCCCGCGCACGCCGATCCCCGATGATGTGGAATTTGTCAAAGCGCTTCAAAAGGAACGGATTCTGGTGGTTCCAGGCAGCGGCTTTGCGGGCCCCGGCCATTTTCGCATCGCCTTTTGCGTTGACGACCGAACCATCGTCAACGCGCTGCCGGGGTTCAAACGCGTGATGCAACACTATCAATAGCGCCTGGGTCGGTTTTGGCTCATCCCCTGCGCACCTAACCGGAGGTACCAACGATGAAAATTTTGAAGATCGATCATTTGGGGATTGCGGTGAACAGCATCGCCGGCGGCAAAGCGTTCTGGTCCGGTGTCCTGGGGCTCGATTTTGAAGGGACCGAAACCGTTGCCGAGCAAAAAGTCACGACCGCTTTCTTCCCCGTGGGCGAGAGTGAAGTCGAGTTGCTGGAATCGACCGCTCCGGATGGTCCGGTGGCCAAGTATATCGAAAAGCGGGGCCAGGGCATTCAGCATGTGGCTTTCAGGGTCGACAACATTGATGCGGCCTTGGCCGAACTCAAGGCCAAAGGTGTTCAGTTGATCGATCAAGAGCCTAGAGTTGGTGCCGGCGGGGCCAAAATCGCCTTTTTACATCCCAAGGCCACCAATGGCGTGCTGGTGGAACTGTGTCAGCGGGATTGAGTAAAGGGTTTCGGGGTGCTCAATGGTATTACCAATATCATCTGGGTCGCCGGCCGTGGTTGTGCGCGAGCCCCTTACAGTGAATCGGTCAACCGCTTGATCTCCTTCAACTCCTTCTGCTGGGAGCGTCTCCTTGGACCCAAAATGTGTTGCGCAGACCCCCCCGCGTCTGACCGAAACCGTAAAAGGGGCAGGCTGAGCGTCCAAACTACCTCCAGGGGACCTGGAGAAAGCGTTGTGCGGGCTCGATTTTCCAACCGACCCGCAGGTGCTGGTGGGTCTTTCCCGGATGGATGACGCCGGGGTTTACCGGGTTTCCGATGATCTGGCCCTGATTCAGACGGTTGACTTTTTCACCCCGGTGGTGGACGATCCTTACTGGTTCGGACAGATCGCCGCCGCCAACGCCTTGAGTGATGTCTATGCCATGGGCGGTGAACCCAAAACAGCCATGAATATAGTTGGTTTTCCCCTGAGTCGCATGGATCTTTCCATACTGCGAGCGGTAATCCAGGGGGGGATCGACAAGGTCAGGGAGGCCGGTGCGGTGCTGCTGGGCGGTCACAGCGTCGAGGATGAAGAGCTCAAGTATGGTCTTGCCGTGACCGGTTTCATCCATCCCCAGCAGATTTTGACCAAACAGGGGCTTCACCTGGGCGACTGTCTGGTGCTCACCAAACCACTGGGAACCGGAATCGTCAACACGGCCATCAAAGGCAACCTGGCCTCGGGGGAGATCACCCGCCAGGTCACGGCCATCATGGCGTCCCTGAACCGTACTGCCGCAACGGTGATGCGGCGCTACCCGGTGCATGCCTGCACGGATATCACCGGCTTTGGGCTCATTGGTCACCTGGCCGAAATGATTCAGGGAACCGGACTCGGGTTGAAGTTGACGCTGAAAAAAATCCCCATCATCGATGTGGCCTTGGGTTTCGCGGCCATGGGCATCGTGCCGGCAGGCGCTCACAAGAACCGGAGTTTCCGCGCGTCGATGGTGGACATGGATGATGGTCTCGATAAGGCCATGCAGGATATCCTCTATGATCCCCAGACATCCGGCGGGCTGTGCATTGCGGTGGCGCCGGCTTCGGCCGCCGGCCTGGTGGCACACCTGCACAGCGAAGGGGTGGAGCATGCTTCCGTCATCGGTGAGGTGGTGGACCATCCGGCAGAGATCATCCGCGTGTTTTAGGGTTCTGTGTGGAGATATCGGAACCCTTCGGCCGCCGATGCACCCAGCCGGCTGGGTTGTGCCGGTGGGGCACCCCGGGGCCAAGCCACTGTTCGGCGCAGTGCTCACCGTTGCGGCTAGACGGGTTTCAAAATGAATCTGTTTGTGCTGAAGAAAGCCATCACCCCGTTTATCCTGCCCCCGGGCATTTTCATCCTGGCCATCATTATCGTTGCACTCGTGTTGCTTTACCGCAACCAGTTGCGATTGGGCGTGGCCAATTTGGTGCTGGGGGTGATGCTCTGGGCGCTCTCCATTGCGCCCACCGCCGACTATCTCATGCGGGGGTTGGAAGCGGACGTTTCGATTCCCCAGCATCCGTCGGGGGACGTGATCATCCTCTTGGGGGGCGGGATTATCGAGGGTGTGCCGGACCTGACCGGAACGGCGGTGCCGTCCCCACTGATGATGGGCCGGATCGTCACCGCCGTCCGGCTTTATCAGCGCCTGGAACTGCCCATCATTGTCTCCGGCGGCGCAATGCCGGCGGACGACCCGATCACCGAAGCGCCGGTGGTCAAACGATGGTTGGTGGATCTGGGCGTTCCTGAAAATCGGATCATTATCGAAGACCGGGCCCTGGACACGGCGCAGAACGCGCGGCTCACAACGGTCATATGCCGTCAGCAGGGTTTCTCCAGGCCCATCCTCATTACCGCAGCCTATCACCTGAAACGGGCCCAAATGGCCTTCGAGGCCGCCGGGATGCGGGTTACCCCGTTTCCAGCTTACTACATGGGTTCCAGAGACAGGGCTTATACCTGGCTGCACCTGCTGCCCCTTGCCGGCACCCTGCATGCCTCCGCCAATGCGCTTCACGAATACATCGGTATGCTTTACTACCGGGTGGTCCCGCCGTGAGCGGGGTCGCGGGGGACGTGGGCCGGGCGCGGTTCAGTCAAGCGCCAGAGACGCTTTTTCCAAATCCACGATGCGCGCCCCATGGATATAACTCTTGGTCTCGTAGCGGGCAATCCCCATCAACTTTTGGGTAATGGCGGCCATACGCGCCACCTGGGAGTTGATCTTCTCCATTTTGGAATAGAGGGGATCCTGCTGGTCAAGGTTTCCCATGAGCAGTTCCGTGAGGCCGAAGATGGCCATCATGGGCTGGTTTAACTCGTGGCAGATCGCACCGGCGGTTTCGAGGACCGCCTGGAGTTTTTCACGGTAGATCCGTTCGGATTCACTGCGGTGGCGGTGCAGGGCAACTTCGATGGAAACCATCAGGCTGCGGGTCTCAAAGGGTTTGACCACGTAGCCGAAGGGTTCCATTCCCGTGGCCCGTTCCAGGGTGGCGTTGTCGGTAAAGGCGGTCAGAAAGACGACCGGAAGGTTGAAGCGCTTGCGGATCAGTCCAGCGGCCTCAATGCCGTCCATGGCGCCTTTGAGGCGGATGTCCATGAGCACCAGATCCGGCTGCATCGTCCCGGCATGGGCCAGCGCTGTTTCGCCGTCGCCCGCCACGGCACAGACCGTGTATCCGGTCTTTTCCAGGCGGCTTTTGATTTCCTGCGCCACAATGCCTTCGTCTTCCACCACCAGTATGGACGCCGGTGTCATGTCAGGACTCCTTTCTGGGTTTTTCAGGGAGGCTCAGGCGGATCCTGAAGCAGGTTCCGTTTTGTGTTTCGCAGGCCAGCGCCCCCCCCAGTTGGTGAATCAGCGTGTCGACGAGCCTGAGGCCCAGCGATTGCCTCTCGGCCTTCTCCGTTGGATAAACCAGACCGGTCCCGTTGTCGGCGACCACGATCTCCACCCGGCCGGCCCTTAGATTTCGAATGCGAATGTCAATCGCTCCGCCGTTGCCAGGTAAAAAAGCATGCTTGAGGGCGTTGGACACCAGCTCGTTGATGATCAGTCCGCACGGCACGGCCGTGTCCACTCCCAGGAAAATGTCATCGGCCTGGACCTGAAGCCGGATGCGGGTCGGATCGACGCCATAGGCATCGAACAGGTTGGCGGTCAGCCCCCGAATGTAGCGTCCGCAATCAATTTTTGCCAGATCAACGGATCCATAGAGCTGCTCGTGAATCAAGGCCATGGATTTGACCCGGTTTTGGCTTTCCCGAAGCATTTCCACGCCCTCGGGATCAGCCATCCGCTCCTCCTGCAGGTATAGCAGGCTGGAGACGATCTGCAGGTTGTTCTTCACCCGGTGGTGGATCTCCTTGAGCAGGGACTCCTTTTCCGCCAGGGACTGCCGCAGTTTTCGATCCGAGGCCAGCAACTCTTTTTCCGCCACCTGGCGCTCAAACAGTTCGCGCCGCAGCTCGGCGGTCTGGCGTTTGACCATCCGAGTCTGCTGCAGGTAAGCAAGCAACATGGCTGTCAGGAAAACGACCAATCCCAGCACCCACCCGTAGAGGCGATTGTCCATGGGGGGGCTCGGGTCGGCGGCATGGGCCGGTGCGGCCATGAACCAGGCCGCCAGGACTACCCGGCAACAGTCGGTCCACGGCGTGATGGCAGCACTAGTGGTGTTTTTGGCAATCATCAGATCAGCATATGAACCCGTTGGGCCAGGTCGGACACGGCTCGGGCCGCTTTGCTGCCGGGAGCCTGTTCGATAAAGGGTGCCTGGTCGAGAACCGCTTTGCGGACCGCCTTGTCTTCGGGAATACTGCCCAGATGGGACAGCTCCAGGTTGAGAAACCGTTGGGTTACGCTTTTGATGGTGTCGATGCTGTGGTTGCCCTCGCGAACCCCGCGCACAAAATTGAGTACCAGGTTGAAACGATTGATTCCGTGATCCCGGGAGAGCAGTTTGATCAGGGCATAGGCATCGGTCATGGATGTGGGGTCCGGGCTTAAGATCAGGATGCTATGGTCGGCGAGTTGATTGAACCACAGGACCGATGACCCGATACCCGCCGCGGTATCGATAATGACGTAGTCGAAATCCGACGCGACCGCTTTGATGAAACCAGCCAGCCGAGCTTGCTGCCGGTCTCCCAGCGCAACCATCTCTGGAACGCCGGAGCTTCCCGGCAGCACGGCCAGGTTGGGGCGGGCGAAAACCAGCGCTTGGCGTGGATCGGCGCCGCTTTCCATAATATCGCGGATGTTGTTTTTGACGGATAACCGCAGCAACACATCCACGTTGGCCAAGCCCATGTCGCCGTCCACAACCAGCACACGGCTGTTGTTGCGGGTCAGGGCGATGGCGAAATTCACACTGAAGCTGGTCTTGCCGACCCCGCCTTTGCCGCTGGTTACGCAAAGGGTCAGTGGTGTTATTCTGCTCACGGCCACCTGTGTTCCGTTCGAAATGGGTGATGGGTCGATTGAACTACTTTCCCCAATATCGGCCCGGGCGGAACTTTCTTTAACCGGTCGCCGCGATTAAAAACAGCCGCGGCCAACGGAGTCGTTAAAAATTCTAATAATTAGGAAGACTAATTTTAATGTTGACAAAATAATAGATTCGATTAAGGTTGGCCGTTAATTTTTCTGGGGGAGCCATGACCGATTCCGAAGTTTTGACCCGCGCCCGCTATATTTTCACCACCGGGCGCATGATCCATGACCGCATTATGCGGATTTCCACCGGTGCCTGCATGCGCGTCGCCAAGGACCACCCCTTCGGTGAGCTCTCTGCACCGCAGATGAACATGTTGCTGATGATTCGGGTTCGCGAATCCGTTTCGGTCACAGAATTGGCGGGCCTGCTGAGCGTATCGCCGCCCTCGGTGTCGGCCATGGTCGACCGTCTGGTTGAGCGGGGCCTGCTGAGCCGAACGCCCTGCAGTCAGGATCGGCGCAAGGTGGCCATCCGACTCTCCGCCGAGGCTGTTACGGATATCGCCCGGTTGGAAGCGCTGATCCTGGGCGCTTTTGTTGAACTGGCGACGGCGGTGGGGCCCGAGACCACCCAGCAATGGTGTGAGGTGCTCAAAAAGGTCAATGCGGTTCTGGAAAAGGATCGGCAGTCAATTTAAACAAGGTTGCGAAAATGGATAGTCAGCAAGAAAACCGGCAAAAAAAACACGTGATCCGCCGCATTCTGATCTGTACCCTGATTCTTGCGACAGGCTGGGCGGGGATGAACGGGCTGGCCGCCCTGAAGCAGCCTCCGGTCGAGGTGGTCATCGACGAACGCGCCCTGACTGTCCAGGCCATGCGGGTCCAGCCCCAGGATTATCCGGTGGCCATCATTGGCTTCGGCGAGGCCAGGGCGCTGACCGTGGTGGCCGTTTCCCCGGAAGTGTCCGGTCGGGTGGTTGAAACCCATCCCAATCTCCGAACCGGAATGATCGTTCCCGCCGGTGAGGTGTTGTTCCAAATCGATCCTTCCGACTACCAGGCCGGTCTCCAGCAGGCCGACGCCGGAGTTGATCAGTGGCGGAATGTGGTGGCTCGTCTGCAGAAACAGTTGGCCATCGACAGCCAGCGCCTCAAAACCCTGCAACGCATCGCCCAACTGGCCAAGACCGATTATGAGCGAACCCGACTGCTGTTTGAAACCGATCGGGTGGGGACCCAATCGGGGGTGGATCAGGCCGAGCGGGTCTTTAACCAAGCCGTGGATCAGGCTGATCAGATAGCCCAGGCCGTGAGCCTCTACCCCCTGCAGATCCGGGAGGCCGAAAGCCATCTGCGTTCGGCAACGGCCAGCCGGCTGGTGGCCGAAATTAATTTGAGCCGTTGCACTATCCGCGCGCCCTTCGATGCCCGGATCCAGTCGGTGTCACTAGAGAGCGGCCAGTTAGTCGCTCCCGGCCAGACCGTGTTGACCCTGGCCGACGACACCATACTGGAGATCGAGGTGCCTCTGGACAGCCGGGATGCCCGATACTGGCTCGAGTTCGAAGAGCCGCTGCAAGGCCGATCAAACATCGCCTGGTTCGCTGATCTGAAGCCGGTTCGGTGCACGATTCGCTGGACCGAAGACAAGACCGGGTCCGGCTGGCAGGGTGTCCTTGACCGAGTGGTTTCTTTTGACCGGCAGACACGAACCTTAACGGTGGCAGTGCGGGTTGAGGCCGCAGCGGCCCTGGCTAACGGCCACCACGGGCTGCCGCTGGTGGAAGGGATGTTCTGCATGGTCGAGATTCCCGGTCGGACCATGCACCAGGTCTTCCGGCTGCCCATGCAGGCGGTGAGTTTTGAAAATCAGGTTTATCTGGCCGATACCCGCGGCCGGCTCAAAACGGTCGATGTGTCCGTGGCGCGCATCCAGGGAGAGCATGTCTATGTGAGCCGGGGGCTCAACCCAGGTGATACGGTGATTCTGACCCGGCTCGTCGATCCGCTTGAACAGACCTTGCTGATCATCGAGGACATTACCGTCGCCAAGGAGTCCGCCTCATGAGACGGGTGCTAAGCGCGTTTGCTCGCAACACGGTTTTCGCCAATATCATTCTGGTGCTGATTTTTATCGCCGGCTCCATCGCGGCCGCCAACATGATTCGTGAAACCTTTCCCGAATTTTCACTGGACATGATTACCATCACGGTCCCTTACCCCGGCGCCGACCCGGAAGAGGTGGAAGAGGGAGTCAGCCGCAAGATCGAGGCGGCCATTGAGGGGCTTGAGGGTATCAAGCAGTATACCACCCAGTCATCCGAAGGCTTGGGCACGGCCACGATCGAAGTCCGCGAGGATTACGCTGTCGACGCAGTGCTCGAGCGGGTGCGCACCCGAGTCAATGCCATTTCCACCTTTCCGGTGGGTGCGGAAAAGCCGGTGATCAGTGAGCTGCTGCTCAAAGATGTGGTGGCCCTGCTCTACCTCTCCGGCGAAATGTCCGAGCGGCGGATCAAGGAGTGGGCCGAGCAGGTCAAGGATGAGCTCCAACAGCTGCCCGACATCTCCCAGGTGGATACCTTTGGTGCACGGGATTATGAAATCGCTGTCGAACTCTCCGAGGAGCGCCTGCGCCAGTACGGCATTTCGCTGGCGGATGTGGCCGATGCCATCCGCCGCAGCAGCCTGAACCTGGCCGGAGGAACCGTCCGGACTCAGGGTGAAGAGATTCGGGTGCGCACCATGGGACGCAAATACACCGGTCAGGAACTGGCTTCGGTGGTGGTGTTGGCCGGCCCCCGGGGGGAGGTGGTCAGCCTGGATCGATTGGCTCAGATTCATGACGGGTTCAGCGAGGACCCCATTGCCGCCACGATCAATGGGGATCCGGCGATCCTCTTGATCGTCTACAAAACCCCGGAACAGGATGCCTTGGTGATCTCTGAAACCATTAACCGATACCTCCACATCAAACAGCGCCAACTTCCCGCGGGCGCCAACCTGCAGCTGCTCTACGACAATACGGATATGCTTCGGGCGCGCATCAGCCTGCTCGTCAAAAACGGCATCATCGGTCTATGCATCGTGTTTTTATTGCTGTGGTGCTTTCTCAATGCCCGGCTTTCATTCTGGACGGGGCTGGGAATTCCCATCTCCATAGCCGGTGCCCTGGTGATTCTCTGGGCCATGGGCGGGACGATCAACATGATCTCCCTTTTCGGTCTCATTATGGTGCTGGGCATCGTGGTGGACGACGCCATCGTGGTGGGCGAGGCGATCTACGTTCATCGCAAGGAGGGCAAAACCGCCCTGAAGGCCGCCGTGGACGGCGTTTCCGAAGTGGGCCTGCCGGTGCTGGCCGCCGTTCTGACCACCATTGCGGCGTTCGTGCCGCTTTTTTACGTAGGCGGCATCATGGGGAAATTCATCTCCATTTTACCCGCCGTGGTGATCGCCTGTCTGGTGGTCTCGCTGGCGGAGTGCCTCTTTTTGCTGCCGGCCCATTTGAGCGGTCTGCCCGATCCCAACCAGCCCAACGATCGGGGCCCCAAACTGTTTCGGCGGCTCGCCCGGGTGCAAGAGGCCACCGCCCGCTGGATGGAGCGCTTTGTCGCGCGCGTCTACCTGCCGCTTCTCAGCCAGGCCCTGCGCTGGCGTTACATCTCCCTGGCGATGGCCATCGCCGTGCTCATGTTGACCCTCGGGCTGGTGCGCAGCGGGCGGATCAAGTTTGAGGTATTCCCCAAATTGGACGGGTTCATCATGACCGCCACGGTGGAGTTTCCCAGCGGCACCCCGCCGGATGTCACCCGGCGGGCCATAGCAGAGATCGAGGCCGCGTTGATGCGCCTGGAGGAAACGATTCCGACCCGCTCGGGCAAACCCCTGATCGAAGACCGATTGACCTTGGTGGGCCAGACCCTGGGCGAACTGCCCCAGGTAGGCCCACACTACGGCTCGGTGCAGGCGATCCTCCTGGATTCCAAATTGCGGGGGATCCATAGCGAAGAATTGATGGTGTTGTGGGAAAAGGCGGTCGGCGCCCTGCCCGGAATCAAGTCTTTGACGTTTGCCGGCATGGAGGCGGGTCCTCCCGGCGACCCCATCGAAGTGTGGCTCCAGGGCCACGATATGGGCGCGATTTTAAAGGCGGCCGATGATCTGATGGCGCGCTTGAAGCGATACGACGGCGTCTACCAGATCCGCAGCGATTTTTCCCCGGGCAAAAACGAGATTCGATTGGCTCTAAAGCCCGAAGCCCGGACCTTGGGGCTGACCGTCGATGACCTGGCCCGGCAGATCTACGCCGGATATTACGGTGACGAAGCATCGCGGCTGCAGCGGGGTCGGGATGACATCCGGGTCAAGGTACGCTACACGGCTGGCACCAGAAGCCGGCTTTCCGACCTGGAACAGGTTCGCATTCGCACCCCGGCCGGGCTGGAGGTGCCGCTCCTATCCGTGGCGGACATCACCTTTTCGCCCGGGTATGCCACCATTACCCGCACCGACGGCATGCGTCGGGTGGCCGTGAGCGCCGGCGTGGACACGAACAAGGCCAATGCCAACGAAATTTTTAGCGAGCTCTCCTCCACTTACTTTCCCGAGTTGAAGCGGCACTATCCCGGGCTATTTGTGGACCTGCAAGGGGAACAGAAAAAAGCGCGCGAATCCCTGGGTGCGCTTTATATCGGCTTTCCCTTGGCCGTTTTGGCCATCTTCGTTATCATTGCCACCATCTTTCGCTCCTATGCCCAGCCGTTTGTGATCCTCTTTACGGTACCTTTTGGCTTTATCGGGGCGGTACTGGGCCACCTGCTGTTGGGCTACGACCTTTCCATTATGAGCATATTCGGGATGGTGGCCCTCACCGGTGTGGTGGTCAACAACGCCATTGTGCTGATTGAGCGCATCAATGAGAACCTGGCCTGCGGCATGTCCTTTTTTGATGCCACGCTTCAGGGCGCATCCCGGCGTTTCAGGGCTATTTTTCTGACGACAGTGAGCACGGTGGGCGGCCTGACGCCCTTGATTCTCGAAACCGATTTTCAAGCCAAATTCCTTATTCCCATGGCGCTTTCCATAGCCGCCGGCGTGGCCTTCGCCGCCTTGTTGACCCTTGTGCTGATACCGAGTTTGCTGGCCATCCTTAACGATCTGCGTCTGGTGGTGCAGCGGTCCAGAACCGGCCGCTGGCCCGAACGTCTGGAAGTGGAACCGGCCCGCAACCGGCGGGTGGATCCCCTGGCCGATGACCCTGGGCGGGTGCGCGCCCCGTCCGTGGATCTTTGCAAGTAGGGCGGCTTAACCCATCAGTAAAGCGAGCAACCGATGAACAAACGGATCTTGTGGTTCACCCTGCCCATCCTCTGCTGGATACTTGGCTTGCCGCCGGCGGGGTATGGCCAGAAAATGGCCGCGGGTCAATTTGGAAAAAGAGATTCGGGAAGTGCCGTCGCAACAGACTGGCACGCCATTTCAGAACTGGATCTTGAAACGGCGGTGGCGATTGCCCTGGCCGACAACCCTGGTCTGGAAGCGGCGGCAGCCCGCCTTGATCAAGCCAGGGCGCGGGTTGATCAGGCGCGTGCCGGCTACTGGCCGCGGCTGGACGCCCATGCATCGGGCGCCCGGGTGGACCAGTCGGACAACGCCATCCGGCACAACCGTGCCGCTCTCCAGGCCCTGAATCCGGCCGCTGCCATTGAGAATCCCGAGGATTTTTACCGCACCGAGTTAAGCGCTGCCTGGACCCTGTTCAATGGGTTCGAACGCAAATTCGTCAATGCCTCGGCGCGCTACGGGGAACAGTCCAGCGCTGCGGCCTGGGATGACGCCCGCAGACAACTGGTTGCCGCCGTGGCCCGCTCCTTTTTTTCGTCCCAGCTGGCCCTGGAGAACATTGAAATTGCCAAGGCGGACGAGCGTTTCAACCAGCGCCAATTGATCGATGCCGAAGCCCGCCAACGGATGGGAACCGGCCCGTTGAGCGATGTGCTCAACTTCCAGGTCAGGCAAAACCAAGCCCAGACGGTCCGGATCAACCAGGAGTACCAGTCCGCGGTTGCCCGGTACGGGTTGGCGGCCCTGCTGGGAATACCCGGATCCTGGCTGCCCGCTCACGTGGAGCTGGCCCGCCTTGCCCCGGAAACCGCCGCGGAGCTCTCAGCGCCCTCGGTTGACGAGCTGATTGCCGCGGCCATGGATCGCCGTCCGGATATCCGGCAGGCTCAGTGGGAAATCAAACAGGTCGACGCCCAGATAAAAATCGTCCAAGCCGACTACTATCCGAGCGTGGTTCTGGCCGGCAGCATCGGAGCCGAGCGGGCCGGCGACGCCGGGTTCGGTCGTGACGATTTCGGGAACCGGGTTCAGGTGATTCTTTCATACAACCTGTTTGCCGGCGGCTTGACTCAGGCCAGGGTCCGGGAAAACCGGCAGCGCTTGGTCGAGTTGGAAAAAAGCCTGGCCGAAAGGACCCTTGCGGTCACAGCGGAGGTTCGCAGTTCGGCCGCTCTGGTAGTTGCGGCCCAGACCCAGGTGGTCCTCCAGCGGGAAAGTGTCGATCTGGTCCAGCGAACCCGGGACCTGGTGGAAAAGGAGTACCAGGCCGGCCAGGGGTCTTTGGTCCGCCTAAACGAAGCCCAGAGGGATCTGATCACGGCCCAGGGCAGCCTGGCCCTGGCCCTGGCCGGCCTGCGTCAGGCCTGGGTCGAACTGGAAGCCCGTGCAGGCCTTGTCCCGATCGTGGTTGACCCTTGAGACGCATCCGACCGCCGTGAGCTGCGATTGCGCTAAGCTGGCAGGCGGTTGGCCGCTCGCCCGATGCCCACGCCCATGAATTATTGAGATCGGCGCAAGGTATGGAACACGTCAAAAAAAACCCCATGTACCGCTATCTGGTGGTGCTCACCATCGGATCGACGGTGGGGCTTCAAGCCTGGAGCACCTTGTTCAACAACTTCGCCGTCGAGGTGGCCCAACTCGATGGAGACGGTATCGGCCTGATCCAGTCCATCCGCGAGATCCCCGGTCTTCTGGCCCTGCTGGCAGTATTTCTGGTTCGGCTGATACCGGAGCACCGGCTCTCGGCCCTATCCATTCTGATGCTCGGGATTGGTCTCGCCGCTACCGGTTGGCTGCCCTCGTTTGGCGGGCTCGCCTTGACCACACTGGTTATGAGCTTCGGGTTTCACTATTACGAAACCACCAACATGTCCCTTACCCTTCAATATTTTGATAAGCACACCTCGCCGTGGATGTTCGGTAAGTTGCGCAGCATCGCCGCTGCATCCAGCATTGCTGTGGGGGTGGGGATCTTTCTCATGGCTTCGGCGCTGGATTACGCCCATATGTACCTGATCATCGGTGGGCTTATCGCCGGGGTGGCCCTGTGGGGCTTCACCCGAAAGCCCACCCGTGCCGACCTAGTTCCACAGCACCGGCAAATGGTGCTTCGAATGCGCTACCGGTTGTATTACTTTCTGACCTTCATGGCCGGGGCCCGACGTCAGATCTTCATGGCCTTTTCGGTTTTGCTGCTGGTGCAGAAGTTCGGCTATTCGGTCCGTGCAGTGACCGTGTTGTTCCTGATCAACAACATGGTCAACTTTTTCCTAAGCCCAACTATCGGCCGGGCCATCCTGCGCTACGGCGAACGCAAAGTGCTCAGCCTCGAATACAGCAGCCTGATTGTCGTTTTCCTGGCCTACGCGTTTACCGACTCGAAATGGGTCGCCGCCGGCCTGTACATCCTCGACCACATCTTCTTTAATTTCAGCATGGCCATTCACACCTTTTTCCAGAAAGTCGGTGATCCAGCTGATGTCGCACCCACCATGGCCGTGGGCTTCACCATCAACCATATCGCCGCGGTCTTTCTGCCGGCCATCGGCGGCTATTTCTGGGTCATTGATTACCGCATCCCATTCATCGCCGGAGCGGTCCTGGCAGTGATCTCCCTGAGCGCGGTTCAGTGGATGCCCCTTTTGCCGCAGTCGCCGCACTCCGGCAGGTCATCCTGAATTTTAGCGCGGAACGGCACCCCGAGTGGCGCCTGCGTCGGCGTGGCTGATAGATACCGGCGCGGACACCCAATCGGCACCGTTCCTTTAAAGCCGAGAGGCGACAACCAGCGACAAGCCCAGCAGGATCACTCCGGCACCGATCAGGATCAGGGCCAGGCGGTTGCCTGATTGCTTGGGTTTGGGCGGGGCGGCGGGTTCGGCGGTGGGCGGGGGTTGACCGAAATAGAGGTCCTCGACCGCTTCGGTGGTCATATAATCGATATCCCAATGGGTGGTTTGCCGGGTTTTTGGTTTTTCCTGGTAGACACGCAGCTTTTTGTTGGGCTGATTCATCTGGTCACCACCGGGTCGATTGCTGTTGGGAAGCCTGCTCGGCTTGATTTCGACGCTTAATATAATGCCGGGTGGTCAATCCGGCAATCGTGGTTTGCGGCAAGGCGATCGCCTGTGGCCCTGAAGCGGGAGGGGCCGGGGCGCGGTTTCCAATCGACTCGTTCAGGACTACCCGGAAGGGAACGGCGCGCCTTGATTTTTGTATTGACAGCGCCCCCGCACCTCGATTAAAGAACAAAAATCTAACGACCGGTCGGTAAGCTCGTTCTTTTTCCGCGTTGCCGGCGACCGGTCCTTGTGATCGGATCAGGAGTTGCAGCCGTTATGGGCGATATGAAGGAGACCATCAAAGCGGTGTCCATCGATCTCTTCTTCACCAAAGGGTACTTTGCCACCAGTATCAGCGACATCGCCAAAGGCAGCGGCATCCAGAAGGCCAGCATCTATTACTACTATGCCAGCAAAGCCGATTTGCTGTTTCACATTTTAAAATCCACTATGGACGACCTCACCGCCCACCTCAAGCAGCGCCTGACGCCGATGATGGGCGTGGAACCGCGGATGCGGGCCGCCGTGCGGGGTCATGTGAGTTTTCATCTGGAACGGCAGAAAGAGAACTTCATTGCCAACAGCGAATTGCGGGGGCTTAGCGCCGAGCACTACCAGGTGATCGTCAGCCGGCGGGACGAATATGAATCGATTTTTCAAGATCTGATCCGCCAGGGCATCGAGGAAGGCGTATTTGCCGATGTGGACACCAAGATCCTCTCCTATGCCATCTTGACCCTCTGTACGGCCGGTGCCACCTGGTACAAACCCAGCGGGCGGTTGACGGTGGATGAGATCGCCGATATCTATGAAAATTTTATTATAAGTGGATTGAAGCAGGGCGGCTTCAGCCGCTTTGCCACTGCCGATACAGGTCGTTTCAACAACGCCTGAAAAAACCGCGGTCGCACCGAGGCCGTGCGGCAATGCCTGTCCCGCTGTGGCGGAAAGGAGGTCGTGGTGGACTTTGATTTGACACGAGAACAGGAGATGATTCGCAAGGAAGTGCGCAAGTTCGCCCGGAGCGAGATTGCACCCGTGGCACAGGAACTCGACGAAACGGAGACGTTCTCATCCGACCTGACACGCAAGATGGGGGAGATCGGCCTGTTCGGCATGTTTGTCTCCGAATCGTATGGGGGACAGGCCTTGGACTATATCTCCTACATCATCGCCGTGGAGGAGATCGCCCGGGTGGACGGTTCCCAGGCGGCCACCATTGCCGCGGGAAACTCCCTGGGCATTGGGCCGCTCTACTATTTCGGCAACGACGAACAAAAACAAAAATACCTGCCCCGGCTATGCAGCGGGGAGGCGCTGTGGGGTTTCGGACTCACCGAACCCACCGCCGGTTCGGATGCCGGCGGCTCCAAAACCACAGCCGTGCGCGACGGCGATTCGTGGGTGATCAACGGCTCCAAAATTTTTATTACCAACGCTTCCTGCGACATGACGCTTGGGGTAACGGTTCAGGCGCTTACCGGTACCCGCCCCAACGGCAAACCGGAATATACCTGTTTCATTGTCGAGACCGGCGCCAAAGGATTCAAGGCCGTGTCGATGAAAAAGAAGATGATGTGGCGAGCCTCCAATACCGCTGAACTCTACTTTGACGATGTTCGTGTGCCGGCGGGAAATATCCTCGGGCGTCAGGGTGACGGATTTCACCAGATGCTCAAGACCCTGGACGGTGGGCGCCTCTCCATCGCCGCCATGGGGTTGGGCGGTGCCCAGGGGGCTTTTGAAGCCGCCTTGAAGTACGCTCAAAAGCGTGAGCAGTTCGGTCAGCCGATTTCCAAGTTCCAGGCGGTGGCCTTCAAGTTGGCGGACAGCGCGATGGAGATCGAATGTGGTCGCAACCTGCTTTACAAATCCTGTTGGTTAAGGGACCACCGGCGACCCTTCGAGAAAGAGGCCGCCATGGCCAAACTCTACTGCTCCG
The DNA here is from genome assembly GCA_046484885.1 of Desulfosarcina sp. Taxonomy (GTDB): domain Bacteria; phylum Desulfobacterota; class Desulfobacteria; order Desulfobacterales; family Desulfosarcinaceae; genus Desulfosarcina. Next base: position 7,366 of record JAWOIA010000208.1, on the reverse strand, counting down.
AGCTCATGGGCCGGGTGGCCAACCACGCCGTTCAGATTCATGGCGGTTATGGGCTGATGAAAGAATATGACGTGGAGCGCTTTTACCGTGACCAGAAACTGCTCGATATCGGGGAAGGGACATCGGAAGTGCAGCGCATCGTCATCTCCCGGCACATCGGTTGTTGATGATAGTGACAAATTTGATGAATTCGTAAAAAGTCGCCGTTTCGACGGGTTCGTAAAAAGCCCAAGATCAAGGCTTGCGAATCCTGAGGAATGAGGCGTACTTGAGGGTACGCCGCAGTGACGAAGGATGAAGCGTAACGCCGATATTGGGCTTTTTACGAATCCGTCAACTTTGAAACGCTCAGCGCAGGTGACAAGAGTCGCTAAAAGGGAGGGTTCCATGAACGACACCATTTTGCTGACCGAGCAGCAGGACGGGGTGGCCGTGATCACCCTGAACCGGCCAGAAGTGATGAACTCCTTCAACTTTGCCCTGCTCCACGCCTTGAAAGCCCAAATTGAAGCCATCCGCTTCGATAGCCGTGTCCGGGTCATCATCGTCACCGGTGCCGGCGATCGGGCGTTTTGCTCCGGGGCGGATTTGAAAGAGCGGGCCACCCTGACACCCGTTCAGGTCAAAACCTACATTTTTACGATCCGCAACCTGTTCACCGAGATCGAACAGCTCAACAAGCCGGTGATTGCGGCGGTCAACGGGGTGGCACTGGGCGGCGGGACCGAACTGGCCCTGGCATCGGACATCCGCATCGTTTCTGAAACCGCTTCCATGGGTTTGACCGAAACCCGGCTGGCCATTATCCCTGGCGCCGGCGGTACCCAACGCCTGCCGCGCTTGGTTGGAAAGGGCAAAGCCAAGGAGTTGATCTTCACCGGCCGGCGCATCGGTGCGGCCGAGGCGCTGGCGATCGGCTTGGCCAACCGGGTCTGTGCCCCGGACGCCCTGCTGGAGACCTGCCGGCAGATGGCGGCCGAGATTTGTGAAACCGGGCCGGTTGCCATCGAGCAGGCCAAATATGCCATCAACCATGGGATGGAAACGGACCTTTCCACGGGATTGGCCATTGAGTCCAATGCCTACTGGGTCTGTATTCCCACCCAGGACCGGTTGGAAGGCCTGGCTGCCTTTCGCGAAAAACGCAAGCCGGTTTACCAGGGACGTTGACAACCCATTATGACCAACTGAAAACCAAGGAGGATTAGATGACCGAACATGATTATTGGAAAATTTTTCCGAGAATGCCCAAAAAGGTGAAACTGGGTGATATTACGGTGCGCGACGGGTTTCAGCATCTGGAAAAGTTTATCTCCACCCGGGCCAAGATTTTTTACGCCGAAGAGATGATTTTTGCCGGCTGCCGCAATATCGAAGTGACCAATCTGGGCAACCCCTATCTCATGCCCCAGTTCAGCGATGCCGAGCAGGTCTTGGCGCATCTGCGCAGCGATCGCTTCCGGGGTCGCTGTCAAAAGAAGGGCATTGACCCGGAGGACATAACCATCACCGCCGTGACGATTCGCGAGACGGGTGTGGATCGGGCGATAGAATTGGCCAAGAAGGGCCTTGGACCGGACCGCTGCCTGATGATGGTCTCCACGGAAGAGGAGCACCATTTCGCCAACTCCGGCCTGACCCTGCCCGAGTACTGGAAAGAGTGCGAAAGCGCCATTCGCAAGTGCCGGGACGCGGGCCTGCAAATGTGCGGCACGGTGAGCACGATCTGGGGCAGCCCCATCGCCGGCGCCACCGAGCTGAAAGACGCGGTGGAATTCACCAAGCGGTGGCTGGAGATCGGTGCGACGGACATCGAACATGCCGACCACGACGGCAGCGCTTCGGCACCGGAGGTCTATCGCTATTTTTCAATGATCATGGACGCGATACCGGACACCTCGGTACACATCGCTCACTTTCATGAAACCAAACGGGTGGCGGCGGCCTCGATCCTGGCAGCCCTTCAGGCGGGCATCTGTCATTTTGAGGGAACGATGGGTGGTTTGGGCGGACAGCCGGCCAATTTTCTGGACGACTGCCCGGTACCGGGTACCGGCGAATACTACTACGAGGATCCCCGCTATGTGGGACTGACCTGTTTTGAGGACATGCTGGTGCAGATTGATGAAATGGGAATCGAGCACGGGTACAACGTCGACCGGGTCCTGTGGCTGGGTCGTCAGCTGGAACGGACCGTGGGCCACCGCCTGCGCAGTGAGGCGGTGATCAACGGGCGCACCCTCAAGGAGGGGCACCCCGAATTTGCCCGGCCGGGACTGAAAAAACTCAAGGCGAAGATGGGTGAGGCCCCCGGACAGAAGTTTCCCAGCGAATGGGCGCAGCAGGCGGTGCTGCCGGAACGCTATCGCCCCTGAACCCGCTGGCCCGGTTGAAACCGGGGCTTAGTCAGTGTCCATCCATAAACGGTTATTTCGCCCGACGTCTGCGTTATGCTTAAAATTTTATGCTCGGAATAGCAACTATACGCCTGTGGTAAAATTTTTCGCATGCCTTGATCTCGACCAAAATTCCTCGTTTCTGGATGGACACCAGTTACCTGGGTGAGCGGCGGCGCTCTGCCGATTCCCCAAAAGAAAGGGCTCAATCCCCAACGAGGAGTCTTGCCATGGAAACCGGCGCAAAGAAACCCCACATCAACGTGGATTATTTCGAAGACCTGACCGGGAAAATCGGGGAGGATGCTTGCAGCCAGCCCGAAGGCGGCCAGGCAGATATCGGCCAGCGGATCAAAGCCATCCGTGAAGCCAAGGGTATCTCCCTGGAAGACCTGTCTCACCTGACCGGCTTTGAGGTCGACCTGCTGGATGCCATCGAACGCTGCGAGGTCCAACCCCAGCTGGGAACGGCCATCAAGCTCTCCAAGGCCCTGGACAGCGCCTTTGGGCGGCTGGTGTCCGGCGTGGGCGATAAGCTCTACGCCGTCACCCGCAAAGGGGAACAGAAAATCGTCTCGCGGTCTACCTCACACAAGGGCAGGAAGCAGGCCTATACCTACCGCAGCCTGGCACCCGAAGTAAAAGGCCGCCATATGGAATCTCTGATTGTCCTGCTGGAAGCGGCCCCGGACAATGAGCGCTCCATCCATGACGGCGAAGAATTCATTTACGTGCTGGATGGGATGGTCTCCCTGGATATCGGCGAGGATCACTTCGACCTCTCTCCGGGAGACAGCGCCTACTATCTCTCCACCACACCCCACCTGATCGCCGCCGCCAGCGGCCAAGCGACCATTCTGGCGGTTCTGTACGGGGGGTAGGCGCGGCGATGGGTCACAATCGGCTTAGGTGAAGCGATCGATCACGGCTACCCCGCACTGGGTGAATTGATCCATGATCATCAACTGCTCGACACCGTCGTCCAAGCTCATGGTCCGGCCAATCAGTTTTTGGGGCTGCAGTTTGCCGGCGGCGATCATCTCCAGCAGTCGTCCGTACGCAAAGGCCTGGATGCCGTGGCTGCCCAGGATCTCCAGTTCATAAGCGATCACCCGGTCCATGGGCAGGGGCGGATGGCGATCTTCGGTATTGAAAAGACCCACTTGGACGTGCCGGCCGCGTTTTCTCAGGCTGGTGATGGCATCGAAACAGGTCTGCGGGCTTCCCAGCGCATCCACCGACACGTGCACCCCGCCGTGGGAGAGGTCTCGGACCGCTTCGGCTACGTGGCTCACGGATCGTGCGTTGACGGTTTGGGCTGCGCCGACGGCACGGGCCAGGGTCAGTTTTTGGTCCGTGATGTCCACGGCCACCACTTGCGCACCCAGCGCATGGGCGATCATGATGGCAGACAAGCCGACGCCGCCGCAGCCAAAAACGGCAACCCATTGGCCGGCGCTCACCCGACCCTGGACCACCATGGCCCGAAAGGAGGTGACGAAACGGCAGCCCAGGCTGGCTGCGGTCACAAAGTCAATGCTTGCCGGCAGGTCCACCAGGTTGACGTCTGCATAGCGGATGGCCACATACTCGGCAAAGGATCCCCAGGCGGTAAAACCCGGCTGAAACTGATGGTCGCAGACCTGATGGTTTCCCGACCAACACTGTGGGCAACTCCCGCACCCACACACAAAGGGAAGGGTGACACGATCGCCGGGACGCCATAGCTTCACATCCCTGCCAACCAGCGCCACCGACCCGGCCAGTTCATGTCCCGGCACATGGGGCAGCGCGACGTCCGCATCGTGCCCCTTCCAGCCATGCCAGTCGCTCAAGCACAGGCCGGTGGCCTCAACCTTGATCACCACCCCGTCCGTCGGTGGGGTGGGGTCGGGTACCGTCCTGACCGTAACGGGCCCTCCGAATGCCTCAAAATAGGCTGCGCGCATCGTTTTGCCCTCATCGATAAGGTTGGATGATCGTTCCTTTTTATGATAGTGTCGCCATGTTTGCAACCGTTGGTGATGCGTCGGGATGGTATGGCGTCAACTCAAGTGAAAAGGTGCAACGGGATGAAAAAGGTGAACCTTGACGAACAGATTCTGCGGGCTGCCAAGGAGATTGTGGTTAAGTATATAGAAACAGGTCGGATTTCACCCAATGCGTTTCCGGAAAATTTCAAGACCATCTATCAAGCGGTTGATGAGGCCGTGAAGCAGTCGGCGGACGAGGAAACCGCATCCGAATCAGGGTGATCCCAGGGCTTGGGGCCACAGGTAGTAGAAGCCGGCCTCCAGGGACATCACGTCGCCGATGATCCCCGTTTCGAGCAGCAGAGCAGGATTGGCACGGGTTCGGCTGGTGAGGGTGTTGTAGAGGTTGTCATCGGGGTAATCGGTTCGCCGGTAAGCCACCACCCGGGCGTCGGCATCGAGGTTGGCGATGGCTTTGACTTCGGAGATGGCATCCTGAAGGTAGCCGATCTTGTCCACCAGTCCCACGGCCAGCGCGGATTCGGCCAGAAAAACCCGAGCGTCGGCAACGGCGCTCAGGTGATGGGCGTCGAGTCGGCGGTGCTGTTTGACCAGATCAAGGAATCGCCGCCCCAACGCATCGGTCAGTTCTTGCAGCATCGCTTCCTCGGCCGGCAGCTTCGATCGGAAGGGTGACCCCATGTCTTTATTTTCACCGGATTTATTCACCTGCATGGTTACACCGATCATCTCCATCAGTCCGGTTATATCCGGCCGCATCAGGATGACCCCCACCGAGCCGGTGATGGTGGTGGGATGGGCCAGGATGAGATCGGCCGGCAGGGAGATGTAATAGCCCCCGGAGGTTGCCAGGTTCATCATGCAGACCACAACGGTTTTGGCACTGCGCTGTTTGAAAGCGGCAATCTCATGGTAAAGGATGTCGCTGGCGGTTGTGCTTCCACCGGGGCTGTCGATTTTGAACAGAATGGCCTTGACCTGGTCATCTTGTTCGGCCCGGCGCAGGTGGGAAACCACCTCCTGCACCACGCTGGGCTGGGTTAGGATGCTGCGGCGTTTGGGGCTGTCGGTGATGACGCCGCTGATGGGGATCAACAGGATTTTTTCGGCGGCCGTTCCTTCCAGGGTCACCTCCCGTAACGGATCCGAGGCATCGGAAAAGAGGGTGATGCGCGGGGCGGTGCACCCGAAGAGGCAAAGGATGATCACCAGCGCTGCGATCAAGCCGGTGGCGCTTTTCATCGGATAGCTCCCCTGGATTGAGGCGATCGTGTTAAATGGGGCTGAGCGTCGGCCGGCTGCGCAACCGCACGGCTTGTTCCCGCGACCTGCCGTCGGCCGGCGCAGGCGGTTCATTTGAGGATGGCCAGGAAGATTCCCGCGGCAATGGCCGATCCGATCACCCCGGCTACGTTGGGCCCCATGGCATACATCAGGAGGAAATTGGACGGATTGGCTTCCCGTCCGACCGTCTGGCACACCCGCGCCGCCATGGGAACCGCCGACACGCCGGCGGCACCGATCAAGGGGTTGACCTTCCCACCGCTGAGTTTGTACATGAGTTTCCCCATGAGGACCCCGCCGGCCGTGCCGATGGCAAAAGCGATCAGGCCCAAAATGATAATCTGAATGGTTTGAATGGTCAGGAAATATTCGGCGCTGGCTTTGGCACCGACGGACAACCCCAAAAAAATCACCACGATATTGTTCAACTCGTTCTGCGCCGCCTTGCTCAGGCGGTCCGTGACCCCGCATTCACGGAACAGGTTTCCCAGCATCAGCATGCCCAGAAGCGGCAAGGCCGCTGGTAAAAACAGACCGGTAACCAGAATGACGACGATTGGAAACAGAATTTTTTCGCGTTTGGAAACCTCGCGCAGTTCCGCCATGACGACTGACCGTTCTTTTTCGGTGGTCAAGGCCCGCATGATCGGCGGTTGAATGATGGGCACCAGGGCCATATAGGAGTAGGCCGCCACCGATACGGCGCCCAACAGGTGTGGCGCCATCTGAGAGGTCAAATAGATGGCGGTGGGACCGTCCGCCCCGCCGATAATGCCGATGGAGCCGGCTTCACCGGGTGAGAAACCGAGAGCCAGGGCGCCCAGAAAGGTGAAAAAAATCCCCAGCTGAGCCGCGGCCCCCAGCAGCAGGGTTTTGGGGTTGGAAATCAGGGGGCCGAAATCGGTCAGGGCACCGATACCCAGAAAAATCAGGGGCGGGTAAATGCCCAGTTCAATCCCCATATAAAGGTAGTACAACAACCCGCCCGGCTGACCCCCCTGGGGCGGAACCATCAGGGGCGACAAGGGAAAGTTGACCAGGAGCATCCCGAAGCTGATGGGGACCAGCAGCAAGGGCTCATACTTTTTCTTAATTCCCAGATACAACAAAAAAAGCGCGATCGCCATCATGAGCAGGCTGGGGAGATTCATATTGGCAAAACCGGTTGCTTGGATAAAGCCTGTAATCATATCCATTGGTGGTGGCACCTCCATTGGGGGTGGATGATCCGAGGTCTAAGCCGGTTAATGCGCTTTTTCAGCACCGCTTGGTATTAGGACACACCGGAATGGATGTCAAGCCTCTCCACCGGGCCGAGCCAACCGCACCGGCATGGCTTGACTACCCCGCACCGGCTTGCTAGAATAGTGCCCATCCATAAACGGTTATTTCGCCCGATATCTGCGTTATGCTCAAAATTTTATCCTCGGAATATCACCTATATGCCTGTGGTAAAATTTTTCGCATGCCTTGATCGCGACCAAAATTCCTCGTTTCTGGATGAGCACTAGAATAGTTTTGGCGCACACGGTTCAACGATCCCTGTTGGCCGTTGTCCGGCACCGACTTCCGGCGCGCACCCCTGACGCCCGGACGGGCGCTGCCCGGGCAGGCCGACAGGGATCGTTGAACCGTGTGCGCCAAAACTATTCTAGTGCTCATCCAGAAACGAGGAATTTTGGTCGCGATCAA
>JAWOIA010000091.1:0-3272 GCA_046484885.1 Desulfosarcina sp. | reverse complement strand
GAGCGCCACAACCAAGCGCATCGCAAACATCAACGCCAACCAGGCTGGAAACGCCGGAGACCTCACATCCGGCGCACATTCCAGCCTGCCTTAACGGCGGTTGAGCCGCCCGCAGTGCAACCGAAGGAAAATCTGTATTATGATGAACCATGCTGACGGATGGATGGGTGGATTGGCGGGCGGCGGGATGTGGGACTGGACGGTGGTTGGCGTACCGGTGGTGGTCCTGCCGGTCGTCGTGATCAGCAGACTGTCCAAGAAATAATGGCTCATCGCGGATTAGCGTAAAAAATTCCGAACCCTGCGAATAGCCGTAGTTTGAAGTTGCCGAAATGCCTATAGCCGAACGCGGTGCTTAATATTGCTCTCAGCGTATTGTCAGTGCCTTCGACGAACCCGTTGCTGATTCGTTCGATGAAATAGTTCAGGATTTGGTCTCGCCAATTTTTCAGGCCGCCAATGCTGGAATGGGCCAGCCTGCCTTCGCATGTGGTGCTGATCGGGCTGGGGGTGAGCCCCATGGTGATTGCCGCCGGGGAGAGGCAACCATCCCAAGCCGGCGCCGCCGAATGCATATAACCGTTTTATCAGAACCACCCACGCGAGCGGCCGATTCTCTTCGACGACCCCGTGCGGCCGTTCATGTTCGATTTCATGGCCCGGCGGATCAACGTACAACTGGCCCGTCTACAGCAGTTGAACCTCCAACGCCTTCATGTTCGTGGACGCGCCTGGCCTGCAGGGCTGCGGCCCCCGGTGCTCAAATACAGAGGAGACCTATGGCAACTCATTCGGATGATAGACAACGGCCTGTTCTGGAACGGATCGCCCGCAGGGCAATGCAGACCTATGGTTTTCTGGCCGATTTCTCAGCGGACGCCCTCAAAGAATTGGTGACGCAGCAGATGGCAGATCGCGTGGAGGAATCTCCCGCTAAAGACCTGCGCCACCTGCTCTGGGCATCGATTGACAACGACGATTCCCTGGACCTGGACCAACTGACAGTGGCGGAAATCCTGACGGATACACAGATAAAAGTATTGGTGGCCGTCGCCGACGTAGCTGCACTCGTCGAGAAAAACTCGGCCATCGATGCGCACGCCCGGCATAACACGACGTCGGTCTACACCGCCGGCAGGGTCTTTCCCATGCTGCCGGAGAAACTCTCCACGGATCTCACCTCGCTCAACTATCACGAAGACCGCTCAGCCCTGATCATTGAAATGGTGATCGGCGACGGGGGCGTGATTCAAGACGCGACGATCTATCGCGCCCGGGTGCGCAACCAGGCCAAGCTCGCCTACAACACCGTGGCCACCTGGCTGAATAGCAAGGGCCCCATACCGGAGGCCGTGGCGGCGGTTGCGGGTCTGGCCGAGAATCTCCGACTCCAGGACCGGGTGGCGCAGCAGTTAAAAGTCCGGCGCTTCGAGCACGGGGCCCTGGATCTCCAGACGATAGAAGCCCGCCCCGTCTTTGCCGGGGACAAGATTCTGGATCTGCGGGCAGATGAGGGCAACCGAGCCAAGGAGATCATCGAGGACTTCATGATAGCGGCTAACGGCGTGACCGCGCGGTTTTTGCAGGCAAAGAAAGTCCCTTCCCTGAGGCGCATGGTCCGTTCTCCCAAACGCTGGGACCGCATCGTCGAGGTCGCGGCCGAGTCCAATTTCAAGCTTCCGGCGCAGCCGGATTCGAAGTCGCTCGAAAGGTTCCTGGTTGAGCAGAAAGCCGCCGACCCGCTCCGCTTTACCGATTTGTCTCTGACCGTCATCAAGCTGCTCGGTTCGGGTGAGTATGTCGTCGAAGCCCCGGACGAGGCGACTCCCGGCCACTTCGGCCTGGCCGTTAAAGATTACACCCACTCAACGGCTCCCAACCGGCGGTTCCCGGATCTGATCACTCAGCGCATCCTGGAGGCCGCTTTGGAGGAGGAGCCCTTGCCTTACAGCCGGGAAGAATTGACGGAACTGGCCCGTCACTGCACCAAGAAGGAAGATGATGCCAACAAGGTGGAGCGGCTCGTTACCAAATCGGCTGCGGCCATGCTGCTCTCTTCAAGGATCGGAGACCGGTTTGATGCCATCTGCACAGGTGCGGCCGACAAAGGGACATGGGTCCGGATCTTTCAGCCGCCGCTCGAAGGCCGGCTGCTTTACGGGTTTGAAGGCGTCGATGTGGGCCACAGGCTCAAGGTGCAACTCGTTCACACGGATGTGGAGAAAGGGTTTATCGATTTCAAAAAGATCCAATAAATATAATAAACATCTATCATGGGAGGCATCACATGATGGTGGATCTGAATGTGGTCATCGCCGGCGCGGCCGGTGAGGGTGTGCAGACCGTCGGGGAGGTGCTTGCGAGAGCCATTGCGGGGCACGGCTATGCCGTATACGCCTGGCAGGAATTCGAATCCAGAATCCGGGGGGGCAGAACAGTTATTCGATCCGGATCAGCGAAAAACCGGCCAATGCGCCGGCCATGAGGGCGGATATTCTCCTGGCCTTGAATGACAGCGCGGCCATGAAGTACGGGCGGCTGATTCAAACGGACGGCATTCTCATCGCGGGGAAACAGAGTCGGGACCGGATGATTCCAATTGCATTTGCGGATATCGTCCAGAAGGAACGCAAGGCGGCCAGCGAACACTCTGCGCGCGTAGCGCCGGCGAAAGGAAGCCCATCCGGCCGCATCACCACCACCTACAGGCTCCCATCAGAATGACAGACGGCCTCCGGCGATCCCAGAACCCCCAGAGCCTGCGCGAGGTTACAAAAGTTAATTGTAATCTTGTAACCTATAATACAGGGTAAAGCTCGGGGGGAAACTAAAACCCGAAAATCATCTCTTTGGAACGCGATCCAGGTCGCTTGTGGTAAGAGGCAGAAAATGAGGTTACACAGGTTACAAGGTTACATTTGGTACAAACATATGAAAATACAATGAATTTGGTGTAACCCCGCGAGCGCCAACGAGGTTACGCTGGGGTTACAGGCGCCTGTGGGCCTGGACGCCATGGCCCCTTGGGAGCGGAGCAGCGGGTTTAAATAGCTGCCCGGTGGCGGACCTGCCCGGCGGGTACTGTGTTGGGGGGAGCGTTCTGCTTGATTCTGGGGCTGCCCCCCCCCCCCACGACCTCCCTGATAACCCGCTTCTTTGAGCACTGCCGATAGGGACTAAGCCCGGGGGCAAACGCAATCCCGAAAACTCATTTCTTTGGGGCGCGATCGAGGTTCTTTTTGGTAAGAGTCCAAAAATGGGGTTACACAGGT
>JAWOIA010000050.1:0-30928 GCA_046484885.1 Desulfosarcina sp. | reverse complement strand
CCGTTTCGTTTGGTCAAATATTTCACCTTTACCAGCCTGATCGTCATTTTTCTGGGCACCATCATCCTTTCGGTGCTCAACACCCACTGGGTCCGCTCCCTGCAATTCCAAAAGAGCGAAGATTATGCCCTGTTGCTGGTCGACAACCTCAATCATCAGGTGTTTCTGCAGTTTATCGTCCCGGTGGGGCTGAAATACGGCAAGATCGAACTACGGCACCCGGACCAGTTCGAGAGGATGGATCGTGTCGTCCGCAGCACCTTGCACAGTTTCAACGTTGAAATGGTCAACATCTACAGCAAGGATGACGTCGTGGCCTACAGTTTTTCATCCGAACTGGTGGGAATGGAAAATATCGGCGGCACCTTCCATAAGAACGCCCTGGCAGGGTTGCCATCCTCCAATCTGGTTCAAAAAGGTTCTTTCTGGGAAATTTTTCTGGGGGTTCCCAAAGAGATTAAAATTATCACCTTCGCACCCCTGCGAGCCGAACAACCCTTGTCGCCCATCGCCGGCCCGGTGCTGGGAGTCGTTGAAATCAGGCAGGACCTGTCCAGCGATTACCGGAAAATTTTCAGATTCCAGATCATCGTCATCAGCACCATCAGCATTGTTATGGGAATCTTGCTGCTGACCTTGATCTTCGTGGTCAAACGGGGTGAAAGCATCATCGAAAACCGGGCAGCAGAACGGATCCGTCTCAAAGACCAACTGGCCAAAGCCAAGCATCTGTCATCACTGGGCGAAATGGTCGCCGCCGTCTCCCACGAAATCAGAAACCCGCTGGGCATCATCAGCAGCTCTGGCGAGCTGTTGAAAAAGAGGCTGCCCCCCCAGGATGCCTTGAATGCCATTGCGGACATCATTGTGACCGAGTCACGGCGCCTCAATCACATCATTACCGACTTTTTGAATTACGCCCGCCCCCAAAACCCCAACCGCAGCCCTTGCCAAATAGATGCGCTGATCACTAAAAATATCATTTTTCTCGATCAGCAGATCGAAACGAACGGTTGCCGCATCAGAACTTTTTTCGATGAGGCAATCCCCACTGTCATGGCCGATTGGGACATGCTTTACCAGGCCTTTCTCAACCTCCTGATCAACGCTATGCAGGCCATGCCCCAGGGTGGGACGATTGATGTGACCATCTCGGCCGAGGATGGCGCCCTGTGGGTGATCATCGAGGATGAGGGCGAGGGCATATCGCAATCGATCACGGACAAGATCTGGGACCCATTTTTTTCCACCAAGGAAAAAGGTACCGGATTGGGCCTGGGAATCGTCAGAAAAATTATCGAGGCCCATGATGGGATGATTTGGATCGAAAACCGACGCCCCAAAGGGGCTCGGGTTGCCGTTAAATTCCCGATAAGCCGGGAGGCGCCATAATGGATACGATCCTGATTGTTGACGATGAGATCAATTATACCCGCATTCTCGCCGCGGTTCTGGATGATGCCGGCTTTGAGACCCTGACGGCCAACAGCGGTTCCGAAGCGCTGGACCTGCTGTATGCATCCGATGTGGATCTGCTGCTGACCGACATGAAAATGCCATCCATGGATGGTATCGATCTGCTCGAGCGCGTCAAGCAGAAAGATCCCGACCTTCCCGTCATCATGATGACCGCCCATGGCACCGTGGAAAAAGCGGTGGAGGCGATGCAAAAAGGCGCCTACAATTACATACTTAAGCCTTTCGACAACGATCGCCTGGTACTTTACGTCAACAAAGCGCTGTCGATGTACCGGGTGGTCAAGGAAAACCGACGCCTCAGAAGTGCGGTGGCAAACCGCTATAGCTTCCACAACATCATCGGCAAAAGCAAGGCCATGCAGGACGTCTTTCAAATCATTCGAAAAGTTGCGCCGTCTGCGGCGACGGTGCTCATCGAAGGCGCCAGCGGCACCGGAAAGGAACTGGTTGCCAACGCCCTGCATGTCAACAGCCCCAGAAAGGACAAGCCGCTGGTGGCGGTCAATTGTTCCGCGCTGGCCGAATCGCTCTTGGAAAGCGAACTCTTCGGCCACGAAAAAGGTGCATTCACCGGTGCGGTGGCCCTGAAAAAAGGACGTTTTGAAATCGCCGACGGCGGGACGCTGTTTCTGGATGAAATCGGGGATCTCTCACCGGGACTTCAGGTCAAACTGCTGCGGGTTCTGCAGGAGCGGGTGATAGAACGGGTGGGCGGGGTCAAGCCGATTCCGGTCAATATCCGACTGGTCACAGCCACCAATAAATCCCTCAAGGCCGAGGTAACCTCAGGCCATTTCCGCGAAGACCTCTTTTACCGGCTCAACGTGGTTTCCATCACCTTACCGCCCCTTCGGGAACGGCTGGAAGACATCCGCCCCCTGGTGGAACACTTCCTCGCCAAATACAGTGACGAGCGTAGCACGGGATTGCCGGTCACTGGAATTGACCGTGAAGTGGAACGGCTGTTTTACGAATACAATTGGCCGGGCAATGTACGGGAGCTTGAAAATGTCATCGAGCGGGCGGTGGTGATGAGTCCGGAGGCGCTCATTCAGGTCCCCGACCTGCCGAAGGATTTTGTCGACAATGCCCACGGCACCCTGCACATGGAAGGCATCCCGGTCGATGCCAACTTATACGAGACGCTGGCCCTGGTGGAAAAAAACATGATCCTCCGGGCGCTGAAAAAAGCCAACTTCGTTCAGGCCCATGCGGCCGACCTGCTGGGCATCGGCAAAAGCGGCCTCAACCAAAAAATAAAGAAATACCGGCTGTTTGAGAAGGAATAAAGGGTCGATCCACAGGTGGGGATCCAGCGGGGGCGGGCCCTGCCGCTTCAGCCGCTGATCTTTTCCCTGACCAGTTCATTATAGATCATGTTCGGGAACTCGGCCTGCAGTTGTCTATAAAGGTCCCGGCTTTTCTCCATCTCCCCGGTGGCTTCATATAGCCACGCCAGGTTGAACAGGGCGTCGCTACGCAAGGTTTTTTCAGAACCAGCCGCAATCATTTCAAAATAGCCGATGGCCGGCGGGTATTCTTCCTTTTGGACATGGGCATAGCCCAACCCACTCCACAGGGTGTTTTTCAAGGCCGGCTCATTTTTGAAATCATCCAGCGCGCGGCTGTACATGGCAATGGCCGTATCGCTGTCTCCGGCGCGGTAGCTGATGTCGGCGTACAGGACCCGGATCAGATGCAGCGCCTTTTTGGAACCATGGGTGCCGAGCATCTGGTTCATCTCACTTTTCACTTGCTCGTGGGCACGCTTGGGGTTGCTCTCCCGCAGAGCGGCCGCATACTGGGCCAGGACCCGCTCTATCTGTTCCGAAGCCTTTTTTTCATTGCGCTCGGAAACCTGATAGACCGTGGCGGCAATCACCAGCAGGGCCAGCAGGCAGCCTGCAGTGATCGACAAAACCTTGAAATGGGATCGTCCGAAGGCGATCAGTTTCCCGGAAAAGGTGATGAACTGGTCCGGTTCTTTGAGCAGTTGCTTGCGTGTGGAAACCCCTTTGGCCATTATTCCTCCAGTTGGTTTTTGATTCGATGCCATCCTTCGGCAGGAATGTCGGCGCCGACTACCTGACAAACTTCGTAACCGCACGCCGAAGCCAACCTGCCGCTGCTTTCAAGGGAATAGCCGTTAACCAGACCATACAAAAAACCGGCCGCCCAAAGATCTCCGGCACCGGTGGTATCAACGGCTGTGCCCGGGCCCTGGGCCGGGATGCGACAAACCCGGTCTCCGCGTTGAATCAAGCTGCCCCGGGCGCCGAGTTTCAAAACGGCAATATCCACATGCCGCGCCAATTGCGCCAAGGCCTGGGCCTCATCTTTAAAGCCGGTGTAGGCCAAAGCCTCATCCTCATTGGCCATCAAGATATCCACGTACGGTTCAATGATCGGTCCCAAAAGGGCCCTAGACTGCTCAACCACCGTGAAACTGGCCAGATCCAGAGAAATCAGCGCCTGGGCACGTTCAGCGGCGGTTAAGGCCGCTTGCATCAACTCGGGATTGAACAGCAGATACCCCTCCAAATGGACCACGGCACTATCTGCGAAACATTCCGGTGTGATCTCTTGCGGTTGCGTTTCCGACGACGCCCCCAGGCAAGTCAGCATGGAGCGCTGGGCATCCGGGGTGATGATCGAAAGCACCCGACCGGTCGGCTGGTCGGATGTCATCAGAAACGGCTCCACCCCCCGCTCCACCAGGGCATCGTGAAAAAACTGTCCGGTGTCGTCATTGCCGCGTTTGCCCAAAAAGCGCGCCTGGCCGCCCAGGCGCCCAACACCCACGGCCGTGTTGCATGCCGAACCGCCCGGAACCACGCTGGGCTGGACCGACAACCGGTTCAGGATCGATTGCAAGGTGGGCATATCAACCAATGTCATGCCGCCTTTTTTTAACCCGATGCGCTTGACAAAATCATCGCTTTCGTGAACCAATATGTCCACCAGGGCGGACCCGAATCCAACAATCCGACGCTTTGGGTGCTGCTGTTTCAAACCCACTCCTTTGTCGCCGCTGGCGCTACCAGACCAGGGATCGATGAATCCACCCCTGATCCCCATCCGCATGGACCAAGTGGAGCCACTCCGCTTTTTCTGCCTGCACCCGGAAGGGAACCCCTTTGTCGACCGTAAAGCGGATATCACTGTCGGTTCCCGGCCCCGCACGAACGTTGCAGTTGTCCCTTTTGACAATCACGGACGTGACATCGGAGAGCAGCGAGCTATGAATCCACCCGCGGTCGCCTTCGAAATCCTCGAACAGGTACCAGGGGCCCTGCTTGCGAATCACCGTTAGGGGGTGATGTTTCTCTATCTGCCAAATGACCGCCGCATTGGTGTCGGGCTCGGCGCGGACGTTGGCGATGTCGGCCTTCACGCTCATGCGCTCCGCCCATACCCGATCCGAACCGACTAGGACCAGGACGGTAACCAAAAAGAAGAGTACCCGTTTAATCATGAAACCAGCAACCCTCAGGGAGTGATACCGGGTCGGCCCGGAAAAACCTGAACCAGCACCTTCTTGGCCAAGCCCCGACCTAAAACGATCCGTTTGTAGTCTACACCAATGACCACCTGTCCCTGACCTGAATTGGTGATCACTTCCACGGCATCACCCATGCGCAGGCCCATGGCCATCAAACGCGCCCGGGCCGCAGGGCCTCCGTCCAACCGCGCAATGACCAGCCGTTCTCCATTGGGCACATCGCATAGGGGCAGCAGCTGGCGACGCTGGGACATGCATTGGGAACAAATGCCGTACATCTCCAATTTATGCTGCAGCAGGTGAAAGCCGTGACGCTGAGCAGCCTGAACCTGGAGCGTCTCCAGCAGCGGGTCTTCGAATTCGACGATTTTGCGGCATTTGGTGCAGACCAAATGGTCATGGTGCTGACCCAAGTGCAGATGTTCATATAAAATCTGACCGTTATCGAACTGGCGTTTGCTGGCGAAGCCATACTGACACATCAATTTCAGGGTATCACGGACAAATTCAGGGTCGAGGCTGTGGCCCAGATCATTCAGCCGCTGGATGATTTGCGTCGAAGAGACATGCGCATCGGTCTCCAGAAAAGCCTCCATGACCGCCAAGCGATCCTCTAGATCGGTGATCTGGTCCTGCTGGAAGAGCTTGCCGAACTGCTCTTTCTCCTGCTTGTGCAAGCGTTGCGGCATCGTGCGGCCTACACGGGTTGGGGGAGCGCGGTTTGAGGGCCAACGGCGCTGACGGCGCTCATGCCGGCCCCGGAATGGTATAGGTGGTGCACGAGCCCGAACCACAGGTCCGCGTCTGAGCGCCGGCGCCACAGCCTCCCGCCTGCCCGGAGCCCCCGCCGGTGATCGTGTGGTTGGTCGAGGACAGGACCCGTTCCAGGTTGCCGGAGCCACAACCGGAACAGGCCAATTCCACTTCATCCTGCCTGTTCATAACCAGGATTTCCATCAATGCGCTGCAGTCAGTGCATTTGAATTCGAATATGGGCATTTTAATCTCCTTGTTGGGACCGTGGTTTTCTACCTGCTCAGCCTTGATCTGTCAACCATTGCAAACGGCCTTATGGGGTCATCAGGGCCCGGGCATGTTCCAGGGCGGTGCCGGTAACGGTTTCCCCGCCCAACATCCGAGCAAGCTCGTTGATCCGCTCTTGCTGATCCATAGGTCTAATGGTGGTGGTGGTTCGGCCTTGCCTGACTTTTTTCTCGATGAAATAGTGGGTGCTGCCGAAACGGGCGATCTGAGGCAGGTGAGTGATGCAGATGAGCTGGTGTTTTTTGGATAGTGCCGCCAGTTTTTTACCCACCACGTCGGCAACCGCGCCACCGATCCCGGCGTCCACTTCGTCAAAAACAACCGTCCCGACTGCATCCGCTTCCGCCAGAATGGCCTTCAAGGCCAGCACCACCCGGGAAAGCTCTCCCCCCGAGGCGATCTCCGCCAGCGGCTTGAGCGACTCTCCGAGGTTGGGAGCAATCATAAAGGCAGCCTGATCGATGCCACTGGCCGACAACAGGCTGCCATCGACACAAAGCCACGGGGAAGCCACCCGACCGCACGCTGAGCGGGACAAATGGACCCGGAAGCGGGTGCCGGCCATCTTGAGATCTTCCAGTTCACGCTCCACGTTGGCTGCAAAATCCGAGGAGACACACCCCCTTTTTTCAGAAAGGGTCCGGGCCAGCGCCGCCACCTGATCGTAATCGTCCTGCAAGCGTGCCTCGAGGCGCTGGATATCCTCATCCAGATGATGCATGGCCGCCAACTCGGCTTCAATCGTGTCCCGGGCTTCCAAAAGCGCTGCCAGGGAGCCACCGTGTTTTCGTTTCAACCGGTTGATTCGATCCAGACGGGTCTCCACCACATCGAGACGGTCGGCGTCGCTCTCGAGACCTCCCAGATAGGTGCGCAGGGTTTGGGTGACATCCTCGAGACTGAAAAGCGTATCGCTGAGCACCTGCAGCGGAGCCTTGAGCCCGCCGTCCAGATCGGCCGCCTTTTCAAGGTTCTTGCGCAGCACGCCCAATTGCTCCACAATGGCGCCATCCGCCCCGTGAAGGGAGTCGAGGGCGGACAAAACCGAGCGCTGAAGGTATTCGGCATGCTTGAGGCGCAAACGCTCCTGTTCCAGGGATTCGTCCTCGCCCGGCAGGATCTGGGCCTCGGCGATCTCCGCCGCCTGGTACTGCAGCAGGTCAACGCTCTTTTCCAGGTCCTTCCTCTTATCCTGAAGCCTCTGCAGGTGATGGCACCGATCGAGCAGATGGGTATATCGGTCCGCCATTTCGCGCACCAGCGGCAAAAGACCGCCAAACCGGTCAAGCATGACCAGATGGGTCTCTTCCCTGAGCAGCCGCTGGTGGGCCCGCTGGCCGGAGACGCTGGCCAGATCCGAGGTAATGGCGGCCAGCATCTGAATGGTGGCCATGCGGTCATTGATGTAGGTGCGGTGGCGGTCGTTTGCGGCGATGACCCGGCGCACCAGAAGGCCGTCTTTGGGCTCATAGCCGTTTTGGGCCATGACTTCGGCTGCGACGGAGCCTGGGGGCACGTCGAAAAACGCGGCCAGTTCCGCGCTTTCGCAGCCGTCCCGAATCATCTTGGAACTGGCGCGAAGTCCAAGCAGCAGATTGACGGCGCTGATGATAACCGATTTGCCGGCACCGGTTTCACCGCTCAAAATGGTCAACCCATCCGCAAAGCAGATCTTCAGGTCGTCAATGATGGCGAAATTTTTTATTGCCAGTTCCTTGAGCATGCGACACTCCATGCAGGGACCGAGACGGCGTCACCTGTCACTGCGCCATCATAAAAAAGGCCACCGGGGGAATCAAGCATTATCGTTGTTATGGGACCCGGGACAGCGCCGGGCGGCGGCTGCACCAGCGAAGGACTACTCAGGGTATCGGGTAATTTTGCGAATGGTTTGATAAAGCGGTCTGAGCCGCCGGTACATCCGCTTGTACACCTTGCGGTAGAGTTCATCATAAAGTCGGAAATTGGATGGGTTGGGTTCGAACCGATCCCCGGGGCGGGTCATGGCACCCACGGCGGTTTCAAAACCGGAGTGGAAACCCAGCGCGACTGCGGCGTCGATGGCGGCACCCAAACCGGAGGTGTCATAGAGATGGGGCCGGGCCGTGGGCAGGCCGAACACGTCCGCCGTCAATTGCATGGCCATATCACTGCGGCTGCCGCCCCCAGAAACCCGCAGGCTGGTAATGGGCGTGCGGCTGCGCCGCTCGATCCGCTCCTTGCCTTCGCGCAGGGCATAGGCCAGGCCCTCCAAAATGGAGCGGTATAAATGGCCGCGGGTGTGGAGATCGCCAAAGCCGATGATGGCGCCCTTGGCCTCAGGGCCCGGCGTCCGGATACCGGGCGTCCAAAAGGGCTGCAGCATGAGGCCCATGGACCCGGGAGGGATGTCCTTGATCAGCGGGTCGAACAACGCTTCGACGGCCACACCGGTTTCCGCAGCGGCCTGCCGCTCGGGAAAGCCGAACTCCTCCTTGAACCAGTTGACCATCCAGAATCCGCGGAAAACCTGAACCTCCACCGCATGGAACCCGGGAACAGCGCTGGGGTAGGCGGGCAACATCGCAATAGGTTCGATATAGCGGCGGTGGGTCACGTTGATGGTGGCCGTGGTACCATAGCTCAGGCATCCTACCGACGGGTCGAGACTGCCGCTGCCGATGACTTCACAAGCCTTGTCCGCTGCAGCGGCAATGACCGGCAGGCCGGACGGCAGGCCGGTTTCAGCGGAGGCTTTTTGGCTGACGGCACCGAGAATCTGGCCCGGTGCCGAGAGTTGCGGAAGCTGATCCGGGTCCACCGGCACGCAACGCCACTTCCAGTCCCAGGATCGCGCCCAGCGCAGCCGCTTGTAGTCAAAAGGGAGATAACCCACCTGACTGCCGACCGAGTCCTTATATTCGCCGGTCAACCGAAAGTTGAGATAACCGGAGAGCAGGAGGAACTTATGCGTCTTGGCCCATACTTCGGGCTGGTGTCTGGCAATCCAGTTGGCTTCGGTTTCGGACTGAAAGTAAGCCAGGGTGCCGGCCAGCCCGGTGAGTTTGAACAGCAGCCCCCACGGCCCTCCCAGGGGCGGCAGGTTGTAGCACTTGCGCTGATCCAGCCATAAAATAGCCGGCCGCAGCGGATGACCCCGCTTGTCCAGGTTGATGACCGTACCCCGCTGGGTGGTCAGGGCGACACCGGCGATGCGCGACGGGTGGATCCCGGGTGCAGTGAGAATTCGGCGGCAGGCCCGGCAGAGTGCGTCCCAGAACACTTCCGGATACTGTTCGGCCCAGCCGGGCTGGACCGAAAAATAGGGTGTGAACATCACCTGTTCACGGGCCATGAGGTTGCCGCCGGCATCGAAGACCAGGGCCTTGAGGCTCTGGGTGCCATTGTCGATGGAAAGCAGCAGTTCTCGTTCAGTCATGAAGGTTGGCCAAGCGACATGCCCGCTGATCGGGCGCGACCGAGGGTGTCGATGACAATCGGGCCGGCCGCCCATTGGTCCGGTCGAATTGCAGGACGCAGCATGGGGTTTCCTCGTTGGAAGGCCTCCCGAAACAAACGGGTGAGCGGTCGTAACAATTTGGCCGTTGCTTGTCAACCCTGCCCATGGGTCTTGCGGACGGTGACTTGCCCACCCCCGATTCCCACCAGGCGCTGGTTGCAGCCGCGCTATCGGTTTTTTCAGGTTGAAGTTTGGCCATAAGTTGCTATACTCGGCCAGTGGCGATGGAAATTCTCACCCTGATCGATCGGTAGCGACATCCGGCTTTGACGCAGACCTCTTTCCGCAGGCTCAACCGTGCCATCGCCTCGACCTGAATGACGACTGACGCGACCCAACCGCTGATCGCGGATCACGGCAATTGCCGTCGCCGTTGTTTCTCACGATCCATGCATCTCCAATGCTGATGGCCGACCTGGAAAGCAACGACAGAGCCTCGGCCATCGCGTTGCTGTCACGATTGAAAAAAGAGTGAGCATCGCTCGCTTCTGCTTTGGTCATCCAAACCTTAGGGGGGACGCCATGGAAAGAAAAGAGACATCGGCCCTTCATCACCATCTGGCTGCGGTCAAGCAAGGGAAACGCTGTTTTGAAAACGCCTATCAGGGCGTGGCCCGCATGATTCTCGAAAGTGAGATCGAAAAGGTAGTGGTCAACGGCAAGACGACTTACGATTTCAGTATCTTCAGGACCGGCAAAAAGCACATCATCGGCATGTATGAAGAGATCAACAGTTTGGTTTCGTTCGTCAAAGATGCCGCCGAAAATGGCTCCTCCAAAGAAATGGCTTTCGTTCTGGTGGGTGAGCCGGGCAATGGCAAGACGTTTCTGGTGGATTTTGTCTGTCATCAATACAGGGCGTTTTTGTCCCGGGAAGGCAACCGTAAATACGCTTTCCGATTTAACGGCCTGGAGCGGCTGGGCGGATATGGGAAAATCACGACCATCGAATCCCAGACCTACGAGGACCCCATGATCTTGGGGATGAACATTCACGACGATCCGGATCAAAACCATGAGTTTTTAGCCCGGGAAATCGGATTTTCAGACAACGAGATCGAAACCCTGTGGGTCGATTACCGCCCCTTGGGCGCCTGCAGCGCCTTCATATGGAACGACATCAGGAAAGCCAGCGATGGCGACCTGTCGAAAATGCTCGAATTCGTAGATATTTTTCCTGTTCCCATGACCGAGAGTCTGGGGACCGTCACCGGCAAGTATCCGGCAAAAGACAAGATTACCTCGTCGGCGGTGGATCTGTTGGGCGAAGAGTCCATTCAGCGATTGCTGCACATCACCGACACCACCAACCCTTACCGCTTCGACCTGCGGCGAGGGGCCCTGGCGCGGGTGGCCGGCGGCGGCGTCCATTTTGCCGATGAAATCTTCAAAAATAAAAAGGACTTGGTTCAGGTCTATCTGGGGGTCATCCAAAATCGCAACATCGAGATCGACGGTTACAAGTGGCCCATTGACACGCTGATCATCGCCACCAGCAACAATTCGGAATTCAACCGCTTTCTGGCGGAAAAAGAGGAAGCCCCCATCGTCGACCGCTGCCGTATCTGCTATGTTTCCCACAACACCAACTACAAGCTCCAAAAGGGGCTGACCATCTATGCCATCGGCAGCGACACCCGCACCACCTTGAACCGCGAATATCTGCACCAGGATCCCAACCTGAACCTTGCCGCTTCGGTGGCGGTCGTATTGAGCCGTCTGGCCCGGTCGGAGAAGCTCACGCCCATCGAAACCCTGAAACTGGCGGCCGGCGAGGTGGCCGGCGAAAAGAGCATCAAGACCCTGGCCGAGGTCATCGACACCCTCAATCAGAACCCGGACATCACCAAACGATTCGGCCAGAAGGGGTTGGGGCAAAGAAACCTGGGTCGGGCCATCCAGCTGCTGATTGAGAGTTCGGAAACCAACGAAGGCAAGTGCATGTTCGCTTACGATATCTTCAAGGCTTTGGAGCGGATCGTCCTGGACTACGTCACCGATGCCAACGACCGGGCCAAATACCTGGAGGACCTCAAGACCGCCAAGGGGCTGTACCGTGAGCGGATCATGACCGAAATGTTCAACGCCTATATGGACGAGCCCCTGGCCATCCGCAAGGATGTGCTCAATTATGTCAATATGATTATCGGCATAGATGCTGAAAATCTCGGCCCCGACCGGATGTGGAAGTATAAAGACCCCCAGACCGGCGAACTGCGGGCGCTGAAAATCGACGAGCGCTACATCAAGAGCGTCGAGGAGCGGCTGGGACTCAAGACCGCCGAACAGCGGGAAACCTTTCGCACCTCCATTCGCAAGATTTACGGTCAAAAAATATCGGTAAACCCGGATTACGACTTCATGGACAATCTGGAACTGGTCAAGGCGGTTACCGATGTGCGCCTGAAGTCGGACATCGCCGGGGCCGGCAGCCTCATCGGCGCCCTGGCCAATCGAACCAACGAGGAGAACCAGAAGCTCTACGACCGCATGGTCGACACCATGCTCAACAAGCTGGGGTACTGCCGCACCTGCGCCCAAAAAACGATCGAATATTTCTGTACCCAGGAGGATGAGAATTGATGGACTCGTAAAACGGTCGTTGTCCGCCCAGGAGTTCATGAAGATCATGCGGATAATAAAAAGCCATAACTAAACTGAGCGTTTCAAATTTTTCAACAGGGTTTGATTTAAAAAGGCGCGTGGGCGGCTGCTTGCCAGCCCACAGCGGCCAGGTGATCGATGAATCCAAAAAATCAAAAACTGGTTGATGCGCTTCGAAAAGCCGGTCTATCGCCGCAGCAGGAAGACAAAATCCTTCTCGAGCTCAACGACGACCGCACCCACCACCTGCCCATCACGGGCGGCGGGGTGGCTTGGGTCACCACCGCTAGCGGTGAAATCCGGCTGCTCAACTGCTACGATTATCACGACCTGATGGTCCTACAGGGCCTGTCCCCGCCGGTGGCCGCCTATGTCAGCACCATCCGCTCCATCGATGACCTCCTGGAAAAGGACAGCCAACGCGAAAAGGACGGCTTTCCACGAAAAATCCGGGTGGGTAGGATGATCAAACCCGGTAAAGGGGGCAAAGGCAAAGTGGTCGTTGTGCCGACCACGGTGGAAGAGAAATTCATTCACGACCCCAATTTTGCCGAGCAGGAAGCAGGTCAGGGAGATGGCGGCAGTGGGGACGGCGAAACGGGCGAGGTCATCGGGGAAGTACCGGTTCGAGACCCGGAGCAGGCCGGGGCCGGGGGGCCGGGGCAAGGTGAGGGCGGCCAACATGAGATGGAATCATCGGCCTACGACTTGGGAAAAATTCTCACCGAACAATTCCAGCTTCCCAATCTGCAGGACAAGGGCAAAAAGCGCTCACTGACCCGCTATACCTACGACATGACCGACCGCAACCGCGGTTCCGGCCAGTTGCTCGACAAAAAAGCCACCTTGCGGCAGATTCTGGAAACCAACATTCATCTGGGCAACATCCCCAAGGACGACGACATCGACCCGTCCCAGCTGATCGTTTCCCCCAAAGACAAGATCTACCGCATCCTATCCAAAGAGAAGGATTTTGAGTCCCAGGCGGTGGTCTTCTTTCTGCGGGATTACTCCGGATCCATGGCCGGTAAAGCCACCGAACTGGTGGTCACCCAGCATGTGCTGATTTACAGCTGGCTGCTCTATCAATATGCCAACCAGGTGGAATCCAGGTTTATTCTGCACGACACCGACGCCAAGGAAGTCGATGACTTTTACACCTACTACAACACCCAGGTGGCCGGCGGGACCCAGGTGTTTTCGGCCTTGGAATTGGTCAATCGGATCGTAAAAACGGAAAATTTGGCCGCGGACAACAATATCTACGTTTTCCACGGAACCGACGGCGACGACTGGGACACGGAGGGCAAGAAGGCCCTGCCGGCCCTGGTCGAGATGATCGCTTACGCCAATCGGGTCGGTGTAACCATTGCCGAGCATGCCGGCGGCACGCCCAACAACACGGAGGTGGAACGCTACCTTAAAAAATCCGGCCTGCTGGAAAAGCATCCCCGGCTGATCCGCCTGGATGTAATCACGGAAAACGCTGATGAGCCCCGATTGATTGAGGGGATCAAGCACTTGATCTCTTAGAAAGTGCCCATCCAGAAACGGTTATTTCGCCCGATATCTTTATTATGCTCAAAATTTTATCCTCGGAATATCAACTATATGCCTGTGGTAAAATTTTTCGCATGCCTTGATCTCGACCAAAATTCCTCGTTTCTGGATGGGCACTAGAAAGGCGAAGCGCTATGGAGTTGATCGATCAGCACACCAAAACGATCATGGAAGGCTGCAAGCTAAGGGCTCGTGACGCCGGTCTGCGCTTCGAAGACGAAACCCTTGAATATATCGTTACCAACCGGGACCTGATCGAACTCTCCCCCAAGGCCATGATCCCCACCCTCTATGATTATTGGGTCCACGACGTGGAGGTGCTCAAGGAAAAGGGTAAATACGAGTTATATCCGGGAAACCCATATGAAACCGTCATCAACACCCGCCCGGCGATCTCTTTTTACAACGACAACAACCCGGATTGGCTCAATGTGATGATTTTTTATCATGTGCTGGCCCATATCGATTTTTTCCAGAACAACCTCTATTTCCGGCACACCTGGGACTATGATTTCAATGGTGAAGCGCTTTCGGACAAGCGGGCCATCGCTAAACTTCGTTCCGAGCGGGGTCGCTGGGTCGACTACGTGATTGAATTTACCCGGGGAATCGACAACCTGGTGGGCTATCACGGTGTGTTGTCGCAGCTCTTTGCCACACCGGACAGCGGTGTCTCGGAAAAAATGGATTTTTATTTCGACATCTACCTGCAAGAGATCGCCAAAACCACTGTCGGTCAATACATCAAGGAACTGGAGCGATACAACGCCAGTGTCAAAGCAGACCCGGTCATGGGGGAAGCGGCCTTCTTTGCCCTGACCGACCAGCGTCATCCGGAGTTTGAGAGCCTGTTCGCAAAACACCGCCAGACAAAAAAACGAAAGCCACTGGATCTGCTGCAGTTCATTATGGAAAACTCCTTGATGCTTCAGCGCGAAGAGAACCAATGGATGCTGATGGTGATCCAGATCATTCGAAAAACCGCGCTGTTTTTCCAGCCCCAGATCCGCACCAAGATAATGAACGAAGGCTGGGCCTCCTACTGGCACGAGACGCTTTACATGCAGGATGACCGCATCAGGGGCCACGAGGTGGACTTTGCCCGAATCAACGCCGGGGTGACGACCATGCCCCGGGTCGGATTGAATCCTTACGCACTGGGCATGCGCCTGTTCCATTATCTGGCCGAAATGGCCGACAAAGGTACGCTATCATGGGATTATCAACGCTTGGCCGAGGCTGGGCAACGCCGGGCCTTCAACAGGCATACCGGATCGGGGAAGGCGTTTATCTTCACGGTGCGCGAAAATTTTTCCGACTTCACCTTTATCAACAGATTTATCGACCAGGACTTCGTGACCCAAAACAACCTGTTTGTGGCCGACCGACGACTCAACCCACAGAAAATGGTCTGGGAGTATACCGTAAAAAGCAGAAGCGCCGACGACTACCGGGAGATGCTGGTGGCTTCCTTGTACCATCCCCCGCACATTGAGGTGGCGGTGGATAAAACCCGATCCGACACCTTGTACCTGATTCACCGTTTCGAGGGCAAGCCCCTGGTGACCGAGTACATTCGCCATACGATGCTGGGCCTCGAATACCTGTGGGGCGAGCCCGTTCAGTTGGAAACCATGGAGGTGGTCAAGACGCCGCAGACACCCAGATTACCCACCACACATGGAATCCCAGCTCCAGGGGCCGAAGCACCCCAACCGCGGGAAGTGACGTGGCAGCGGGTGCTATATACGATGAAAGACCGCAAGCTGAGCCGCAACCTCCTCTGAACCGGACGAGCGGAGAAGGCCGCATATGGACAACACCCAAAAAGCCATGCAGCATCTAAAGGGCGCCGACGAGTCGAATCTCCACCAGCCCATTCCGTTTGAACAATTTCTCCAGGTGGTGCTGAACCGTCCCGCCGCCATCATCCGCAATGTGTTCCAGCTCCTTTACGACCTGTTCCAAAACTGCGTGGGTACGGGAGTGGATGAATACCCCGATGATCCGGAGTCCATTCAATATGTGCGCTACGATTGCAGCCGGCTGCTGGTCGATGGGGCCGATCACCCTTTTTTTGCTGACCGTCTTTTTGCCAACCGTCTGGTGAACCATGTGGCGGCTCTGCGAAGCGGTGCCCAGCAGAACAAAATTTATATTTTCGACGGTCCCCACGGTTGCGGCAAGAGCACTTTTTTAAACAATTTGCTGAAAAGTTTTGAGGAGTATGCCAATACGGAGGCAGGAACCCGTTACGAAACGGTGTGGCGCCTGGATCGACGGCAGCTGACCCCAAAAGGCGCCAACCCCTCCGACGCCCTGATGGAGCGCCTCTTGCTGTTGCGGGAGGACCTCACCCGGGAGCAGCTGGAATCCCTCCATACCATGGCCATTCCCGATTCGGAGAGCGACTGGGTGGAGGTTCCCTGCCCCTGCCACGACAATCCGCTGCTGCTGATTCCCAAAAACCGGCGCCGACAATTCCTCGACGACCTTTTCGAAAACAACCAGTTCAAGTACACCCTCTTTACCGACAAGGCCTTCGAGTGGATCTTTCAAGATGTCCCCTGCACCATCTGCGGGTCCTTGTACGAGGCCCTGCTGGCCCGCTTTAAAACCCCGGCCAAGGTGTTTGAGATGGTCTATGCGGTTCCCTACCAATTCAACCGGCGCTTAGGCAAGGGCATCAGCGTTTTTTCTCCCGGGGACCACCCGGTCAAACAGATCATTCTGACCAATGAATACCTGCAGCGCATGATCAACCGGTTCTTTTCCGGAAGTAATCAGGTCCGATACATCTACTCGCGTTATGCCAAAACCAACAACGGCATCTATGCCCTGATGGATATCAAGTCTCACAACATCGAACGCCTGATTGAGCTTCACAACATCATCAGCGAAGGCGTGCACAAGGTCGAGGACATCGAAGAGAATGTCAATTCGCTCTTCCTGGCGCTGATGAATCCCGAAGATAAAAAAAATATCACCGAATTCCAGTCGTTCTCCGACCGCATTGTTTACATCAACATCCCCTATGTCCTGGATTTGAACACCGAGGTGCAGATCTACCGCAATATCTTCGGTTCGCACATCGATGACAATTTTTTACCCCGGGTGCTTCACAATTTCGCCCGGGTCATCATCTCATCCCGCCTGCATCCACGCTCTGAAGCCATGTTGGAGTGGATCCCCGACCCAGCCAAATACAGCCGCTATTGCGACCAGCATCTTCAACTGCTCAAAATGGAGATTTACACCGGGCATATCCCCGAGTGGTTGTCCGCGGAGGACCGCAAAGCGCTGACCGCCAAACGCCGGCGACGAATTATCGGTGAATCGGAGAGCGAGGGGCGGGAGGGGATTTCGGGGCGGGATTCCATCAAAATTTTCAACACCTTTTACACCGCCTATGCCAAGTCCGAAGCGTTGATCGACATGTCCATGCTCTGCCGGTTCTTTCACCTGCGCCAAGACCTTAAGGCCCTGATCCCGGAAGGGTTTCTGGAATCCTTGCTTCAACTGTACGACTTTACCATTTTACAGGAAGTCAAGGAGTCGCTCTACTACTTCAACGAGGATCAAATCCACCGGGATATTCTGCACTATATGTTTGCCGTCAATTTCGAACCGGGGACCGTCGAAACCTGCACGTTTACCGGGGAGGCCGTTTCGATCACCGAAGAGCTGCTGGACGGGTTCGAGCGCCGCATGCTGGGCCAAAAAGTGGAAAAGGCCAAGCTGCTGAACCTGAGGAAAGAGACCCAGCGGGAGTACACATCCCGAGCCCTGACCCAGGAGATCCTGGTGGCCGGCAAACCGGCAACCCAAACCCGCCTCTTCCAATCACTCAAGGAGCGCTACGTCAACAACCTGAAGGAAAAAGTGCTGGATCCCTTCCTGGAAAACGAAAATTTCCGCAGGGCGATCAAGGATTACGCCGAAGACGATTTCAAGACCTACGACAAAAAAATCCGCGCTGATGTCACCTTCCTCATGCACAACCTCATGCGGCGCTACCGCTACAGCGAACAAGGTGCCAAGGCGATCGGCATTTACGTCATCGACAACGACCTGGCCAGGAAGTTCAACCGGCCCTGAGGGCTTGGTGATTCAGTGTCCATCCAGAAACGGTTATTTTTATCGCGGTGAACTGGTTTTTCAGTCATAGGGAGGCGGAGACCCGACAAGCGGGTCCATTTTCACCACCAGATCGTAGAGTTGGGACACCAGCATCCCGGTGAACATCAGCAGACAGCCAATCAAACCTCGGACCGACATCACTTCTCCTAAAATCAGCCACCCGCCCACGGCGGCAAACACGGCCTCCAAGCTGAGCAGGATAGCGGCATGAGCCGGATGGGCATGGCGCTGAGCCACCACCTGGAGCGTATACGCCACCCCCACCGACAACACTCCCCCGTAGAGGATCGGCAACGCGGCGGCCATAAGGTCGGCGACGCGGATGGTTTCGACCATCACCGCGGTCACTAAGCTGGCTGCGGCGCAGACCATGAATTGCACAAACGCCAGCTGCAGGGAGTCGGTTTTGGGGGAGAGCCAGCCGATCAGGTGGATGTGGCAGGCCCAGAACACCGCCCCCATCAGTTCCAGCAGATCGCCAAAAGCGATCGTGAAGTCTTCGTTGACGCTCAGCAGGTACATGCCGACAGCGGCAATCAGAGCCCCGCCCCAGGTTCCCGCGCGGGTGCGCTGGCCCCAGGCCGATCCCATCAAAGGGACCATCACCACGTACAGGCTGGTGATGAAGCCCGCTTTTCCGGCGGTGGTGTAGACCAGGCCCACCTGCTGGAGGGAGGCACCGGCGAAGATCGTCAGGCCGGCCAGGGCACCGTAGAAAAAGAGCGCTCGCTTGCCAAGAACACCCGCAGAGGCGCCCTTTTTGGGGAGCTGTTGTTGCGAGTTGCGGGCAATAAAGGGAATTACCACGACGGCGCCGAGGAAAAAGCGGATGCCGTTAAAGGTAAAGGGCCCGACATGATCCATGCCCATGCGTTGAGCAACGAAGGCAAAGCCCCAGATGGTGGCACTGAGCAGCAGCAACAGGTCGGATTTCAGATACCGGGTCTGCATCTATTGATTTCCGAGCCCGTTATGGCCGCCGCAGTCGGGACATTGCCAGGTGATGCCGTTGCAGGACATGCCCCAGGCATTCTCGCTCATGCACGCCTGGCAGATCATGAAACCGCAGCGGCAGCTCCAGCAAAAGGGTACTTGCCGGGCGCAACAGTGGCACTGTTGGAGGTGGCCGCGCTGCCGTCGGGATCGGCGGGCCGGGCGGGCAGGGGTGTGGCTCATGGCTAATGGGGGGCCGGTTGATGTCTTGTCGTTTGCGATGGTTGATGCTACCCTGAGCGGGTGTGACGAATCCATTTTAATCAGTGTCCATCCTTGACGGTCTCGTAAAAAGTCAATTTTGAGTGCCATTGAGGGTTTCGGGGGAAGGAGCGATTTTGGGTAAGGCGTTAAAAATTGCAAGCTGTTTGAGGAGCTTGCGACGAGTTCTTGCAATTTAGCCGCAACCACAATCGCGCCCCGAAACCCTCACGAAGCGAAAAATTCGACTTTTTACGAGTTCATCATCCTTGACGGGTTGGCACTACCTAATCCAGGAGCACCGTCGTGTCAATGCAATTGGAGTTGCAACCCCCAAAGGACAGTCCAACGCTGTACCTGATCGACGGCAGCGCCTACATTTACCGGGCCTACCATGCCGTGCGCGGCCTGTCCAACAGCAGCGGCCTGCCCACCAACGCCACTTTCGGTTTTACCCAGATGCTGATCAAGCTGATGCAGGGCCGGGCGCCCGACTATATCGCCATCTTTTTCGATGCCAAAGGCCCCACCTTTCGCCATAAACGATTTGCGGACTACAAGGCCAACCGCCCACCCATGCCCGATGACCTGGCCCAGCAACTGCCCTGGATCCGCAGGGTGACCGAGGCCTTCAACCTTCCCGTTTTCGAAATGTCGGGCTACGAGGCCGACGATCTCATCGGCACATTGGCCCAGAGCGCCCAGCAGCAGGGGTTTCGGGTAATCATGGTCACCGGGGACAAAGACTTTATGCAGCTGGTTACCGAGCACTGCACCATCTGGGATCCCATGAAGGACGCGGTGATCGACCCAGCCGCCATCCGCCAGACCTATGACTTGGACCCTCGTCAACTGATCGATGTGATGGCCCTGAGCGGCGACCCGTCGGACAACATTCCCGGCGTGCCCGGCATCGGTCGCAAGACGGCCGTGGACCTGATCCAAACCTTCGGAACCATGGACGGGGTCTACAGCCGCATCGATGCCGTCACCCGTAAAAAGCAGCAGGAAAACCTGATTCGTTTTCGGGACCAGGCCCTGCTGAGCCGGGAGCTGGTGACCATCGACACCCACGCACCGATCGCGTTCGACCGCCAGCGCCTCAAAACCCAGGCGCCCGACCACCAGGCATTGACCCGGATCTTTGCGGAGCTTGAATTCCGGCAGCTGCAAAGAGAATACGCCCGGCCGGACCCCTCGGCAGAGCGGGACTACGGAGCCATTATGGATCGGGAGGCGCTGGACGCACTGGTGCACCTTCTGGAACAGTCCAAGCGTTTTTCCCTGGATACGGAGACCACCGCCCAGGATCCCATGCAGGCCCGACTGGTGGGTCTCTCTTTTTCCCTCAAACCCGGCCAGGCCTGGTATATTCCGGTTGGGCACACCTATCCAGGTGCACCCGAGCAGCTTTCCCCAAAGCTGGCTCTGGACCGCCTGCAAGCGGTGCTGAACGACCCGCAAATCGAGAAGATCGGCCAGAACATCAAATACGATTGGACGGTTTTGCGCCGCCACGGCGCCGACCTGCGTGGTGTTGCCTTCGACACCATGGTGGCTTCCTACCTGGTCAACCCGGGCAAGCGGGCCCACGGTCTGGATCAGATCGCGCTGGATTACCTGGGTCACAAAACTATCAGCTACAAGGAGGTGACGGGAACCGGGAGCAACGCCGTTACCTTCGACCAGGTGCCGCTAGAAAAAGCGGTTCCCTATGCATGCGAGGATGCGGACATCACCCTGGCCGCCTACCAGGTGTTTGTTCCCCTGCTGCAGGAACACGGGCTCACCAACCTGATGCAGACGGTGGAGATGCCCCTGCTGCCGGTGCTGCTGGAAATGGAGATGACCGGCGTCTGTGTGAACGCGGCCAAATTATCCGAACTGTCCCAATCCTTTGCCGCACAATTGACCCTTTTGGAGCGACAGATTCACGAGCTGGCCGGCGAAGCCTTCAACATCAACTCCTCTCAGCAGTTGGGCCGCATCCTGTTTGAAACGCTGAACCTGCCGGTTCAGAAAAAAACCAAGAAAAAAACCGGCTACTCGACCGACGTGGCCGTGTTGACCAGCCTGGCCCACAGCCACGAGCTGCCCGCCTTGGTGCTGCGTCACCGCACCCTGGCCAAACTAAAATCCACCTACGCCGATGCCCTGCTGGAACTGATTCACCCCCAAACCGGGCGAATCCATACCTCCTTCAACCAGACCGTGGCCGCCACCGGGCGGCTGAGCAGCAGTGATCCCAATCTCCAAAATATCCCCATCCGCACCGAGGAGGGGCGGGAAATCCGCAAAGCCTTCGTTCCTCGAAACGGCTGGCGCTTCATATCGGCGGATTACTCCCAGATCGAGCTGCGAATTCTGGCTCACTGCTCCGAGGACCCAATCCTGATTCAGGCTTTCAAGAATGACGAGGACATCCATACACGCACGGCCGCGGAGGTTTTTCAGATCTTTCCCCAGATGATCGACGACCAGCTGCGGCGCCAGGCCAAGGCCATCAATTTCGGCATTATCTACGGCATGAGCGCTTTCGGGCTGGCCCGGGACCTGGCGATCAGCAACCGCATGGCCCAGACCTACATCGATCACTATTTCTCGCGCTACCGGGGCGTCAAAGCGTTTATCGACCGAACCATCGCCACGGCCCACGACACCCGTCAGACCAGCACCCTCCTGGGCCGCATCCGTCAGCTGCCCGACATCGCCAGCCCCAACCGCAGCCTGCGGCAGTTTGCCGAGCGCATGGCCATCAACACCCCCATCCAGGGCTCAGCCGCGGATTTGATCAAACTGGCCATGATCACCGTGGATCGGGCTTTAAAGCAAAACGGCATGCAGACCACCATGCTGCTGTCGGTGCACGATGAAATTATTTTTGAGGCGCCCCCGCAGGAGCTCGAGGATGCAAAAAGCATGATTCGGGAGGAGATGGAACGCGTCTGGGACCTGGCTGTGCCCTTGAAGGTCAACATCGCCTGCGGGGATAACTGGGCCGAAGCCCATTGAGGCGGGGAGGGGGGGGGTTGAGGAAACCCGTGCGGGGATGCTGGTCTTGGGCGCCGTGAGCGGTGTCTCCGGCGGGTGCCATTGCTACGCGTTCACCCGTGTTGTTCGGAACGAATCACCAGACTGGCGTTGGGTATGACGGCCAGACTGCCTCGATGCGCCAGCACTTCACGGCGGGCTTGATCTTCGGAGAGCCGGTCAAAGCCGATCCGCTCGGCCGCAGGTGGATCCAGATCCGTCATCACACCGATGCGGATGCGCCGCAGCTTTTCCATCATGGCCAAGGCCGTGCCGCCATTGCCGACGTAATGTTCCGACAGCCGGTCGAAAGCCACGTCCCAGCCACCCAGCCCGAACCAAGGCAGGAAGGTGTCGGACCCAACACCATCCGGACACTGTGCCAACACGATCAGCCGGCCGCCATCACGCACAAAAGCGGCGGCGTGGTGGATGGCCTTATGACTCTGGATGAAATTGATATCCTTTGGAAATCCTCCACAGGCCGCCAGAACCAGATCGTAGGGGCCCCCGCTGACGCGGCAGCGGTCACCATACGCAGCGCAAGCCGACAGGAAGTGATCGACACCCCGTCC
The DNA here is from genome assembly GCA_046484885.1 of Desulfosarcina sp. Taxonomy (GTDB): domain Bacteria; phylum Desulfobacterota; class Desulfobacteria; order Desulfobacterales; family Desulfosarcinaceae; genus Desulfosarcina. Next base: position 8,301 of record JAWOIA010000050.1, on the reverse strand, counting down.
CACCAGCAAATCGCACACCTGTCCCCGGCTGTTTAAGATGCCGTGAACGGCCAAATCGGCTGGGCGAAAGGTCTCCACCTCGGCCAGATCCTCAGCCAGGGGATTACCGGCCAGCTCGCCGGAGCGGCAGCCGGTCGCCAAGCGCCTGTGGGCGCGGTCCAGGAAAAGGCCATGATTGCTATGAATCGCACGCCTCTCCCCCAAGCCGGGAAAAAGCAATTTGCGCCCGCCGCCGTAGCCGGCAAAGTAGTGGTGCGCAACGGCCCCGAAGGTGATCAGGCTGCCGACATCCAGGATATCGCAACGCAGGCGCACCGGTGTACCCCGCTGGGTGCACCCCAATTCCACAAAAACCGACGGCTCATCGCATTGATGATGCACCCATTCAAATTGATCGTAGGCCGCCCCGTAAGCATTTCGACACTGGTCTTCACTCTGACGTGCGTGGGTGCCATAGGCGATGTAAATTTTCAACCGATCCATGGCGGCACCCGCCGCTGCCAAGGCATCCAGCAGCACCGGCAGGTACTGGGGGTAGCCGCACAGGCGGGTCTGATCCGCCACCACCACCGCCGGCCGGGCCAAATCCAGTTTGGCCGTCTCAAGAAAGCGCCTCAAGCGGGTACAAAAAAGGGTGTCATCGATCAGGGGGCTGGGCTCGCGAACCTGCAGCACCTCGGGGTGGGTTTCGAGATGAAAAGCGATCCGTTGGGTGCCGTAGGGCAGTGAAATGGAAATCGTCATGCTCGGCTGCTCCTGTCGCGTTGCGCACATGAATCATACGCGGTGCCTCGACCACCCGAGAATCGTCCACCATCACCCCGTTGGTTTCAAGCGCCTGGGCGCGAACGCCGGCACGGCGTTGGCTCCCGCTTCGACGCCACCGTGAATCACGACGTGCACCGTGCACCCCCAAGAAAGCGAAGCGTGGATCCGGAATTCCGGGAAATCGACCCCCTACCCGTCTTCGCTTCGGGGCGGAACAAAGAGCACCGGAATCCTGGTTTTGCGCATCACGCCTTTGGCCGTCGGCCCGATGGAGTTGCTCTTCAAAAACCCCTTGCGGGCGCCGATGACAATGAGGTCGCACTCGTAATTGGCGGCCTGGGTCAACACTTCCTGGACCGTGTCGCCTTCAGCCACCACAATTTCATGGGAGCGGATACCGCAATTGACGTCATGAATGCCAGCGTCGGCGCAGTACTGCTTCAGGGCCGTGTGCAGCAGGCTCTCGGGGGACATTTTGCCGATCAGGGCGTGGCGGGCATCTTGCTGATGCTCCGCGGCCAGCGCTTCCCATTTCTCATCGCCCATGGCGGTCCTGAGGTGCCCTTCGATAAACGAGGGGACGTTGCGGTTGGAAATGATATGCAGCAGGACCAGCTTGGCCTGATATTGGGCGGCCAGGGAGATAGCGGCTTCAAACGCCGAGCGGCAGTTCGGCGAAAGGTCGGTGGCAAACAGAATGGTTTTGATGGTCTTAAACATAAACGCTCCTTTCTTTCAACAAACGGGTTAACTTTTACCGGTGGGGTTGTCGGCTCAGCGGCCGAATCGGCATTGAATGAATCGATTTTTTTTATTAGCCGGCTGTGATAGGCTTATTCCAATGCCTGGGTCGGTCCGGAGCAAAGGAGTTGAAATGAAGACTCTTTATATCGTTCGGCACGCCAAATCAAGCTGGAAATATCCCCTGCTGACGGATTTTGAAAGGCCTTTGAACCCACGCGGCCGCAAAAACGCTCGCCGGATGGGCGCGGCCCTGCAGGGTCGGGCGGCACAACCGGACCTGATCCTGTCGAGTCCGGCCAACCGGGCCGCCACGACCGCACGACTGATCGCCACCGCACTCGAGTACCCGCTTGAACAGATTCAATACCCTGCCGTCCTCTACCAATTCGATGCGCAGGCCCTGATCCCGGTTGTTCAACAAATCGACGACGCCAGCCAATCGGTCATGCTCGTCGGCCATCAGCCTGCCGTCAGCGCCTTGGTTGCGTTCATCGCCGAGCGCGCGCCATCCCATTTCCCGACCGCGGCGGTCTGTTGCCTGAATCTGGATATCCCGGCATGGGCCGGAATCGCCGGCGGCTGCGGTCAGGTGGTCTTCTTCGATCGCCCCAAACAGCAGGCCTCACCATCCCCCAGCCGCGTGTTTTTCTGAACGACGCCCTAAGCGTCGACATCCAGGTTGTCGGTGAGGGCCAGAAAAATATCGGTATCCCGGATCAGGCCGACGGCTCTCTCGCCGTCGTAGACCGGAAGGATGCTGATCTTCTTTTGAACGATCATCTTCAAACCCGCTTCCATGCTGGCCTCGGCATCGATAAAGCCCTTGACCGTGAGCATGATGTCGTTAACCTTCAAGGTTGCCGACAACCCGCCGATCTGGGGGTAATAATTCTCAAGAAAACACATGAAGTCCAATATACCACGCAGCCTGCCGGCCTTGTCGGTAACCAGAACCGCCCGCGGGCCGGCCACGGTGCGCATACCACCGCCCAGTTCACAAAAAGAGGTCCTCAGGGACACTGCCGCCTCCCGCAAGGTGGCGTCCGGGGCGATGGTGGCGTAGTGTTCGATGGCAATCATTCGCTCTCTGATGGTTTGTGACAATGGCATGACGTCGCCCCCTTTTCAGGATAAAGAATCGATGAACCAGAAACGGTGCGATGGGTTTGCGCAACCCCACCATCGGGTCAAAATTAGGTCAACCGGGCAGTTCGGTGGTTTTCATTAAGTGCTGCTCCAGGAATCGGATTTCATCAATTCCCGAAACCACAACGGCTGGATCGGCTTTTAGTTCATCGGCAGAAATTTTGTCTTCGTAATCGATCACGGACAGGATATGCTTGATGCAGTTGAGCCGCGCCAGCTTCTTATTGTCGGATCGGATGATGGTCCAGGGCGCCAGGGTACGGTTGGTCTCGTTGAGCATCTGAAACTTTCTGACGGTATAGTCGTCCCACAACTCCTGGGCCATGCGGTCAACCGGTGATATTTTAAAGTGCTTCAGCGGATCCGACTCGCGCGAATCAAAGCGGCGCAGTTGTTCCTTCTTTGAAACGGAGAAAAAAAACTTGAACAAGATGATGCCGTCTTTGACCAGCATCTCCTCAAACAGGGGCACATCTTTTAAAAAACGCTTATTTTGCTCATCGGTGCAAAAACCCATCACCGGTTCCACCATGGCGCGGTTATACCAGCTGCGATCGAAGAGAATAATTTCACCGGCTGCTGGAAGGTGTTGGATATAGCGTTGGAAATACCACTGGGTGCGCTCATTGTCGCTGGGGGCCACCAGGGCCACCACGCGGGCACCGCGAGGATTCATGTGCTCGGTGATCCGTTTGATGGTGCCGCCTTTGCCGGCGGCGTCACGCCCTTCGAAAATGGCCACGACACGCAACCCTTCGCGCTGGACATGCTTTTGCATCTTCAACAGCTCGATCTGCATCTGGTGCAGGGATTCTTCGTATTCGAGGGTGAATTGTTTCACCCACACCGCCCGGCGGCCGCTCTTTTTCGGTTTATCCTGATTCTTAAAGGCCGTGTGCTCGGACAACATTCTGTTGGCCTTCTTTTCGTTCTCCTTTATTCCTTGGGGGGCGGGTTTCCCTTTTACCAGAACCGGTTTCGCTTGCTCCGCGGTCGCCTTGCCGCCTTTGGGTTTTCTGGGGTTGGCTTTGCCCATCCTCGTTTCCTCCCGCTTGTGGGTCCACGGCGCGCATCCTATCCGAGCCGAAGCGTCAGCCCAGGGATTTTCCGTATTTGCGCTGCTGTTTTTTCATTATTTTGATCTCCCGATCGCCGGAGATCACCACATTCGGGTCCGGTTTAAAATTTATTTTCGGGTTTCTTCCACGGTAGCGCACCGAATTCAGGATCACTTTCATGGTTTCGCGCCGGGCCAGATGTTTGTCGTCCGATCGGATGACCCACCACGGTGACTCCTTGGTGTGGGTCTTTTTCAACAAATGGAATTTTTTTTCGGTAAATTGATCCCACAACTCTTGGGCCTGCAGGTCCACTTCGGACAGCTTCCACTGCCTCAGCGGATCGTTTTTGCGGCGCTCGAAGCGCCGGGCCTGCTCCTCTTTGCTCACCGAAAAATAGAGCTTGAGCAGTATGGTTTTACCGGCATCTTCCAGAAAATTCTTTTCGTACGTATTCACTTTTTTCATAAACCGATTGTATTGCGCCTGAGTGCAGAAATCCATCACCGGCTCCACCAGGGCACGGTTGTACCAGCTGCGATCGAACAGCACAATCTCGCCGCCGCGGGGAAAGTGCTCGATATAGCGCTTGATGTGCAGCTCGGTTTTCTGCTGCTCACTGGGTTTGCCCAAGGCTACGACGTTATATCGTTTTTCATTCATGTAGCGCGTCACCCGCCGGATGGTGCCGCCTTTGCCTGAAGCGTCCCGACCATCAAACAAGATCACCATTTTTTTCCCCACCCGCTCCAGGTGGCGCTGCATCTTGATCAGCTCGGCCTGGTAGGGCTTCAACTCCTCCTGATCAGCATGCTTTTGCAACAACGTCATGGAAAGGTCCTGCCGGCCGCGTTTTTTAGTGTCGGCCACCGCGTCCGTGGCGAACAATTCCGGGGAAAACGCCGGCTCCAAATCCGATGCAACCGGTTCAATGACAGCACCGGGCGTTGCCTCCGGACCGGGCACCGGGTCCTTTGACGTTTTGGCCTTGGTTTTTCGGGTATTCCGATTTTTCATAAACGCTCCACATGGTTTCCCGGGGGCTGACGGGGTTGGCTCCTCACGGCCGCCTCACCGGCGCCAAGCAGCTACCGTTCAGTCGAAAACACGCTAAACTAGTCTAGTGCCCATCCATAAACGGTTATTTCGCCCGATATCTTCGTTATGCTCAAAATTTTATCCTCGGAATATCAACTATATGCCTGTGGTAAAATTTTTCGCATGTCTTGATCTCGACCAAAATTCCTCGTTTCTGGATGGGCACTAGTCTAGCGGTATATCGCTGATAATCCGCGGACAAAACTTTTCTCCAACGCAAATATTTGGAAAATGAGACATTTCTGGATGGGCATTGTCTGAGACAAATACTGAATTCTTTACCGCTTGTCAAGATTGGGACGGTTTTAGCGCCCGTGGCCTGGACCCATGAACCTGAAAAAGACGGCGGCGAGCGGGTAGGCAGCGGCGGCCAGGAGCGCCACCACATGGAACCCCCACACCATGGCCAACAACATGGCGACCGGCGCGGCCAGCACGGATGCGAACCCGTTGATGCCCCAGGCCCAAGCGAAAAGGGGTGCGTGGGAGGATTGCAGCCGCGCCAGCCCTATAGGCATGGGAAAACCCATCAAGAAGGCCAGCGGTGCGATCAGCAACACCGCCGCGCCATACCGCATGACCAGCGGCCCCCCGCCCATTGCCCTGGCAAGGGGTGCAGCGCCCAGCGATACCAGCATGGCCGCCGCCGCCAGGCCCAGCACCAACAGCAGGAACCGGCGCGGCGACCAACCCCGTCCCCGGATTGACCAGCTGCCCAGGCCGGAAAAGACCAGAAACGCCGCAATGGTGACAGCGGCCCCTTGAATGGGATCACCGACGATGTGGGTGGTTTTTGATAAAAAAGCCATTTCCAGCATCAGGTAGGCCAGTCCCAGACAGCCAAAAAAGCCCACGATGGATGCCAGGTTGGCAGCCGCAACTTTCGGCTTCACAAACAGCAGCGGCACAAGGGTCGACAAAGCGGCCACGAGACCAACGGCAATCGCCGCGATCAGAACAAACACATAGGCCAGTTCGGTCCGGGTCAGCCATAAATCACCGAACGCCGCTTTGAAAAGGGGCAGGCTGCCAAGCTTGCTGAAATCATGGAAAAAGGGGCGATGGTCCGTTGCAGGGCGAATATCGAAAACCCAGTTGTGGATAAAGGAATCCGCCGCGTGGGAAAAGAGCAGCGGGGCGGCGGTCGCATACCAGTCGTTGGTGTCCCCCGGGGGGCCAGGAAGATGATCGGGCTGATTCAGGTAGCCGGGCGGGATATCGCTAAACCAAACCCCGGTCAGATGCCGCTCCTCGATTAAGGCGGCCACACGCCCCAGTTCGGCGGGCTGCCAGGGGGTAGCCTTTACCAGCGTGCATACCGCCAGGTAATCCCGAAAAACGACCAGATGCCGCCCCGGTTCCTCAACGCCCCTGCTGCGCAGGGCTTGGGCAACGGTGGCCAGAATCTTCAGGTTGTCCCTGGGCGGGTCCTGAATGCCCCGACTGACAACCAGTAGGCCCTGGGGGGATAGCCGCTCGATGCAGGCAGCGATCCCTTCCAGCGTCAAGAGGCTGTCCTGCCCCAGACCGACAATGCCGCCGCCGCCCGCAGCCATGGACTCGAAGGCCGTTAGGTGGATCAGGTCGTAGTGCACCGCGGCATGATCGACATAGTGCCGGGGATGGGCGTCGATATAGCGCGTGGCAGGCAGGTCAAAGACGCCAGCGCCATGATTCTGCAGCGATTCCCGCACCAGACCATGGACCTGGGGGTGGTCGTGAACCACATGTATGGCCACCGCGCCGTGAAAGGCCGCCAGCCAGGCGTTGGCCGCGCCCAGGTCCCCCAGCAGCAGCACCGACGGCTGACCGGAAATCAGTTCATAGGCTGCCGCTGAAAGCGTTTGCCGAAGAAATCCAGCCTCTTGAACCGCTCGGATGTCCGGGACGGCAGCCGCCAGGTGACCGTCCAGGGTGACAACATGCATGGGCGGCGGCGATTGCGCACCAGTGAAGAAAGGCAGATCGTGAAACAGGTCGCTCTGGTGCACGGCGGCCACCCCTTTGGGGCCAATGGTGCCGGCGACCTGGCGGGCCAGCCCCTGGCGCTGTAACTGCTTCAGATAACTCTGGTACTTGTAGGGGTCCGAACGGATTTCGAACGGGGTCACGAAAAAGAGCGCAGCGCTCAACAGGGCGGCAAGAGAGACGACCCCAACCCGCTTGGGCCAGCCCATCCAAGGAACACACAGGGCGCTGCCCAGGGCAAGGCAGCCTGCGGCGGCGGCCAGCAGCGCGGGATCGAGGAGCCACATGCCCACCGTAGCCAGAACCACACCGACCCCGCTGCCCAACAGGTTCCCCGCATAAACCCGCGGAATCTCTTTTCCGGCCCGCATCAGCGCCAAACCAATGCCGGCCGCACCCAGGAAAAAAGGAATAAACAGCATCAGCCAATAAAGCAGCCACCCTCCCGATTGGCGCCAGAGCAGCGACGGGAGGAACCGGGAGGTGATCGGCACCCACTGAGCGAGCCAGATGCTCAGCGGCATACTCACCGCCGTAGCCACCGCCAGCCAAAAGAGCCACGCCAGACCTGCGGAAAGGAGTCGCCTGCGAAAAAAGGTCAGGGCCGTTCCAGCTGCGCCGAAACCCAGCAAGGCCACGCTGATCACCAGGAATGCGAAATGGTGCCAGCTGGCTACCAGCAGCACCCGCATCAGGGCCAATTCAAAGGCCAGAACCGATGCAGCCAGCAGAAAGACCTGGATCATCTCACCGCTCCTGCCAGAAACAACGAGCCGCCGCCGGCAATGGGTCTCCCGAGTCAACGCCCGCATCTATTCGCTGCGGGTCATGGGCACAAATCGGACCGGCATCACGGAGCGGGACGATCGCGACCCATCTTCGTGCTTGGTCAACACCACCAGCCGCTGTACCTCGTAGGGGCCGCCGATGGGAATCACGATGCGTCCGCCAGGTTTCAATTGCCGCCACAGGGGCGGCGGCAGGTGCCCGGCCGCACAGGTCACGATGATGGCATCGTAGGGACCGTGCGATTCCCATCCGAAATACCCGTCGCCCTGCTTCAAGCGAATGGTCTCAAAACCGCTTGCTTCCAGAACCTGTCGGGCCTGATCCAGGAGCGGTGCGATGATTTCGACACTGTATACATGCGGGGTGATCCGGGCCAGCACCGCGGCCTGATAACCCGAACCGGTGCCCACCTCCAATACCCGATCGTCGGGACCCAGCTCCAGCAGCTCGGTCATGATCGCCACAATGTAAGGCTGGGAGATGGTCTGCCCATGCCCGATCGGCAGGGGGGTGTCGTCATACGCCCGCCGCTGCATCGCCGCTGGCACCATGCGGTGGCGGGGCACGGCCAGCATCGCCGCAACCACCTCCGGCCCCCGAACCGGAGTCCTGGGATCAGATGGGTGCGTGATCTGCTGTCGCACCATCCGCTGCCGCTCGTCGATCCGGTCCAGGTGCGAACCCGGATCGGCCGCCGGCACTGAGCTGACCAGCAGGTACAGCGATTGCG
>JAWOIA010000083.1:0-10642 GCA_046484885.1 Desulfosarcina sp. | reverse complement strand
ACCCGGGTTTCTCCGACTGATTGTTCATCGCGAAGACCACGTCGGAGCGGCCGTTGTCCGCCAGCGCCCGCAGGACGTAGCGGTAGCCGACGTCGCCCGCGGTCACGGCGTTGCCGTGCTGCTCGATGGCGCGCACGAGGCCGGCGAGGACGGCCGGGCGTGCGTACTGCGGCGCGAGTCCGAGCACGAGCGGCATGGCCTGGGCGGTCTGTGAGCCGGTCGCGTAGGTGCCGGTGTCGGCCTGAAGGAATCGGGCATTGAAGGCCTCGCCAATCTCGCGGGCGATCGAGCGGTAGCGGCGGGCATCGTCCGCGCGATCGAGATGGGAGGCGATGTCGGCTAAGCGCGACGCGCACTCGAAGGTGATGGCCGTGGCCGTGAGCGGTACGGGCGTGAGCTGGGAGTAGCCGGGCGGGTTGGGCCCGAGGTCGTACCAGTCGCCGAGGCCGAAATCGACGATGTGCCCGCTTGCGCGGTCCAGGAGGTAGTCGAGGAACCGCTGCATCACCTCGTAGTTGTTCCGCAAGGGCGCATCGTCCCCGGTCCAGACGTAGTGCTGCCATGCCGCGAGGATGACCGAGGCGCCCCATTCAGGGGATTCGCGGAAGGCGGCGGAAAACACGATGTACTCGGGCGCGGTATTCGGCACGAGCCCGTTGGGCTGTTGGGCGTCGGCCATGTCGGTGAAGTGTCTCGAAAGACCTTTTCGACTCGCCACACCTCTTTATACTTGAGCGCCACTTGGTCGGCAGATAGGTCCGTGTTGGTCCTTAACACCCATTTGCCGTCAAAACGCGATTCATACGCGATTCATACGCGATTCGGTTTTCGTCAATGCTTGCACTGCCTTTTTTGATCTTCACGTATTTGCGGAAACCCTTGTTGCCGACCAGGCTTTTAGCCCCCTTTTTGAGCTGATTGGTCAATGCCGCAACGATGGCCTCACGATCAGCGGCATCTTTGCGCTGCTGACGGGCATTGACGCAGACGATATAACGACAACCGTCGATCTGAACCTGTTTGACTTTCAGCGGGGCCGGTTTGTCCGAGTCACTGCTTTCGGGGCGTACCGGCTTGTAGCGCCCCGGGTGAGACAGCACACGATCGCGGATGTGCTTGACCTTGCGCATGCGGGCACCCAGAATGTAAGGGGTCGGGTTGTCTCCGGATTCGAGCTGCTCCAGCGTGTTTGCGCTGATCATGCCTCGGTCGGCAACGATACAGATCCGTGCGATCTTAAATCGCGTTTTGAGTCGGTCAACGATCGGCAACAAACTGTTGACATCGGCGGTATTACCTGGCCACATCTCACAGCAAATAGGCTGGCCCTGGTTATCAAGAACCGCGCCGACAACCATCTGGACCAGATCAGGCCGGTGGTCCTTGCTAAATCCTCTTTGAACGATACGTTCACCGCCATGGCCCTCGAACTTCAGTCAAACTTATGCCGCATGAAATTTTAACCTAATGTAATAACTACTTATTTGGCTTGGCACACAATATGCTGGCATCCTCTTGGGGAATTAATTAACGCTTAAACTTCATAGGAGCCGGACGTGAAAAAGAATGACAACGCGATAAAACTTTTGATGATGTTGGCGGTGGTGCTGGCACTTGTAGCCGGATGTGGTGGCGTAGGGTCGGCTGATAGCTCTGCTACGGATCAAATCCCTGACATTCCGGCGAGCTATTCGATCTCGGGCAGGGTCAGCGGGGATATCCAGCAGGGCGTCAATGTTGCGGTATCCGGCGCGATGAGCGTAAACGTGCCTACGGATCCGGACGGTAACTATTCAGTCTCCGGCCTGCCGAACGGATCGTATACGATCACTCCTTCGAAAGCAGGGTATACCTTCACCCAGGCCAGCAGGGCCGTGGCCATCAGCGGAGCTGGTTCATCGGGCAATGATTTTACATCCGCCGCTGTTCTCTATGCGGTCAGCGGAACCGTCAGCGGGGCCGTCACAGGGGATGTGACCATAACGGTCACCGGCACAACCGAAGGCGGCGCAGTCTTCGCTCTGGTCGAAACCACGACATCCAACGACGGCAATTATTCCGTGCCGGCGGTACCAAACGGTGACTACACTGTTGCCGCCGCCAAACCAGGGTATTTGTTCAACCCCGCCAGCTACACGGTGACGATAGCCGCGGAAAATTCGCAGAACAGGGATTTTAGCGCATCGATAAACCCGATGTTGGCGTTCACGGCCGATGGAGGAGCAGGAAGCACGGGAGCAGGCGGAAACGGCGGTCAATTCTATGCTGAATCCAATGGTTCGATCAAGGTGCTCAAATCCGGTAATGTGGACGCGGTCTTCCCCGAGCCGTCAACCACTGCGGATTTCGGCGCCTATCAGTTTACCGTGAGCACTGACACCACGGTGACCGGTACGGATGATGCTCCCGGGGCTCTCTGCCAGGTATTCGGTCAAGACGGCAGTCTGTACATCGGCGACGGGAACGGTATCTGCGGCAATGACCTTGATACCCGGGTAACCGGCCTGACGGTTGCTGCTGGTGCGACACTGGTTCTGGTCGACAATATTTACTTGCACGGCATGCTTAATTTAGAGAACGACCTTGTGATCCAGGGAACTATCACGAGCGACCTTTCAGTCAACTCCGGCCTCTATATCGAAGCGAATTTTATTTACGTGGAGAGCACCGGGAAGATTACGGCTTCGGCAACGACGGCAGACGAGCCCGGCGGGGAGATTTATCTCGGTCAGGGGCAGGAGCTTACTAAAACCATCATCAACCGTGGTACGATCGAGGCCAGAGGGTACGGCTCCGGATTCGGAGGCCACATCTATTTTGAACCCGACGACCTCGTCGTCAACTACGGCATGATCGACGTAAGCGGCGGCGGCAGGGGCGGGCTATTCGAAGCTTATGTGGACCACGGTGACTTTTTCTCAACCGGAACGGTTCGCATGAACGGCGGCAACGGGGGAAACGGAGGCGAGGGCTTCATCCAGACCGTCGTTGTCGACAATACAACCGGCAGGAACGGCGGCATCATCATCGGCGGCACCTGGGAAGCAACGGGTGGCGATGGTACGAGCGAGGCCGGTGGCAGTGGTGGCAATATGTCTTTCCAGACGCAGGGCATGGGCGCCGTGACGGTAAACGCTTCCATGACCGTCAAGGGCGGCAACGCAACAGCTGAGGCTTCTTGGGGAGGGTCTGCGGGACAAATAAATTTTATTTCATCTTTGAATGGCTTTGTCGATAATCCGACCCCGGGAAAAATCAGCATTGCAGGCACCTATGATCTTTGCGGCGGGGACGGCCACATAGACGGTGGAAGCGGAGGCACGTTGTACGTTTACAGCGACGGCGTCAACTCTTTTGGCGTCGGGTCTGATGTTGAATTTGTCGCTTTTCCCGTCATCGCCATGAACGGCGGCCAGGGAGGGGAAAACATTTTTAACGCGTCCGGCGGCGCATTCGAACTGCGCACGTATTCCTCTTCGGAATCGAGTCCAGCAAAATCGATAACCAACGAGGCGGACGTCCTGGCAAAAGGCGGGGATTCCACGATTACGGGTGGCACAGGCGGCTATGTTGGTATTCAGACAGACTCCCCGGGGGATGCGGAAACGGTTCTGAACAACTCGGGGAACATTGACGTCTCAGGCGGCGGGGGTGAGATGGGGGCAATGGGCGGCAACGTCAATATGCAGGCCCGGCACGTTGTTAATTCAGGCAATCTGACGGCCAACGGTGGCAACGGAACCACAACCGGCGGTGACGGCGGGAACATCACCCTGACATCTGAAGAGGGTGCGCTGCCGACCACCAACACGGGCACACTGAGCGTGAACGGCGGCGCTCTGGACGGAGGAGATGGAACAATAAGCATCGACATTGACGGCGGTGGGCCAATGTAGCCGGCCGGACGTTCATCAGACTTTCAAACATTCGGGGTTGGGGGAATCCAGCCCCGAATGTTTTGGTGTGCCAGGCATGGCGTAACCCTGTAGGGTGCAAGTCCCGAACAGGCCGTAGTGGTCGGAACTGTTAGCTGAAGGCAGGGGCGTTGTCGTGAGGCAAGGTCTGGAGGAAGCCGGAGGCAAAACCCGGACCCGACGAACAGAAACCGGATATACGGCCGGCGACCGCCGGGTAATCTGGCCATGGTGTAATTGTAGCATGCCGGTTGAACTTGTTCAGTGAGCCACCTCTACTGGGGGGCTACTGGTTTTTATGTTTTCCGGCCAGGCATTTTGTGCTATTTCTCTGCAATACTTTTTAGGGCAGCATGTTTTTTTATGGGTAACTTTACGGTTATTTTTTTTGGCTATTTTACAAGATTCTGGTTTTATGGTAGATATTGATTTTATTACATGGAAAGTGGCCCAGTCAATCAGGCCCCGGCACCCTTGGCCAACCCCTATCCGCCCGAAGGTCTCGGTGTGCGGCAGCGTTGCGGCGCCCAGCGGTGCGGTGTGGTAGGCGTCATGCCGCGGCGCCTTTTTTTGTTGGGATGGGACCGCCGGTGACAGAGGCTCAACCGTAAACCGCCTTGGCCGGCTGGCGTTTGGTAAGGAAACGATCATGACCGGAACCCTTTCCCAATGGATTCATCTACTGGATCGTCTGGCACCGCCACGCTTGGCCGAGGCGTGGGACGCGGTCGGCCTGCAGGTCGGCCACCGCAACCGGCCGATCAAAAAAGTCTGGACGGCTCTCGACCCGCTGCCCGAGGTGGTGGCTGCGGCCTGTGAAAACCAGGTCGATCTTTTGGTCGTCCACCACCCGCTCTTTTTCAAACCGATCCAGCGGATCGATTGCGAATCGCCGCTGGGACAGACGGTTGAATTGGCACTCACCCGACGGTTGGCGATTTACTGCGCCCACACCAACCTGGACAGTGTTGCGGGCGGGGTCAACGATCTGCTGGCCGGTCGACTGGGCTTGGGCCAGGTCCGGGTCCTGGCCCGAGCGGCTGATGCCGACATGAGCAAGCTGGTGGTCTTCGTTCCTGTCGACCACGTCCAGGCGATTCTCGACACGCTTTTCGAGCTGGGTGCCGGAGGTATGGGTAACTATTCGTGCTGCTCTTTCCGGTGTCCGGGTGTGGGCACCTTTTTGCCGGGTCTGACGGCGTCACCGGCTCTGGGCGAACGGGGTATGCTGAATGAGGTCCAGGAGAGCCGGATCGAAATCCTCGTGGCCAACCGGGATCTGGAAGCGGTGGTGACGGCGCTCAAAAAGGTTCATCCCTATGAAGCCATGGCCTATGATGTTTATCCACTGGCCATTGGCGACCCCACCAGCGGTCTGGGAAGGGTCGGGCAGCTGTCGCAGCCCCTGGCGCTCAAAGCCGTTGCAGCGGCGCTCAAGGCCGCCTTGTGCATCTCTACCGTCAAAGTGGCCGGGAATCCGGAGATGCCGGTGGAGCGGGTGGCGGTGTGTTCGGGAAGCGGCACCGCCCTGCTGACTGCGGCCATTGATTCGGGCGCACAGGTTTACGTGAGCGGGGACCTGGGTTATCATGCGGCTAGAGATGCCCAGCAGGCAGGCATGGGCCTGATCGATGTCGGGCATTTCGCTTCGGAGCATCTGGTCGTCGAAGCCTTGGCCGCATCCATACGCAGCGCTGTCGCGGCTGCGGGCCTCTCAGCCGTCGTTGAAGCCGCTGACATGGAGCGCGACCCCTTTCATTACCGCTGACCAGCCCATTGCCCAAAGGAGAGCCATGAGCCACATTCAGGAGCAGATCCACCTTTTGGTCGCGGTGCAGGGTATTGAGACCCAGATCCTCCAGTCCGGCCGGGAACTCGCCGCGCTGGATGATGCGGCGGCCGCTCTGGATCAGGAACTGGCCGAGCGTGAGGCCCAGCTGAGAGCCGACCAAAAGGACCTGGCCGACCTGAAAAAAAACTACCGTCAGCTGGAAACCGAATCGTCCATCAACAGCGGGATGATCGCCAAGAGCAACGAGAAGCTTCCCCGGGTCAAAACCAACAAGGAGTACCAGTCGATTCTGAAAGAGATAGAGGATATTCAAAGGAACAATTCCGGTCTCGAGGACCGCATGATCGCCCAATTGGATCAGATTGAATCGGCCGAGGCGGCGATCAGGAAAACCGAGGTGCAGCTGAGGGTCTTTTTGAACACATGCCGTGAAAAAAAGGAGGCCATGGCCGCCAAAACCCGGCGCGAGCGACAAAGGGTGGCGGCGCTGAATGAAAAGAAGGTCCGCATCAGCGCCAAAGCGGACCCCAAAATTATCATGGTACTGGAGGATGTAAAAAAAAAAGTGCGTGGCATGGCGGTGGTTGCGGCACAGCAGGCCATTTGTACGGGATGCAACATGAACATCCCGGCCCAGCTGTTCAATGAGCTGCATCGATTGGACGAGCTCCGATTTTGTCCCCACTGCCATCGCATTATCTACTGGAAGGAACAAGTTGACGAGTAGCGGTCGGAGTAGGCCAGGCGATCGCTGGTCCCTTTAAGGGGCTGGAGGAAAGTCCGAACACCACAGGGCAGGGTGCTCCATAACGTGGAGTCACGGCGACGTGAAGGCACGTGCAACAGAAAGCAAACCGCCTTGCCGTCGAGGCAGGGTAAGGGTGAAACGGTGCGGTAAGAGCGCACCAGTTCTCCGGGTGACCGGAGAAGCTAGGTAAACCCCACCCGGTGCAAGACCAAATAGGGGAGCGCTTGAGGGCGGCCCGTCCAAGCTCCCGGGTAGGTCGCTTGAGGTGCCGGGCAATCGGCATCCCAGATGAATGGTCGCCGCCCCCGATTCGGGTAACCGGGCGGGGGAACAGAATTCGGCTTATGGGCTGCTCCGACCGCTTCTCGTTTCCACCCCGCTCGACCGTGGAGCGCATCGTGAACGATCACTACTGCGAAATCTCTTTCTCCGAAAAGGTCAGAATCTTTTCGGCCGATTACCTCAAATGTTGCCGCTACATCTCGAATCGGCAGACACCCAATTCCAGTCTTACCAAAAAACTCTACTCCAAGCTGATCAGCACCTCCCAGGTGCTGGAAGACTTTTTGGATTTCCATGGCGCCAAGAACAGCGAGGACTGGTACCTCTACCGGGAACTATCGGCCGGTGTCCGCCATTTGAGCCTCGGGGCCTACTGCCAGAAGCACATTCTGAACCGTCTCGTATTCTATGATATTCCCGATATTGTGGCGTTTCGTGAGCAGGGAGAAGAGACCATCCGGTTTCTGAATGACGCTTTGCGCAACCTGGCTCCGGTGATCATGGACGAGGCGCTGCGCTTGAACATCAGCATACCGGTGGAGCGCTTCGGGCCCGAGGATTTTCCCGGTATTACCACCAGCGAGATGCTCAAATACGATATCGACGACGACGCCAAGGGCTCTCAGAGGCACCACATCGTCAAAATCGCCAGTGAGTTTCTCTCCATCGCCGCAGGCTTTGATCCGATGGGGTTTTATGAGCCCTACAGCGATGCCGAGATGGCCGCTTTGGTTCCCGAAAAGGTAAACGAGGTCGAGATCCGCCGTTTCGAGATGCTGGTGCACAACCTGCAGTCCTCATTCGACACCTATGTGATCCATGGCGGATTTCGTTTCGGCGACCGCAAACTCAAGTCGTTGAGAAGTCACTTTTCGGTGGTTTTCCACCTGCTGCAGATGATGGGACGTCTGCTTCACTTTTATGAGCGTCACCTGTATGAGGCCGGCTACAAAAACACCTACAAACGGGTTCAGGAAGCGCTGACCTCCCTGGTGGAACCGGCGACCTTGCTGGACCGAACCATCAACTACGGGCTTTACTATGCCTGTCACTACCTCAACGCCGGCAAAAAGCTGGCGCGGGAAATCCTCAATGAACATATCGAGCGCGCTACCATCACCGTGGGGGTGCCGGTCAAACTCGGATTTCACAGCCGGCCCAGCCTGCTGGTGGCCAAAATCGTGCAGCATTTCGGTGGCCAGGTGGAACTGGTGGTGGGTCAGGACCGCTTTGACGCCAGCAGTGTGCTGGACCTCCAGTGGGCCGGCGGCAAGATCCTGAAGGAGAAGCTGACCCAGGTGACGTTCGAGGGTGACAGCCGCGCCCTGGCCGACATTCAGATTCTATCCGGTGTCAACTACGGTGAAGATACCATGGGCAAGGGGGTGCCGCTGCCCAGTGAACTGAAGTACCTCAAATGATCTGCGCCGTCGTCGTCGCCGGGGGAACCGGTTCCCGCATGCAAGCCCCCTTGAAAAAGCAGTTTCTCGAGTTGGACGGGCTGCCTATCGTCTCGCACACCTTGATGGCCCTTGACCGCTGTCCGGTTCTGGAGAGACTGATTCTGGTGGTGCCGCAACAAGATCTGGCCTGGTGCCGCAGCGACATCCTGGCGCCCTTGTCCCTGGTTTGCGAGGTCCAGTTGGTGGCTGGTGGGCCGCGGCGGCAGGAGTCGGTTGCCAACGGCTTGGCTGCTGTGGGTGCCGACGACGGCATTGTGATGATCCATGACGGGGTGCGGCCCTTTGTGCGTCTGTCGCTGATCACGGCCTGTTTGGCAGGGGTCCAGGCGACGGGTGCCTGCATTCCGGTGATACCGGCCACGGACACCCTCAAGCAGGTGGGCCCAAACGGGGTGATTGTCCAAACCCTGGACCGGGGGGCCATCCGCCTGGCCCAGACTCCCCAGACCTTCTTCATCGGTTTGATCCGGCGCGCCCACCAATCGGCCCTGCAGCGGGGATTTGACGCCACCGACGATGCCTCCGTGGTCGAATTCGCCGGCGGGACGGTCACCGTGGTCCCCGGCGATCCGGAGAACATCAAGATTACCACCCCCCAGGACCTGCTGACCGCCCGGTCGATCCTCCATCGCCGGCGCGAAATTTGCGCTTCAGATACGGGGCGCACCGCCTGTGATTCAGGTCGTCAGCGCACCCTGACAGGATGAGCCGGCTCCGGCGGTGCAGGCAAAACAGTGGCTGCGAACCACAATTTCGCGCTCGGTCAGCCGGGCGAAATCAAAATCCTGGATGTGATCCGGCGCGCCGCTGTTGACGGTCAAATCGAGCATCTGGTTAAAATCGCAGTCGTACAGCCGGCCGTCCCAGCCGACCGACAGCGTTGTTCGGCACATGACGCTGTTGACGGTTTGGGGATTGAATGCGCATTGCAGCGTCTGCATGTAATCCGACAGATTTCCACTGCGCTTCAAATAGTCGCGATAGCGGCCGATGGGGCTGTTGACCAGACAAAATAGGGTGTTGAATTGCAGACCGTAGGCATCTTGCAAAACGCGACGGTACTCCGTCTCCAGAGCGCATTGCGGCCCCGGCAGGTAGGCGCCGACCGGATTGTGAACCAGATGCAGTGCCAGGCCGCTGCCCGCAATGCCGAAGCCGTGTTGATTCAACGCTTCGATGGCCTGCGTCACCCCCTCGAAGGTGTTGACGCCGCGCTGGCGGTCGGTCTTTTCGGCATGATAGTCGGGCAGCGAGCCGACCAGTTCAACTTTATGAGCGGCAAAGACCTCCATGAAGTGCCGGTAGGCGGGTTCGAGCATCACCAGCAGGTTGCTGCGCACGATCAGGCGTTTTTTCAAGGCGGCCAGCTCGCCGACCAGCCACTCAAGATCGGGATGCATTTCGGGTGCACCGCCGGTGATGTCCACCGTGGCGATCTCTGCACGATTGGCCGCCTGGATGCAGTGCTGCATCGTTCCCCGGCTCATCATCTCTGTTCGCTGCGGCCCGGCCTGCACATGGCAGTGTTTACAGGTCAGGTTGCAGCGCCGGGTGATGTTCATCTGGAGGATGTCGATGCCGGAGGCCCTCAAGGGGAACGCGCCACAATTGTTCAAGTGTTCGATGAAGGGGTCCGCTGGATGATTTCGTGTTATTGCCTGCATGGGCTACATCTCCTTTTTCTTGATGATCTTGCGCATCTGGGTGGCGTGAGCCAACGTATCGCCGGCGACCATGGCCGCGCCGACGTGGACCGCCTCCATCATTTCGTCGCTGCCCACGCCCAGTGACAGGCATTTGTTCGTGTAGGCATCGATACAGTACGGGCAGTGGCGCCCGGTTCGGGCGCATATTCGCCGATATGGGGAAAGTCGTCCAGGTCGCGCGGTTCATAGTAGGTTTTGCTCATTTCAACCGTCCTTTCACAGTGATCAAAGGGTGGATCAAGCATTGCCCGGAACCCCGGTTTCAGGGCCGAGGGACCGGTGCTGTCATCTTCGCCAGGCCATCAGGCGTGCAAACAGCGACTTGGCAAAGGGCGTCAGCCGGGTGCGGTTGTAGGCGTCGCCAACCTGCCGCATGGCTTCGGCCTGGGTCGGGTAAGGGTGAATGGTGTCGGCAATCTGCTTCAAGCCCAAGCCGTGGGTCATGGCCAGGGTGATTTCGGAGATCATATCCCCGGCATGGGCCGCCACGATCGTGGCCCCGACGATTTTATCCGTGCCCTTGCGCACATGCACCGTTACCAGGCCGTCGGTGCTGCCTTCCAGGATTGACCGGTCGACCGCGCTCAGCTGGCGGGTGAAGGTGTCGATTGCGATGCCCTGTTCCCGGGCCTGCGTTTCATACAGCCCGACATGGGCGATTTCCGGCTCCGTATAGGTACACCAGGGGATGGTCAGCGCACTGGCCTTGGCCCGGCCGAAAAACAGGGCGTTGCGGA
>JAWOIA010000123.1:0-2607 GCA_046484885.1 Desulfosarcina sp. | reverse complement strand
GCGTCGGCGTGGATCATGAGGGCCGTGATCGTCCGGTACCATTCACCCTGGAGGATCGCGTCGGCCGAGGCGCCGCAGGCGCTGACGACCCTGTCGGGGCTGTCGCTGGAAACGCGCGCCAGGTGCATGCCGGCGAGGAGCGCCGCCGCCCACAGGCCGCTGACTGCGCCCGGCAGCCGCCGCCGGTTTTTCGCCGCCGGGTCCGGTGGCGGGTTGTGCGCTTCGTAACGGCTGAGGGCCTCCCGGGCCCTGGCGGCATCCTCCTCGGCCACCGACAGGGTCCACCGCTCGCCGCAGCGGCTGATGCTGTGGCGGATGTTGAGCACCGAGCACACCAGGCTATAGGTGCGGGCCTGCTGCCGGCTGAGATTTTCCCTCAGAGGTACCACGCGCAATCACCCCCAGGCGGATTTTTGAAGGGCATTGCGCATTTCTGGCGACGGCGGATTAAAGTTTGCGATCGGCCGGCCGATCAGTATGTGAAACGCTTCTCGAATGCCCGTGCATCTTTTAAACCGGCCATCTCCAAAATAAAATAAAAAACCGTGATGCCGCCGTTTGAAACAACGGCATTCAGGGAAGCGTCAACACGAGTTAACAGCGGTTGGGACGCACGTTTCAGGTCAACGTTTCAACTCAACCCCCCCAAAAAAAGCGGCCCGCAAACGGTGCCGCTTTTTTGCTTCCCGGCTCCAGGCCGCAGAAGGCCTTCCGAAAGGCGGCCCCCCTAAGACTGGGCGGCTCTTCAGCATTCCGCCGCGGACCTCGCATCCAGCATCCGACCCGCCGCCACCGGTTTTGTCAGTGCTCCGGCCGTTTTTGCGAAATCCCTTTCAGTCTGGCGGCAACCAGTTTCCCGTCATCCGGGGGAGTTTCAGGACCCCAAGGTGGATAGCGCCTTGCCAGGGGTAGCTGGGGGTCTTATTTTCATGCTGTTTTTTTTTACATGCCGGCGTCCTGAAGGCCAGTGGCGCCGGAGGCTATTGAGGTTACCCCCCAACCCGGCCCCCGCGCGCCCGCACGCGGCAGGCCACTGGAAAGCGAAGGACCCCATGAGTGAGTTGAAAAACGACCAGCTGCTGACCATCGTTACCCAGATTGCCGAAAAGCATGGCTGCAAAATCGTGGACATCGATCTGGAAAATCACACCCTCAACCTGGACGGGCCGGAATGCAACCAGGTGGCATGCGCCATCGAGTTGGAATCGGTTCTGGGCTGACCCCGGCGACCCTGAACCTCAGACCAGGGTCAGCGCCGCCGCCAGTTCCGGCAGCCTGATTTCGGTCACCACGGACCGACCGATATCCGTCAGCAACACAAAGTGGACGGTGTCGCCGGTCCTTTTTTTGTCCTTGCCCAGGGCCTCCAGGACCGCTTTGCGATCAAAAGCCATCCGAACCGGCAGCCGCAGCTTGGTCAGCAGCGCCCGCAGGCGCTGGTAGGCGGCTTGCGGCAGGAGCCCGCGGTTGACCGACAGCGCCGCAGCGATCAGCATGCCGACGCTGACGGCCTCGCCGTGCAGCGCGCCGGTCGCCTTCTCCAGGGCGTGGCCGAAGGTGTGGCCGAAATTCAGTTTGCGCCGCTCCCCCTGTTCGTGCTCGTCCCGCTGGACCACCGCCGCCTTGATGGCCACGCAGCGTGCCACCAGGTGGGTGATGACCTCGGGCGCAAGGGCCAGGGCGGCCTGCCAGTGGGTTTCCAGATAGGTGAACAGGGCGGCGTCGGCGATTGCCCCGTGTTTGACGATCTCGGCAAAACCCGATGCCAGCTCGCGCTGCGGCAGGCTGCGCAGCATCTGCGGGTCGCAGAGCACAAACGCCGGCTGGCGAAAGGTTCCCACCATGTTTTTGTACCCGCCGAAATTGACCCCGTTTTTCCCGCCGACGCTGGCATCCACCTGCGCCAGCAGCGAGGTGGGCACCAAACCGCAGCCCACGCCGCGCAGGTAGGTGGCGGCGACGAAACCGGCGATGTCGCAGATGATCCCCCCCCCGATGCCCACGATAAAGGTCGATCGCTGGGCTTCAATTGCCACCAGCCGCTCGTAGATGGCCGCGACGGTTTTCAGGGTTTTGTTGGCTTCGCCGGTGTCGATGCGGATCACCTCGCACGGCGGAAAGCGCTCGCCGTAGTGCCGCCAGAGATTATGGTCGGTGACGAGGACGCTTTCGGCCAGCGGGATGCGCGCGGCCAGCCGGTCGAAATTTTCGCCGACCAAAATCGTGGAGGTCCCCTGGCTGCCCTGGATCGTGACGGGGGTCATGGCCTTATTGCTCACTGAAAGTGTCGAAGATCGACCGCACCTGGCGGCAGAGGGTTTCAAACTGGTGCGGGTAAAGGGACTGGGCCCCGTCGCTCAACGCTTTTTCGGGGGTGTGGTGGACCTCCACCATCAGCCCGTGGGCCCCCACGGCGACCCCGGCGCGGCTCAGGGGGATGACCTGATCCCGGCGGCCGCCGGCGTGGCTGGGATCGATGATGATGGGCAGATGGCTTTCCTTGCGGACCACCGGCACGGCCGAGATGTCAAGGGTGTTGCGGCTGTGGTTGACAAAGGTCCGCACGCCGCGCTCACACAGGATCACCGCGCTGTTGCCGCCCTCGAG
>JAWOIA010000017.1:0-6920 GCA_046484885.1 Desulfosarcina sp. | reverse complement strand
CCGGCGGGCGCGGACACCAGCACCAGGCCGCGCTCGACGCCCTCCTCGATCAGCGTCACCAGGCGGTCACGGGCCACGAGCCGCGGGGGCAGCCAAGTCCGCCGAGAGTGGTAACGACCACGCCGGTCATCACAACGGCCATCCCTGAATGGGCCGGTTACTCCACCATGTTGGCATTAGTTCTTGTCCATCCAGAAACGAGGAATTTGGGTTGAGATCAAGGCATGCGAAAAATTTTACCACAGGCATATAGTTGATATTCCGAGGATAAAATTTTGAGCATAACGCAGACGTCGGGCGAAATAACCGTTTCTGGATGGACACTAGTTCACCCGGTACCAGCAAGTGACACCTCTAATTGCATCTGACTCAGGCAGTGAGTGGTCGTGGGCCTCAGTCGGGCCCGTTTTTACCACACGGCTTTGATATGTCAAGCCCCAAGGGCGCAGAGCGGGGCGATGCTTCAGATTCGGTAACCGACGGTGTAGTATTCCACATCTTCAGGGTGGACGTATATTTCGGAGATGGCTTTGTCCCGTACCGATATGCCGGCCCGGTGAACCAAGCTCGGGTCGCCGGACACCAATGGGTGCCAGGGCTCTAAGTCTTTGCCTTCGGAGAGTCGACGGTAGGCGCAGGTTTTGGGAAGCCAGCGCAGACGGGGAATCTGTCCCGGGGTCAGCGCCAGGCAGGTTGGCACCAGGGCGGTGCGGTTAGCGTAGTCGGTGCAGCGGCAGGCCCAGGTATCGAGCAGGTAGCAGGCGACCCAGGTGTAGGTCACCTTTCCGGTTTTGCCATTTTGGAATTTTTGCAGACAGCAACGCCCGCAGCCATCACACAAAGCCTCCCATTGCTCCGGGTGCAACTGTTCCAAGGCCGTCGTCTTCCAGAAGGGGGGCCCGCCGGCATGGCGGCGCGGTCGATTGATCGCTTCATTGCACGCACTGTTTTTCATACCCGGAGCCTTAGCATGAATCGGCCCGAACCAAAAAGAAAAATCGATTCGGGATTGCTTTTGAGAACCCAAGGCTTAGGTTGTTACGGCAGCGGTCGGCAGAGGCATCGGCTTTGAGATGGTTTTTTGATAAAACGGACCTTTAGGCACGTTGAGATGGCCGAATTCAGCACAAGAGGTTCCATGAACGGACAACGGTTTGCTTTTCCTCGCTTGGTTCTGGGCGGCCTGATCGTTCTGATTCTGGTCGGTGCCGTTCTTGCAGGGGCTATGGCGGCGGATTCCAGCGCGCACCATGATCTCGCCATTTTTCTTCTCCCCGAACAATCGAAATTAGAGGGCCGCGACCGCATCCGCATCCGACCGTCAACCCGGGGTTCGGTTGAGTTGTTGCTCGCTTCCCGTGCACGGGTGCAGGTGCTCCAATTAAACGGCCGTGACCATCCCTACCGCATCAGCAGTGGACGGTTGATTATCGACCTGGATTTGCCGGCATCGACCACGGCCCTGGAGCTGACGATCCACTACGCCTGCCGGTTCGATGACCTTGCGCCGCTGCGTCCCGACAATACGGACAACCCCGGCTACGGGGTCAGTGGAACGATCTCCCCGCAGGGAACCTTCATTCTCTCCGGAGCCGGCTGGTATCCCCGGGTGGTCGGTGCCCGCGAGTCTTTTGAGCTGGTTGTGGATGGCCCTGAAGGTACGGTGGCCGTTACCACGGGGCGGCTGCTGGAGATCGTGCACCACGCTCAAAGAACCCTCAGCCGCTGGCGTATCGACAACCCTGTAGACGGTCTGAGTCTTTCCGCCGGGCCCTATGTAATAGACCGGCGCACGGTCAACGACGTCAGCGTCGCCACCTATTTTTCGCCCGAAAACCGCCACCTGGCAAGCCGGTACCTGGCGGCTTCCCAGCGATACCTGCAGCAGTACAGCCAGCTTTTCGGTGATTATCCATTTGATGGATTTGCCGTGGTGGAAAACTTTTTCCCCACCGGTTACGGCTTCCCCGGCTACACGCTCATTGGGGGCAGTGTCCTGCGACTGCCGTTTATTCCGGAAACGAGCCTGCCCCATGAAATAGTTCACAACTGGTGGGGCAATGGGGTGCGGGTGGATTATTCATCGGGGAATTGGTCTGAGGGGCTGACCTCGTACACGGCCGATTACCTGGTTAAAGAGGCAATTTCTCCGGATGCGGCAAGGGACTACCGGCTCCAGGCCCTGCGCAATTATGCATCATTGGTGTCGGAAACCAGTGACTTGCCCCTCAGTCGGTTCCAAAGCCGGACGGATCCGGCTACCAAGGCGCTAGGGTATGATAAATCCGCCATGGTATTTCATATGCTGCGCCAGACGGTGGGCGAAACCGCTTTCTGGGGTTCGCTGCAAGACTTTTACCGGCAGTTCCTTTTCAAACGGGCCTCGTGGCAGGACCTTCAGGTGTGCTTCGAACGGCGCAGCGGGCAATCCCTGGACCCTTTCTTCCGACAGTGGGTCGCTCGCTCGGGTGCCCCGCGCATTCGAATGGAAGATGTGCAGGCGGTTTCGACCCAGCGGGGATATCGGACAACCGGCCGTCTGGTTCAGGAAAAGCCGTATTACGACGTCACGGTGGAACTGGTTCTCGATACCAGCGGGGGCTCGAGCCGCCAAACGGTTCAGCTGTCCGGTCGGCAAATGCACGTCGACTTTCTCAGTGACCGGCCGCCCCTTGCACTTGCCGCGGACCCGGACCATCATCTCTTTCGCCGCTTAACCCCAGAGGAGATGCCCCCCACGGTGAACCGGCTCAAGGGCTCGCCCTCGGTTTTGTTGGTGATTTCCAACCGGCTGGGTCGGCACGGTGATTCCATCGCGCGGCTTTTTTCACGGAGCATGGGCTGGAGCGTAGTCCAATCCGTAGACGAGGGCGGGTTTTCAGATGCGGCAGCGGCAAATTCCGACCTGGTGTTCATCGGACTACCTGAAAATCCCGCAGCGACGCGGTTGTTGCCCCGGGAGCCGCAACTGGGCGGCAAGGCTGTAGAGTTGGCGGGGCAACGATTTGACCAACCGCAGGATGTTCTTTTCCTGGTATCCCGGCATCCCGATCGTTCGGAGCGCGTCCTTGCCCTGCTGCACCTGCTCGAACCGTTTGGAGCCGATGAGGCCGCACGAAAAATCCATCACTATGGTCGTTACAGCTATTTGGCCTTCAGGGATGGAAAAATCGAAGCCAAAGGCACCTGGGATGTGAACGATTCCCCCATGATGGTCCGCTGGAACCCCTTAAACCACCATGGCCGGGCGGCAGAACCATGATCGACACCCATGGCCGGCTGATCCCGGTCTTTCTGGCGCTTGGGCTCATACTGCTGGCGGGGAGTTGCCGATCTCAGTGGCCGGCCGGCCGGCTCAAGCTTTATGACCTGGCTGACCGGCGGACGGTTGCCGCTGGGCAGGCTCTTTCAGCCTTGGATGACGCCCGCCTGGTGCTGGTGGGTGAGCACCACACCGACAGCGCTCATCACGATGCTCAGCTGCTGGTCATCCGTTCGCTTCACGTGGCGGGGATTTCGATCTCCATCGGCCTGGAAATGTTTCCCAAGGACCAGCAGCAGGCTTTGGACCGCTGGGTCGCCGGTGAGATCGCGGAGGCGGATTTTGAACGGATCTATCTGGCCAACTGGAGTTTTCCCTGGCACTTTTACCGTGAGATTTTTCTTTATGCCCGACATCACGAAATTCCCATGATCGGACTGAATGTATCTCGGAGTATCACGCGGCAGGTGGCCAGAGAAGGCTTTGCCTCGCTTTCGGATGAGCAGCGAGGAGAGCTGGAAGGGGTTGCCTGTGATGTGACGCCGCAGTACCGCGACTTCATCCGCCGCGCCTTCGGCGCCCACGGCCATGGGAGCATGGAATTTGCACACTTTTGTGAAGCCCAATTGGTCTGGGACACGGCCATGGCCATTAATGCGCTTAACCATCTGAACCACCACCCCCAGCGCACCCTGGTTTTACTGGCCGGATCCGGGCATGTTCGAAAGATGGGCATTCCTGCCCAGGTCCGCAGCCGCTCTTCGCTGCCCGTCACCGTCCTGCTGCCCTACACACCGGGTATATTTGAACCGGGCCTTTTGACCGTTGACGACGCCGATTATCTCATCCTGCCCCGAAACCCGTAAGCGGCACCGGTGGCGCTCGATGGGTTTCCCGTTTAAACTTTTCTTTAAATTTGAGCACCTTTTCAACGTAGTGTTCCGTCGCTTTGAACGGAGGCACCCCCTCATAGTTTCGGACGTGGCGGTAACCGGCATTGTAGGCGGCCAAGGCCAGTTGCACATCCCCGTCGAAACGGTCGAGCAGGTATTTGAAGTAGCGCACACCGCCATCAATGTTCTCCTCCGGATTGTAGATATTCTGCACACCCAGTTCTTCGGCGGTCGCGGGCATCAGCTGCATCAGCCCCCTGGCGCCTTTTTCCGACTTGGCTCTGGGGTTGTATCCGGATTCTGCAAAAATGATGGCCCGGATCAGGTGGGGGTCGACCCCGTATCGTGTGGCCACCGCGACAATGATCTCATTGAAAGGGGTGCTCGGGGGCGAGGTGCCCTTCTGCAAGGCCGTTGACAGGCTGGCGACGGCTTTCGCTGCCGTTGCCGGCGCTTCAATGGGAGCAATGCTCGAACCGGGGTCGGCCATGAGTAGCAGCGGCGGTTGGGGTTCGGCCAGAAGGGCTGGGGGTTCGGCTATGCGGGGATGGTTTTCGTGCAAGGGTCCGACACTGGCCATTAACGTGGTTGCGGAGACAATGGCCATAAAAATCAGTATCAACTCGGCCAAACGGGAGATCCCACGGGGTTGGTGAGGTTCTGTGTTCATGGTGCGTCACCTCCGTTAGGGTCAACCATAACGCTACAACTCCTCGAATCAATACTATGTTTGATCAGCAAATAAAATGCCGGCCGGCCATGTTCAAAAAAATTAATAATTCTAATTCGTTGGAATGATACAGGCCTTTTGTGTGTCCGGTATCTATGAAAAAAAGTCCCTGATAAAGGTGGCCCTTTTGCCACACAGTGAAAAAAAATTCTTACAGAGGGGGAAGCCGGCGGTTTGAACGGGACCACAGATCCGTCACGAGGGTCCGGCCGATACCACTGCTTGTCGCCCGGACATTGACCACCGGCCCTAATATAGGCCCCTATTCTGCAGATGCAAGGCTAAATTCCCAGGTAGGCTCTTTTGACGTCCTCGTTGATCAGCAGGCGGTCGGCAGCATCGGCGAGGGTGATTTGTCCGTTTTCCATGACATATCCCCGATGGGCGACTTTTAGGGCCAGGTTGGCGTTTTGTTCCACCAGAAAAATGGTGGTGTTGTTTTCTTTGTTTATTTTTATAATTATTTCGAATATTTGTTTTACGATCAACGGGGCAAGCCCCAGGGAGGGCTCGTCCATCAACAGCAGCCGGGGGCGGGCCATCAGGGCCCGGGAGATGGCCAGCATCTGCTGTTCGCCACCACTTAAGGTGCCACCGGCCTGATTGCGCCGTTCCGCCAGGATCGGAAAGAGGTTGAATACATAGTCCAGGTCTGATTGGATACCCTCCTTGTCGTTTCTCAGGAAGGCCCCCATATCCAGGTTCTCCAGAACGGAAAGATAGGGGAAGATCCGACGGCCTTCCGGAACCTGGCTGACGCCCATGGCAACGATCTTGTCCGGGTTGACCTGGACAATGGATTGTCCCATGAAACGGATATCCCCGCTGCGCGGCGGGACGATGCCGCAGATGGACATCAAGGTGGTGGTTTTGCCGGCGCCATTGGCACCGATCAGGGTGATGATCTCGCCCTCCTGGACTTCCAGGCTGACCCCCTTCAAGGCCTGGATGTTGCCGTAAAAGGTGCGGATGTCGACGAGGCTAAGCATCCATTTCTTCTCCGAGATAGGCTTTGATAACGGCCGGGTTGTTGCGAATCTCCACCGGGCTACCCTGGGCGATTTTCTTCCCGTAGTCCATGACCACAATGCGATCCGACAGGCTCATGACCAGCTTCATGTCATGCTCGATCAGCAGGATCGAAATTCCTTCAGTTTCACGAATTTTAATGATCAGTTCATCCAGATCACGCGTCTCTTGTGGGTTCATGCCGGCAGCCGGCTCGTCCAGGAGCAGCATAAAGGGCTCCGTGGCCATGGCGCGGGCGATCTCCAGGCGCCGCTGGGCGCCGTAAGGCAGGTTTTTGGCAAACTCATTGACATATTTTTCGAGCCCGTTTTTTTTTAGAATGGTGTAGCTTTTTTGAATTACGGCTTCTTCTTCGCGGCGGGTGGCATCGCCTCTGATCACCGCGCCCAGGATGCCGGCCTTCATGCGGCAGTGGCATCCGATCATGACGTTTTCCAGCACGGTCATGTTCTGGAACAGGCGGATGTTCTGAAAAGTCCTGGCCAGACCCTTTTCCGTTACCTGGTTGGGCTTGAGGTTGTTGATCCGTTGCGCTTTTTCTCCGCGTGGCGGTGAAATCAAAATGTCTCCCCCGGTGGGGGCGTAAATCCCGGTGATGCAGTTGAAAAAAGTTGTCTTCCCCGCCCCGTTGGGGCCGATCAGGGCCACAATCTCCCCCTCGAACACCTCCAGGTCAACCTGGTCCAGGGCCCGCAGTCCGCCAAAATTCATGGTCAATTGTTTGATGGTGAGTATCGGTTCCATATCCTTATTGGTTCAGGTAGTGGAGCGCTTGGGGTTGTCTGTTCACGTTTCTTCTGCGGTGCAAGCCAGATGGCAGGTCGGTGCTGCCCCGGTGGTGTTGGGTGACCGTCCGGGGCCGGGTCGACCGCCTGGGCCGGTCGATGGCCCTGGCCAAGCCCCGTCAGTGCTCGGTCTCCTTGTAGCGGTAAGTTCGGCGCACGGTTTCCACGATGCCGCCGGGCCGAAAGACCATCATCAGCACCAGAATCGT
This sequence comes from Desulfosarcina sp., assembly GCA_046484885.1. Lineage (GTDB taxonomy): Bacteria > Desulfobacterota > Desulfobacteria > Desulfobacterales > Desulfosarcinaceae > Desulfosarcina. Next base: position 12 of record JAWOIA010000017.1, on the reverse strand, counting down.
CCCGAAGGCCAG
>JAWOIA010000263.1:0-4332 GCA_046484885.1 Desulfosarcina sp. | reverse complement strand
CGCATTCTGATGTGTGTATTGTTGGTGCAGGGATAGCCGGCATGACAACCGCATATCTGCTTGCGCGCGAGGGCAGGTCGGTGATTGTGCTCGATGATGGACGCATTGGAGAGGTGAGCCGTTGTACGCTCCGTCATCCCTCCACCAATGCGTCCATCATCGAGCACAATCACCGACCTGCCCTCGCGCGCAAGCAGATATGCGGTTGTCATGCCGGCTATCCCTGCACCAACAATACACACATCAGAATGCGTATTTTCGATGAGCGGAGATTTTCCCGGCACTTCCGCCGTTGCCATCCAAATCGATGTCGTCTGTCCGGAATTACTGTCCATTGCTTTTGTTCCTCCTTTTGGTTTGTTTGAATGTAAGGACTTGGAATATTCTGGCTTTCCGCTTTCTATTTGCCCATAATTTTCTCTACCTGTTCGAGTTTTTTGGACTTTCCCGTGTAATTTTTCGACTTTGCTCTCCACCTCCAAGTCGTCAGGAACGGCACGCTAAAGTCCGATCTGCTTCATGGTCTCTCGCATGAACGCTGGAAGGTCGGCCGGTTGCCGGGACGTGATCAGATTCGCATCAACAACTACCTCCTGATCCTCATAGAGCGCGCCGGACTCTTTCAGCTCATCAGCCACCGACATGTAGCAGGTTGCATGCCGCCCTTTCAAAAGACCGGCGCTGATCAATATCTGCGGCCCGTGGCAGATGGCGGCGACCGGTTTGTTTCGCGCAAAAAAGCTCCGGGCGATCTCCAGCGCCTTCGGCTCTTTTCTCACCACCGCCGGCGCCTTCCCCCCGGGCAGGACCAGGATTGCATAATCGTCAGGGTTGACCTCGTCAAGGGTTTTGTCCACATCCACCTCGTACCCGTGCTTGCCGTTGATGGCCCCGCGTTTCAGAGAGGCCACCGTCACTTTTACACCCGCTTCCTTCAGGCGGTAGTAGGGGACCAGTAGCTCAGAGTCCTCAAAATTGTCCGCACTTATAATCAAAGCTTTCATAATTCCTCCTTATTTGTCCCATATGTTTTTCATCGGTTTACTTCGGCATTAACCGCTGCAGGCGTTGTGCCTCATCCCACAACCACTTCGGGTTCCGGGCAGTACCACCGAATCAGGCGAATACCTATACCGCGACAAACGTGCCCCGAAGTTCTGCTTTTCATCATGACAAAAAGGACCTCCAGCCGGGTTCTTCCATCATTGGTTGAAAAAACATGATATAGGGTCCCCGGATAAGATGGGCCATAACGCCATCATCATGTATTTTTCTGATGTTATGATTCACCAGAACTTTTGCGAAACCCAACTGAGCCATTTCCGTCGCGTCCCACTCACTGTGAATAAGGTATTCAGGCGGGCTTGGCACGGCATCCAGTGTTTTAAACAGCGGTTTCGGGTTCCTCGGCGGGTTGCCTCCGAGTGTCTGCGCGGTTTCTGCCATTGACGTCGGGTCGAGCATAAAGCTGCCGAGTGCGCAGACCCCGATTTGTTTCAAAATCATATACCCGAGAAAACCGGTTGAGTCAGACAAGGCTTGCATGGTTTTGATTGCGCCTTCTTCAAATGCCTTTTCCTTTCCCGGAGCCACCGTATGTTCGCCGATGGCAACACATCGCTGTGGCGTGGCAAAGCGCACAAATTCTTTTTTCTGTTGCATATCGTAACCGAGATTGGCGATTTGCCCCATAGAACGAACAGGCGGCATTTTGGCTTTGACAATGCCGTAAACCGGCTCCCAAGGGCCTTCTACCACCATATCCAGGCAACTGGCACATAGCTCAAAGATCCGGCTGAATTGTTGTTCATGAAATTCATCATGATCTTGCCAACTTTTCCACATGGTATACTGATAGTTCCGGACAGGGTTCAGTGTATTTTCCATGTGAATGCTGCCTCCCCCGTATCTACCGGCAAGAGGTAAAATGCCTGTTTGGATATTAGCCATAAAACCGACAAATCCCGGGTGTGTGGCAGTGGTGATACATACCCGGGGCCCCACTTTGTGCATCAGATCGAAACTTTTTTCATTGTTCACAACTTTAGACATATTCAGGGCAAGGTAAATGGGGGTTTCCATCGTATTTTCAGTCTTCATACTGAACCTCCTTATTAGTAATTTGCCGTGCGCGCTAACCTCAATCTTTGTGATCAAGCAAGGAATTGACGCCCAGGTTAAATGGGGAAAAGGGCGACATGCTCCTGCCTACCACGAGAATTCACAACTGTCTCTTTGCAGCTCTCTTTGCCTGGCTGGCCAGATAGACCGCTTGGCGCAGTCGGTTTATTCCCCCCATCGGCCGATGTTCAGCCAGGGCCTTCCACGGTGAGAAGGCCATCTTCTCGCATGCCTCGGCCAATGCACACCCTTCGGTCGAATCGACGTCCTGTACACCGATCGTGAGTGTGGCGACAGGGATTGGCTTCGAAACCTCTTCATCCCACTCGACCGACACATCCTCGACAGGCATCGCCACTGGATCGGTTTGGGGCTGAACACGAAATTCGAAGACCGCTTCCCGTGTTCTCAGGTGCTGTTCCAGGGCTTGGCTCAGGTAGTCGTCGGGCTTGATCTTTGGATGGATCGGCGGCGCCTTCCCTTCGAAACGGGGCACCAGCGAGTATTTCACGGCGTGGCCGCCGGTTGTTCCCGGAGGGCCGAGCCAGTAAGGCGAACCGCTCCAATACGTCACCAAAGGGCTGGCGACGGTTTCACTGATGATTTTCATAGTGCTCGTCAGGTGCCGGGGGTGGAAAAGAGCAAACCAGCCCGCAGCCAACAGATCACCCACCAACGGCGTCGCGCGGATTTTGAATAACTTTACGTATTCAGCCGGCGTCGCGAACGGAAAGACAGGCAGGTTGACGGTCAGGAAATCCTGGCAGCGATTGTCAGTGCCGGGAATGGCCGGAGTGCCATCCACATCCAACAGCTTGATGGCCATCCCACGCGCGGCGACATTGCCATCAGGGGCGATTGCCTCCGAGGAGTTGGAGAAGCGGACGATTGCCTGAAACGACTGACCTGGCCGGTGGAAGACGCCGTGACGCAAGTCGACCGACACATCGTCTCGTATTCTAAACACCCCCCGTACACAACCGGTCGCCTTGGCATGCTGGCCGCGGCGGATGCCCCCCTGCTGGGGCTTCATCCGCTCAACGGCTACCTTAACCATCTCCTCGATCAGCTTGGCCTCGCCTGGGTCGGGATACTCGCGGTTTAACTCAGGGTTCATGCATTAATCCTCCTGGCCATTAGCAAATAGAAATACGGAACAGAACCACATGCCCTGGCCAATAGACTTTACGGAACCAGCGTTTAGGCTAATGTTCGAACGGACTTTTCCCGATCCCATTGGCGGGTTTTGGCTGCGGCAATAAAAGCGTCTTTGTCGTTGGCATCCACGACGCCCGCATCTTGTCCAACATTCGCTGTTTTCAACAGCTCCTTGCCTCCCTTATCAACGGCAATTGCCTTGAGATGGCCGAACGCATCGCGCACGAAATCGATCGCAGCGCTTTCCATCGAAAGTGTTTTTGAACCTTCGTCGGAGAGGATGACGGCGACGGCGTCGAACAGCACGGAAGGCATACCCGCCAATTGCCCGTCAGCCGGCAGCATCGACCCATCCGCAAGTTTTGCGCCACCCACTTTGGGTGCGACGATCTTCACGACAGCACCCGCATCGGTTGCGGCCTTTATAATCTTTTTGATCACTGCGCCGTTTGAACCATCCGCGATCAGAATGCCAACCGCCCGTCCCTCGAGGGTATCTTTCATCTTGCCGATGAGCTGCAATGCGGGCGAAGGTTCCAACTCCTGAACAGGAGCTGCAGCCTCAGGCGCATCCGGCATCTTTTCCAACGCAAGCCCCTCGGCAACCCGCCCGGCAAGGTCTTCATCGATATGTCGCAGATGACCGACAATTGCTTCCCGCACGTGAACATGTTCGACCTTGGAAAGTTCAAACACGAGCGCTGAAGCAAGATGCGCCTGCTCATAGGCGGTTTGGCTGAGATAGAACTGCCGCGCCTGGCTGTAGTGATCGGCAAAGCTCTCGGCACGGATGCGACCTTTAACGCCAGTTTCAGTTACCGCAGCGCTGTGAAAGCCCTGGGCCGGCGTTTCGCGCGGTGATTTTTCAGACAAGGAATTGGGCTCATACGCCACACGGCCTTTCGGTTGTTCCATCTGCATGTGTCCGTCGCGTTGATGATTGCCGAACGGGCACTTGGGCGCGTTGATCGGGATCTGATGGAAATTGGGTGAGCCCAGGCGCGACAGCTGCGTGTCGATATAGGAGAACAAACGGCCTTGCAACAGTGGATC
>JAWOIA010000262.1:0-29782 GCA_046484885.1 Desulfosarcina sp. | reverse complement strand
GCCGGTGAAAGAATCTGACAATCGGGCCCCGGTGACAGAACACCCACCCCATCGACGTTACGCGGACACGCGACCTTCAGCCGACCTCCACCCCAAGCCTGAGCCGGGCGTAGGCGCAGGTTTGAGAGGACAACCACCATGTGAGAAGTGCCTCAGAAGGGACATTGATGATCGATAAGGGCTCGCGCCTGACAATGTCGCCCGAGAGGAGGCCCTGCCATACTTGAGAGGACATGCGGGAAACAATACGGCATGGCTTCGACAGCGCATCTGTACGAACTTATCAATCCGCAGGATCCCCGTTCGGTCGAGCGGGAGGTTGTGGAGCCCCTTGTGGCCATCGACCCGGCCTTCGACGCCCGGCGCCTGCACCAGCTGTACCGGGATACGGTCGCGCTGTTTCAGGGGCGCTATCCGGGCTACCGCGCCAGCGACGCCTGGTATCACGATCTGGAACATACCAACGCGGTTTTCATCTGCGTCGCCGCCATGCTCCACGGGGCCCATTACAGCGGCGTAACGATTAGCAGCCGCGGCAAACTGCTGGCGCTGGCCGCCGCCCTTTTCCACGACGTCGGACTGATACGGCGCGAAGAGGAGACCGAGGGCACCGGGGCGCGCTACACCATCGGCCACGAGGCGCGTAGCATCGCTTTTATGGAGAGCTACTTTGCGGCCCACGGTTACAGGCCGGAAGACATGCTCGATACCCGGCATATCATCCTGTGCACCGTACTGAACAAACCCCTTCACGATATCCCGTTCCGCACGGACGAGGTGCACCTGTTGGGCCAGATCCTGGGCAGCGCCGATGTCGTGGCGCAGATGGCCGATCGGGCGTACCTGGAAAAGCTGCTGCTGTTGTATCGGGAATTCCGCGAAGGGCGGGTGCCCGGCTACGACTCGGAACTGGAACTGCTGGAGAAGACCCCCACCTTTACGAGCAGGTGGTCAAGCGGCGGCTGGAGGGGGAATTCGACCGGGCCGACCGTTTTCTCGAACCCCATGCCCGGGTGCACTGGAATGTGGAGCCGGAACCGTTCCACCGATCCATCGAACAGAACCTGAACTATCTCATTCACATGCTGAGCCGGGACAAGACCCATTATCGCCGCTGGCTCCGCCGCGCCGGCGTGACCACAAAGCGGTCCGGCGGGCCTGCGCGGGAATAACAAAGGCTGATTCAGGCCCCCGTCAATGCGTGTATCTGGTATCCGATCACGTAGGCCGACACCGCCGCAATGCCACCGATGGCCAGCATCTCCAGGCTGGAGACCAGAACGGAGCGGCGGCTGACCAGTGCCCTGAGTACGCCTACGCCCGCCAGGGCGGCGGCCGTGGCAAACGCGGCGTAGATAAATAGTGGGGCGTCGCGGCCGGCGATAAGATAAGGAACCAGCGGAATGGCACCGGCCGCCACGAAGGCGATGAAGGTGAGTAGCGCGGCGCTGACTGCACTGCGGTCGGAACAGGCACTGATGCCTTCCGATTCGTTTGCTGCCTCTTCGGAGCGGCTGCCCAGATAATCCGATGCTGCCATGGAAAACCCGTCAGCGAACAGCGATGCCACGCCGATGGTGAGAACCACATCCACGGGAAGGCCGCCGCCCGTGACCCCGGCAACCACCGCGAAGGTCGTGATGATGCCGTCATTGGCGCCGTATACCATGTCCTTGATGTAGACCTTTCTCCTTTTCATCGCCTCGACCCCGAGGGCAAATGCAGATCACCCACCATCCGCCTTCAGCTCATGGTTGCGCTGCAAAGCTTAGCTGCACCGCCCCCAAGGGAGTGGTCTTTGTCCGTTACGACCTTGAGCAGCCCCCGGTCGTGTCGACGGTCGAAAAGAATCAGTTGCTGCTGACCGTCACCGACCACGTCTTGAGACGCCCCATCCGCATCAGACCGGACCTGCTGGTGCTGGCCGCCGGCATCGTGGCCCAGGACAACCATCAGCTGTTCGAGCTTTTCAAAGTGCCGATCAATGCCGATGGTTTTCTGGTGGAAGCCCATGCCAAGCTGCGGCCGGTGGACTTTGCCTCGGAAGGGATCTTCCTGGCCGGTCTGGCCCACTACCCCAAACCGCTGGAGGAGAGCATCGCCCAAGCCAAGGCCGCGGCCTCGCGTGCCATGACCCTGCTATCCAAGGAAGCGCTCATGATGGGCGGGGTGGTGGCGGTGGTCGAAGACGGACTCTGCGCCGCCTGTCTCACCTGCGTGCGCAGCTGCCCCTACCATATTCCGCGGATTGAGGAGCACTCTCACGCGGTCATCGACCACTCCCTGTGCCACGGCTGTGGAACCTGCGTCTCCGAGTGCCCAGGCAAGGCCATCACGCTAAAACACTTTACCGACCAACAACTCATCGCCAAGGCCAAGGCTCTGTTCGCCGCCGCCTGATGCAAGGTGCCACAGGGGTGATGCAAGGTGCATCACCCCTTTTTTTATTTAATTCAATACGTTATCTTGCTAACGCCTCCCGGCTGTGTCGCATTGCAACCCCACGCCGGCCATCCGCTCGACTGACCTGCCCGCTGACCCCATACCCCAAACCATTCCGAAAGCCCCGAACAGCCCGCATTCTGAAGCCAGAGCAAAACACCGACCCGCTTTTGGCCCGAATCGTGCTTTAACTTGAATTCAAACAGAAGCCCCTTTGACCAACCCCCCCAACCCAAGGAGGCGCATATGACTGGCCAACCATCTCAAGGAAGAAAAACCGGTCAACCGTTCATCTACGGTTTAACCAACAACCAGTGTGTATGGAGCCGCGCCGGCATTGTCAAACCCATCGCGTGCATGAATGCATTTGATTGTCTCGGCTGCGCCTTCGACCGCAAGATCCAGGCTGACTTCGAGGCCCGCGGGGGCAGCACGGGGCCGGTGACGGTTGACCCGATTTCGACTCGCCTGCGCTTGCTGATGAACCAGCGCAAGTGCCGCCACATGCTCAGCGGACGGATCGCCTACAAGTTGTGCGGGCACGGGTACGACTGCGTACGCTGCCCCTACGATCAAATGCTTGAAGACAACACCCTTCAAACCCCCCTGGGCGAGCCGCTGTGCGACCAGGCCTCCGGCTTCAACGTTGCCCGGGACTACTACTATCACCCCGGCCACACCTGGGCGCGGGTGGAGTATGGCGGCCGTGTCCGGGTGGGCATGGACGATTTCTCCCTGCGCCTGCTCGGCCCCCAGGAGAAAATCGAACTGCCCCGGCTGGGCGAGACCGTGACGCAAAACCGCCCCCAGGCCAAGATCGCCCGCGGCGGCCACAGCGCCCGCCCCTTGAGCCCGATCGAAGGCAAGGTCGTGGCCGTCAACGCCAAGCTGACCGGGCGGGCCGCAACCGCCAATGATGCACCCTACGGCGAGGGCTGGTTCATGGTCATCCAGCCGACCAATCTGCGCCGCAACCTGAAAAACCTCCTTTTCGGCGGTGAAAGCGTCGCATGGATGGATGATGAATCCCAACGGCTGACCAGCCTGCTGAGCGAAACCGCCGGCTACCGTCTGGCGGCCACCGGCGGCGAGGCGGTCAGCGACATCTACGGCAGTGTGCCCAATGCCGACTGGGACCGGCTCGTTTCCGAATTTTTGATGTGAGGGCAGGCGTCCTCGCCCAACGGCCATGGCCCCGCCAAGCGTTTGAGCGGGCATGGCCCGCCGGCGACTGGGACTCAGCGCCGGCTGAGCCGCGGGCTCTTGAGCAGCCGGGCGATCTCGTACTCGCAGGCCGAACAAAAGTGCATCGGCAGCAGATCCAGCTGCTCGAGCTGCTTGCTGAAACGCATCAGGCAGCCCGGTTCCCGGCAGTGCTCCAGCCCGAGCAGATGACCTGCTTCATGAACCGCGATTTTGGCTCCCCGTTCAAAGGTAACCTGGCGATCGATGTGGAAGAGGCGGTGGAAGGAGATGACGGCCGCATGGCCGCCCAACTGTGATTCACCGTATACGTATGTCAAGATCGGAATGCACAGGTCCTGCTGCAGCACACCCATCCTGAAGAACGCCCCCTCGGGCTCACTGCCGAGAACACCGAGGATCTTGACGGCATCATACTGATGCCGGGTGGCCATGAGGGCATAATCGGGGCGAGCGCGGGCGGGCTGAACGTGGGTCGGCAGACCGGCGACGGCCTGAATGTTGGCGGCCACCACCGCCAGGGCCAGTTCGTCCAGCTCCCCGAATGGGATGAGATCCAGAAGGGCTTCGGCGGTGTGGTCGGCGGGGTGCGGGAGCACAGTCAACCTTCAGCGGTGACAGAGGGTCAGGGTCGTTTGAGTCTAAAGCGTTTGATTTTGCGGCTGAGCGTGACCCGGTCGATGCCCAGCAGCTTCGCCGCCCGCGTGATGTTCCAGCTGCAGGTTTCCAAGGCGTTCTGCAGATGCTGCAGCTCGGCTTCTTTCAGGGTGGGCGACTCCGGCCGGCAAGCATCCGGGTTCATTTTGAGAAACCCCAGCTCCCCGGCACCAATCATGCGACCCCGCGCAATGACCACGACCCGCTCGATGACGTTGCGCAGCTCGCGCACGTTTCCGGGCCAGCGGTAGCCCATGAGCACCTCAATGGCCCCAGGGGTCAATCCTTCCACTGGCTTGCCGGTCTCCTGGGCATATTTGTGCAGAAAGAAATCAGCCAGCACCGGCACATCCTCCAGCCGATCGCGCAACGGGGGTATGTGAATGGTGAGCACGTTGATGCGATAGAAAAAATCTTCGCGAAACTGCTCCTCACGCAACAGTTGCCGCAGGTCCCGGTGGGTGGCGCTGACCAGCCGGAAATGGACATCAATGGGCAGGTTGCCGCCTACGCGGCAAAACGACTTCTCCTCCAGCACCCGCAGCAGGTTGACCTGCATCTTGGGCGATATCTCGCCGATCTCATCCAGGAACAAGGTGCCGCCCTTGGCCATCTCCAAACGTCCGCGCCGGGCTTTGACCGCACCGGTAAAGGCACCGCGCTCATGGCCGAACAACTCACTTTCCAGCAACGTTTCCGACTGAGCACCGCAGTTGATGGCAACAAAGGGTCCCCCGGCATACTCGCTGCGCATGTGGATCGCCAACGCCAGCAAATCTTTCCCGGTACCGGTCTCGCCGGTAATCAGCACCGGTGCGTTGCTGGGCCCAACCTCTTCAATTTCGTCGAGCACCACGCGCAAGGCCTCGGATTGTCCCACAATGCCGCCCCAGGCCGGTTGCTGCGACGTAACCCAGTGCGTTGCGGGGGCACTCTCGGCCCGCTGCAGGGTTTGGGTGGCGGACACTCGTTCCATGAGCAAGGAGAGCTCCTCCGGGTCAAAGGGTTTACATAAATAGTCGATGGCGCCGCGCTTCATGGCTTCAACGGCGCTTTGAATGGAGCCGTGGGCCGTGATCATGATGACGGCCGCCTCCGGCTGCCGCATCTTGATCTCGGCCAACAGCTGCAAACCGTCCATACCGGGCATTTTAAAATCGACCAGGTAGAGATCGCAGCGTTTTCTCTCCATCTGCGCCAAGGCTTTTTGACCCGATTCGGCGGTCTCCACGGTATACCCCTCCTTGGTCAGCCAGGCCGAAAGTGCCATGCAAATGGTTTCTTCGTCGTCAACCACCATGATATTCATCAAGCGCGCCATGAACGTTTCCTATCCTCCCTGACTTTTTCTACGGTCTTCATGGGCAGGATGATTTTGAAAACCGACCCTTTACCCGGAACGCTCTGAACTTCGACCGAGCCGTTGTGCTCGCGGATGATGCCGTAAACCATGGATAGACCCAGCCCGACGCCCTTGCCGTCAAGCTTGGTCGAATGGAAGGGTTCGAAAATGCGGGTCAACTCCTCGGGCGGAATGCCCTGACCGGTATCGGCAATGGTCATCCAAACCTTCTGTTCCTGCGGGTCACACCCACCCGCAATGGTCATCCGGCCGCCCTGGGCCATGGATTCGATGGCGTTAAAAATCAGGTTCATCAGGCATTGCTGGATCAAGGCGTAATCGCCCCAGGCGACAAAGGGCGGATCAGGCAGACGCACTTCCGTCTCCACCTGGGCCATGGTCAACTGGTAGGCGGTTAACAGCAAAATGGTCTGAACCATCTCTATCAGATCGACCTCATTGGGTTCGATGCTCTTCTGGCGGGCAAAACTCAACAGGTTCTTGACGATATCACCGCACCGCATGGCCTCCTGGATCGATAGCCTCAAGTAGCGCTTGAAGCCATTTAACCCTTCGGGCGGCAGGGTGCCGTCACGCAGGTGAGCTAGAACCAGTTTATTAAACGTCACGATGCTGGAAATGGGGTTGTTGATTTCGTGGCAGACCGAGGCCACCAACCGCCCGAGGGAAGCCAGGCGGTCCTCCTGGACCACGCGCGTCAGATCCTCCTCAATGGCCTTGGTGCGCCGCTCGACGCGTGAGCGCAGTTCCTCGCTGATATCCCGGATCGTCTCCACGACCTGAACGATTTCACCCAATTGGTTAAAAAGCGGGTAACTGGTTACGTGGCAGATGCGGGTCTCACCTGTTTCAAGGGTGATTTCATGCACCGCGCGCGCCGGCCGGCGCGTTTTGAAGGTCTCCTGCAACGGACAGACGCGTTCACTGGAACTGCACGGGCCCAAGGCACCATGCAGAACCTCGAAGCAGTACCTGCCGATGGCCGCCTCACGGCCCTTTCCGCTGTTGATCAACGGAAAGCTGTTGCAATTGATGATCCTGAAATTGTGATCGAGCACCATCACATTGTCAGGCGAGGCCTCCAGCATGGCCGATGCGAAAGAGGTAGCCAAGCTGATTTCCGTTTCTTTCCTGGCCACCATTTCGTATTGTTGGGCAATATCGAAGAGCAGCATCGAGGCTTGCTGATCCAACACCGCCAAGGAGGCGGGCTTGCGGCGGACCAAATCGACCAGAATCCGGGTATCACCGGTCATCTCCATGATCAAATCCAGGGGCTTTAAGGCCAGCAGCTCCAGGTAGTCCTCACAAATGGTGATCCCGGCCTCCCCTGCAAACTTCAAGCAGGCGATCGATTGGGAGGTGGGAGCCAGTCCCACCAGTTTAAGCCGCAAACGGGTCGGTTTGAGCGCCTCCAAAAGGCGCACGATCGAGAAGCAGCGGCTGCCCCTGGCGACGACACCCACCCTGAGGAGCAAACAATGTTCTAATTCTCTGGTTGGTTTCATGGCAAAGGCCCGATCGCTTTTCGAAGAGTCGGATAGTCGACGGACGGCTCAAGCCTGCCTGTCCATCACGCCCTGGGATCGTTAAAAAAATGATTGAGATTTATTTTATATAAAGGTGATCATTAATGTCAAGGACGCCAACGCCCCCGCCATGCTGAACGGTCGTTATCCGTAGCACCCACACAAAAGGTCCACGGCAATCGAACGTCGCCCTGAAGCCGGCTGTGGCAGGGTTTTGTCTGCAGACGAGCCTGGCCCCCGGGAAAACCAGGAACGGTTTTCAAGCCCTGGAGATGCGATCGCCCCGACGGGAAGCTAAAGCGATCTTGACAATAGGATGATGGTTCAGTATTTGAATAGCGGTTAATGGCCGGATTCAACACACAACACGCCATCACGGAAAGCAACCACCTGTCACCAATCTTACCCGCCGCCAAGTGTGACACGCGGTGATTCAGCCAACCCCGGGCCATGAACCCATCCACGGGCGCGATGCCATGATCGACCCGAAGGAGAAGCGTTCACCATGAAAAAAATCACCATCCACGAACTGCTTAATGTGCTCGATGCCATGACCGACGGCATCTATATCGTCAGCCAGGATCATGTTGTGCAATTTATGAACAAAACCATGGTCGATTATTTCGGTGAAGGCGTCGGTAAAAAGTGCCACGAGGTGGTCAATCACAGCACCAAGCCCTGCCCCTGGTGCCGGGCCGAGGCTGTGTTTGACAGTCACCAGACGATTCAGGAGGAGGTTTATATCCCCACCCTGGATAAAAACTTTCTGCTCCAGGAAATCCCCCTTTACAACCCCGACGGCAGCTTTTCCAAACTCAGCATCTACCGGGACATCTCGCATCGCAAGGACCAGGAATATCGGATCAAGACTTCACGGGAAAGTTTTCGCAGCCTCTTCGAACACGTTGCCGCCGGTGTCTACATCAGCAGCAAGGAGGGAAACTTTATCGACGCCAACCCGGCCCTGCTCGATATGCTGGGCTACGATGACAAGGATGAGTTTCTTGAGCTCGACCTGGCCGAGGACATCTACCTGCATGCCCAAGACCGGGCCGCCTTTCAGGCGCTGATTGAAAAGAGCGGCCGAGTGGTCGACTACGAGGTCGATTTCCGCAAAAAGGACGGTACACCCATCACGGTGCTGCTCACCGCCCACGTACGCTACGATCCCAAAGACAACGTGCTGGGCTACGAAGGCATTTGCGTGGATCAGTCCCAACGCAAAAAAATGGAGCAGGAGCTGAAAAAGGCCCACGATTTTCTCAACAACATCATACAGAGCTCGCCCAACGCCATCATGGCGACAGATGTCAAAGGCAACCTCATCATCTGGAACCAGGGCGCCGAAGAGACCCTGGGCTACCCGGCAGCAGAGGTGCTCGGCAAGGCCAACGTCAAGGAGTTGTATCCGGAAGGCATAGCGCGCCAGGTCATGCGCATGTTGAGAAACGATGAGCACGGCGGCAAGGGCAAGCTGCGCTCCTACCCCATGACCTTCAAAGCCAAGGACGGGCGCACGGTGGAAGGCAACCTGTCGGCCAACATCATCTACGACGGAGCCGGCAAGGAATTGGCCTCGGTGGGCATTTTCGTGGACCTGGAAGCGCAGTTGAAAATGGAGCGCAAGCTTCACAAAACCCAGGAGCAGCTGCTGCAATCGGAAAAATTGGCCGCCATGGGCCGGTTGACCTCCCAGATCGCCCACGAGCTCAACAACCCGATCTACGGCATCATGAACACCCTGGAACTGTTGAAAACAGAAATCCCGCCGGGCAACAAGCGCCGCCGTCTGCTGGACATGTCCCTGTCGGAAACGGTGCGGGTCACCGACATGCTGCGCAAAATGCTCTCCTTCTCCAGGCCGGACCAGGAGGCGCGGGCAGCGGTGGACATCAACATGATCCTGGACGAAATTCTTCTGCTGTATGAAAAGCAGCTCTGGGAACACTCGATCAAAGTGGCACACAGCTTCGCCGATAACATCGGGATGGTCCACGCCTCCAAAAACCAGCTCCGCCAGGTCTTTTTGAACCTGATCGCCAACGCCCGCGACGCCATGCCCGATGGCGGGCGCCTCACCGTCGCCACCGAAGGCGACGACTACTTCGTGCACATCACCTTTTCGGACAACGGTCTGGGCATCAAGGAGGAGCACCTGGACCTGATTTTCGAAACCTTCTTCACCACCAAAACCGACAGCGTCAAGGGGGTGGGGTTGGGTCTGTCGGTCTGCTACGGCTTCATCAAGGATCACGGCGGTGATATCAAGGTGCAAAGCCGCCTGGGTGAAGGCGCCACATTTACCATCTCCCTTCCCGTCTACCGTCAAACCGACCAAGCCTGACGGCCGCAAGCGGATCGACCGGCCAGAGCACCGCCCTGACCGCTATTGGGCTTTTTACAAATCCGTCAGGCTTTACAGCCGGCCTTTCTTGATAATGGCCACCAGCAACCAGACGCCCATGACGGCGGCAGCCAGAAAACCGATGATGCCGATCAGAGAGATGCCGTGGAACAAGGGTGGGGTCCTTGAGATGACGATCAGCGCCGAGCCGATGATCAGGGCGGCGATGATGATGGAGAAAGAGATGCGGTTGCTGATCTGATCGTGCGTCGAAAGCATGGTCTCCATGTTTTTGAGCTCGAGCATGAAGGTGAACTTTTTCTGCCGGATGGTGCGGGTGATCTCAAGCAGATCCTTTGGGAATTCCTGGATGAAATCCACGTACTGGCCAAAAAGGCTCAGGGCGTCGCTCCCCAGGCGCCTGGGGGAGAACCGCGAAAGCCGGACCTGCCGGATAAACGGCTCGGAGTGGGTGACCATGTCAAAATCGGGGTCCAGCGTCAGGGCCAGCCCCTCAACCGTGCTGATGGCCTTTAACATCAGAAAAATCTCCGGTGGAATGCGCAGCCGATGCTGGGTGGCCAATTCCAGCATATCATGCAGCAGCTTGCCAACCTCGATCTCCTTGAGGGGCTTGTACAGGTGCTCCCCCATGAAATCGGCCACGTCCTTTCCGAGCAGCCGCAGGTCGGGCTCCTGATCCCACAGGGTCAGTTTGAGCAGCACCTGCGTGGTGCGCGGCTCATCCCGCCGCACCACGGCATCCACCAACTCCACAAAAATTTCACGGGTTTGGCGGTCCACGCTGCCCATCATGCCGAAATCGATCAGACAGATGACGTTGTTGGGCAAGACGAAAAGGTTGCCGGGGTGGGGATCGGCGTGGAAAAAGCCGTGCTGAAAAATCTGGGTCAACAGAATGTCGGCCCCGCGGCGGGTGATCAGCTTGCGGTCAAAGCCGTTTTGATCCAACTGGTCCAGCCTGGAAATTTTGGTACCGTCCACCAATTCGGCGGTCAGAACCCGCTGGGTGGTGATTTCCCGATAAACTTTGGGGATGTAAATCGTTTCGTCGTGAAGAAAAGAGCGTGCCACGCGCTCCATGCTGGTGGCTTCGAGGGTGTAGTCCATCTCCTTTTCGATGGAGCGCGCAAACTCCTCCACAATCTTCACCGGTCGGTGGTGAGTCAGCTCTTCGATGTGGCGTTCGGCCAAAGTGGCCAGGTGCAGCATGATCTCCAGGTCGACCTCGACGATTTTTCGAATCCCCGGCCGCTGGATTTTAACGGCAACCTCATCCCCGTCCTTCAGGCGCGCCCGGTGCACCTGACCGATGGAAGCCGAGGCCAACGGCTTGGCGTCCACCTGGGCAAACAGCTCCTCGACCGAGCGCCCGGTCTCCTGTTGGATGATTCGGCAGACATCGGAAAATGAAAAGGGGGGAACCGTGTCCTGCAGCCGGGACAACTCCCGGATGAAATCCACCGGAACCAGATCCGGACGGGTGGAGAGAATCTGACCCATCTTGATATAGGTGGGCCCCAGTTCTTCGAGCGCCATCCGCACCCGCACGGCCCGGGAGAGGCGTTCCAGGGGCTCGCCGCGTTTGCGGGTGATCATCTGCAGACCGATCTCAATGTATTGATCGATCTTGAGCATGTCGATCACATCATCGAAACCGTACTTGAAAAGCACTGTCAGAATCTGCCGGTAGCGATTCAGGTTGCGATAAGTTCGGCCGATGACACCGATTTTCCGGATGCTGATCATTCCGGTCGTATCAAGGGGTTTTCTCATCGTCCGGGCTGCTGATCAGCTTTTTGAGGTCCCGGATCTCTTTTTTCAGCCCCTTGAGCTCATCCTGGGTAACCACGTCGGCCTTCTTGAGCAACTCCTTGACGCTTTTCTCCACCCGCTCCTCCAGTTTCTTTTGAGCGTCGTCGTATCGGCTCTGGAGCTCGTCAATGAATTTACGGCCTTCCTTTTCGGTCATCTTGCTCTGTTCGGCCACTTCTTTGGCCAAATCCTCTACCTCGTCCCAGGCCTTGAGGGCGAGGCCGACGCCGGCCAACATGCTCTTTCTGATCAGATCAAACATGGCTTGCTCCTTCATCCATAAGCGCCAAGGGGTTATTGGTGAATGGACGCTACGCTAACATAAGGCCTTAACCATAGCAAGGTCTTTGATTTACATCCCATTCTGGAAGGGGGCCGCACTAACCAGCCGATCGCTGACAGCCGGCCGCCAGGGACAATCTCCTTGACTGTTGGTGCCAAGTGACCTATTTGATGGGTCAGTCGCCCAAGCGCCCATCGCCGAGCGGCCCGTGTCCATTTCGAAAGGAGTACGCTGTTATGCCCGTATCCATTGCCATGGCCGGAAAAGGTGGAACCGGAAAGACCACCGTTGCCGGCATGCTGATCAAATACCTGGTCAGCCGGGGTAAATCCCCGGTGCTGGCCGTCGATGCCGATGCCAACGCCAACCTCAACGAAGTCCTGGGCCTGGACGTTACCGATACCCTTGGCAACGCCAGGGAGGAGATGAAAAAAGGCGTTGTGCCCAGCGGCATGACCAAGGATGTCTTCATATCCATGAAACTCGAGCAGGCCGTGATGGAACACCAGGGATTCGACCTGGTGGTCATGGGCCAACCCGAGGGGGCCGGCTGCTACTGTGCCGCCAACACATTGCTGGCTGGTTTCCTGGAACGCCTGGCCGGAAACTACCCCTACCTGGTCATGGACAATGAGGCCGGTATGGAGCACCTGAGCCGACTCACCACCAAAAACGTGGATGTGCTGCTGATTGTCACCGACACGTCGCGACGGGGTCTGCAGGCGGGACTGCGCATCCACCAGCTGACCCGGGACCTCAACATCGCTGTGGGCAGCAGCTACATCATCATCAACCAGGCCAGAAGCGATCCGTCGGAGCTGGTCAGGCGGATGATAGCCGGCAACGGCCTGGAATTGGCGGGTGTCATCCCCCAAGACGAGCAGGTCTACGAGTTTGACCTAAACGGCCGCCCCACCGTCGATATCGATGATGGCAACGCGGCCTTGCAGGCAGCCTATTCGATTTTTGACCGAATCATCCCTTGATGAGCCCGTAAGATACTGTTTTTAAACGACCGTCACCACTGGATCGGACCCGATCGACCCCAAGAGGACGCCTATGAAAAGAACCGGTTATCTGCATGACACCAGGTATCTGCTTCACGACACAGGACCCTACCATCCGGAAATGGCCGACCGACTGATCGCGGTCTACAACGGCATCCGAGACGCCGGACTGCTGGACCGGTTGACCCTCCTGCCGGCCGTTCACGCCGACCTCAAATGGATCGAAGCGGTCCACGACAGCACCTACATTCACCGCTTTGAAGAGCTCTGCCTTGCCGGCAACCGCACCTTCGACTATCCCGACAACCAGATGTGTGTAGACACTTACGAGACCGCAATTCTGGCGGTGGGAGGCGTCCTGGACACCGTGCGCAGAGTTATGGAAGGCGAGATCGACAACGCCTTTTGTGCGGTGCGCCCACCGGGTCACCATGCCGAACGGGACCACGCCATGGGTTTTTGCTATTTCAACAATGTCGCCATCGCCGCGCGCTACCTGCAGCTGGCCCACGGCGTCGGGCGGGTGGGAATAATCGATTTCGACGTCCATCATGGCAACGGCACCCAGCACATATTTGAAAAAGACCCCACGGTATTCTATTATTCGATTCACCAGCACCCCTCCTTTGCCTTTCCCGGAACCGGGCGAGAGTTTGAAGTGGGTTCCCAGGATGGCCAGGGGTTCACCAGGAATTCAACCGTATTGCCCGGCCAAGGGGACGACATTTACCGCAAGCTGATCGGCAGCGACCTGCTGCCGGCTTTTGACCGCTTCAAGCCGGATGTCCTTATTCTCTCCACCGGATTCGACGGCCACCAGGACGACGACATGTCCGACATCGCCCTGTCCACCGAAGGGTATTCCTGGATAATGGAAACCATGATGAAACTGGGCAACACCTACGCCGCCGGCCGCGTGATTTCGGTACTCGAGGGCGGCTACTGCCTGGAGCGGTTGGGAGAACTGGCCGCCAACCATGTCCGGATTCTGCTCAACGGATGAATAGCGGTGCACCCGCATCGATACCGTTTCCATAAAACCTGATTTCTTGGAGGATAACATGTTTGTCAGCCGATCCATGGTTTCACCAGTGATCACCATCGACAAGGATGCGTCTGTTTTCGAGGCCCAGAAAAAAATGACCGCCCACCAAATCCGCCACCTGCCCGTCGTGGACGCCGACAACCGCCTGATCGGCATTGTCACCGACCGGGACATCCGCAGCGCCCTGCCCTATGACCTGATCAAGGAAAGCGGCACTTCCCCGGAACGGGAAAAGGCGGCCCGACTGAAAGTGCAAGACCTAATGGCCCGCAACCCCATCAGCATCTCCCCGACTTACACCATTCAAGACGCCCTGCTGATGATCCAGAAGGAGCGCGTCGGTGCCTTTCCCGTGGTAGACGAGGAAGGAAAACTGTGCGGGATCCTATCCGTCCGGGATTTGCTGCGGGCGTTCACCCATGTCCTGGGCATCGGTCAGCCCGGCACCCTGCTGGGGATCGAAGTCGAGGAAAAGGTCGGGCAGTTGAAAAAAATTGTAGACGCCGTCACCGCCGAAAACATCTCCTTTGGCAGTGTTCTGGTGAGCCAAACCTGGGAAACGGGGAAGCGGGCGGTCTTTCCCTACCTGCTCACCAACAATGTCGCCCGGGTCAAGAAAAAATTGTCGGCCATGGGATACAAGCTGATCGACCCCATGGACTGGCACCTGGACAGGCTTCCCAAAGGACCTTAGGCGATTCTCGACGATGAGCCCCGCTCCGGCTGCCGCCGCTCCCTATCAGGACCTCTTCATTTACTATCTATCCGGACGCTTCCGGCCGGGCCGGGCTTTCAGACCGGATCATTATCTTGGCAGCTGGGAGGAGGATAACTTCTCTTTTCTCTTTTTCACTCGACCCAACCTGGACTTGGTTCGGCAAACCATTGCCCGTTTGCCCGAGCTGGAACTGCTGGACCACTACCACATGCCCTACGACCAGTGGCAGGGCGGCCCGATTGGGCCTTGCCGCATCGGCCGGTTCAGCATTGTCCCGCCGTGGCAGGCATGCGAAGCGACCCAGACCGAAAACACGATCATCCTCGATCCAGGCGTCGTTTTCGGTACCGGCACCCACCCCACCACCCGGGACTGCCTACATGCCCTGCAGCTGGCTTTTGAGGACCGAACCATCCGAACCACACTGGATCTGGGCACGGGAACGGGTCTGCTGGCCATCGCGGCAGCCCGGTTGGGCTGCCGCCGGGTCCTGGCCGCCGACCTGAACCTCCTGGCTGCGCGCACCGCGCACACCAATGTCGGGCTAAATCACCTGACAGAGCAGATCCTCGTGGTTCAGGGCAGTGCAGAGAATTTGATAGACTTGACGAGCGACCTTATGGTATCGAACATCCATTACGACGTCATGAAAAACCTGATTCAATGCACGGGTTTTCTGAAGAAAAAGCACTTTATTCTATCCGGGCTGACGCACAAGGAAGCCTTGCATATCGAATCGACGCTGGCCGAACTCCCGGTCAAGGTCATGCGTCGATGGGATCAAAACGGCATCTGGCACACCTTCTACGGTTCAACCGGCTGACAGGCGGCGATAAAAAGGATTGACCATGGTCATCACGTGCTGGGGCTCAAGAGGATCCATACCCGTTTCAGGAAAAGAGTACATCAAGTACGGCGGTGACACCACCTGCCTGGACATCCGCACCGACAGCGACGACATCATCATCGTGGATGCGGGAACCGGCATCCGGCGACTGGGCAACCATCTCATCGATCAGAGCCGCTATCGCTACAATTTTTTACTCACCCACGGTCACTGGGATCACCTCATGGGGTTTCCCTTCTTCAAGCCGCTCTTTCTCAGACGCACCGAAATTCACATGCACCGGGCGCCGTTCCATAAAAAATTTATGCAAAGCATGTTTTCCAAGGTGATGGCGCCACCCAACTTCCCGGTACGCTACTCGGACCTCAAGGCCACGATCGTCTGGGAGGAGGGTCATCCGGCCGAGTTTCAAATCGGATCGACCACCGTCGTACCGATCCCCATCAGCCACCCCAATACCGGCAAAGGCTACAAGTTCATCGAAAACGGCAAGACTTTTGTCTTCATTACCGACAACGAGCTGGGGTATGTTCACCCCGGGGGGCTGAGCTGGCAGGACTACGTGGATTTCTGCAAAGGAGCGGACCTGCTGATCCATGATGGTGAGTACACGCAATCCGAGTATCGCCGGCTCGTCGAATGGGGGCACTCCTCCTACACCGACGCACTGAACCTGGCCTTTGAAGCCGGGGTCAAACGGCTGGGCCTGTTTCACCTCAACCAGGAACGCACGGACGATCAGATGGATGCCATCGTCAACGACTGCCGACAGATCATCGCCCGGGAGGGTCGCGCGCTAGAGTGCTTCGGCGTCGGCCGGGACATGACCGTTCAGCTTTAAAACGACCCGCCCATTGCCCCACACACAAGGGGTTTCATGTCCAGTCTAATCGAACATACAGCCAAAATTCTGGCCAAGGCCACGCGTGCGGTCGCGTTGACCGGTGCCGGCATCTCCGTGGAAAGCGGGATCCCGCCTTTCCGCGGCAAAGGCGGCCTCTGGGAAAAGATCGACCCCATGCGCTATGCCCATATCGACGCCTTTATGGACGACCCGGAAACCGTCTGGAACGTGTTGATCAAGGATATGAAGCACGTCCTGGACCGGGCCCGCCCCAACCCCGGCCACACCGGCTTGGCCGAGCTGGAAGAGATGGGTATTCTGACCAGCATCATTACCCAGAATGTGGACGGCCTGCATCAGATGGCGGGCACCCGCGACGTGATCGAATTTCACGGCAACTTTGCCTGGCAACGCTGCCTGGCGTGCAACCGGTCCATCGAGACCGCGCAGGTGGATCTCGGCCGAATGCCGCCGCGATGCGGCTGCGGCGGCATCCTGCGGCCCAACTGCATTTTTTTCGGGGAATTGATCCCCCACCGGGAGTTGACCCGCTCCCAACAGCTGTCCGCAGCCTGTGACGTGATGCTCGTGATCGGCACCTCGGCCACGGTGCAGCCGGCGGCCAGCATGCCCGTCATCGCCAAGCAGAACGGGGCTGTGATCATCGAAATCAATCCCGAGCCGACGCCGCTGACCGCGCACATCAGCGACCTGCCCCTCATGGGTGGCGCCGGCAGCATCATGCCCCGACTGGTGGCATCGGTCCGGCGTCACCTGGCGGAACGATGACCGTTTCAGAGCGTTGCGGAACCATCCATGCCCCCACCCCATGACAGTCAGCGCTGGGTGAAAACCGTCGCCCTGCCCAAGCCCAGCCTGGGAAACAACACCGCCGACGCCGACCGCCTCGAAGCGGCCCTGAAGCAAGCCCTGAACGCCAGCGCCGTGGCCATGGGGCTGGACGTGATCCAAACCCTGCCTGAGCGCCTGCGGGAATGGAATTTCCGCGCAACGGCCGTGCTCTTTAAAAACGGTGACGGCAGCGGCATTCTGGTCCACCTGGCCGCACCGGATACCCGCGAGGATTTTTTCGGCTTGGCGGTGGATCTGGGAACGACCCGGGTGGTGCTGCGCATCATCGATCTGCGTACCGGCAGCCACCGGGGGGAAGTGGTGTTCGACAACCCCCAGCTTGCCGTGGGACCGGACATACTGGCCCGCATCCACGCCGTCGAGGCGCCCGGCGGCCTGCAGCGGCTCAATGCCCTGATTGTTGAGGGCATCAACGCACGGCTGCGGACCCTGTGCGACCAATGCCGCATCACACCCGCAGCGATTCACCTCGTCTCCATCGCCGGCAACACGGCCATGACCCATCTGCTGCTGAATATCAACCCCCGCTGGATGATCCGGGAGCCCTACATCCCCCCAATCAACCGACCCGGCGTTCGATTGGCGGCCGCAGAATTAGGCATCGGGGTCCATCCCGACGCGCGCGCACTGGTATTTCCCAACGTGGGCAGCTACTTCGGCGGGGATCTGATCGCGGGGATCCTCTACTGCAACATGGACCAGCAGGAAGAGACGGCCATTTTGGTTGACGTCGGAACCAACGCGGAAGTGGTGTTGGGAAACCGGTCTTGGATGATGGCTTGTGCCGGGGCAGCCGGACCGGCGCTGGAGGGCGGCGTCACCCGCATGGGCACCACGGCTGCACAGGGCGTCATCGACCGCATCGCCATCGATCCGATCACCCTGAGCGTGGACCTGCACACGATCGCCGACCAGCCGCCCCGGGGCATCTGCGGATCGGGGATCATCGATCTGGCCGCGGCTCTTTTCCGCGCGGGGATGATCGATATCCGGGGAAAGCTGCAACCCGAGCGCTGTGGGTCCCGTTTCAGCTTCGACGGCGGCTTGGGGCACCTGACCATCGTGCCGGCCGAACGGTCGGCCGGCGGAAAGGCGCTCGTGGTCAGCCAGGCCGACCTGGACAGCCTGATCCGCTCCAAAGCCGCCATGTACACCATACTGGAAACGATCACCGCCAGCGCCGGCATGGCCCATCATGACCTGGACGCCTTTTACATAGCCGGCACCTTCGGTGCCTATATCGACCCCCGATCCGCCATCACCATCGGCATGATCCCCGATCTGCCGCTGGAACGCTACCGCAGCCTGGGCAACAGTTCCCTGGGCGGCGCCACGCGCGTGCTCGAGGACCCGGACTGCTTCGATCGGGTCAACCGCATCCGCGATGGAATCACCTACCTGGAGTTGAACGTGAACCAGGATTTCATGAACCGCTTTTCAGCCGCCCGGTTTCTCCCGCACACCGACACCGCGCGATTCCCCTCGGTCCAGGTACCCGTCGGCGGCGGCCGGTCGGTCTGAAGACGCAATCAACCCAGCCCCGCCCGGGTTGCACAAACCCCCGGATTGGGTTGTCCTCAACAGGGGATAGGGGCCTACTTTCGGCGGCTGGTAAAGGGGCGCCGGGACCGTACTGGTTTTTTTCTGACAATCTGCAGGCTGTCGGTGATCTTGGAACGGGTCTTGCGCTTCAGATCCTTGATCGTTTTGGGCGATGGGTCCGCCTGCAAGGCGTTTCGACAGGCCGGGCAGAGGGCAACCACATTTTTTATGGAGTGTTCGCCCCCCTGGGAAAGGGGCAGAATATAAGCGGGTTCCAGGTCCCCGCCGCCCGCTGCACCCGGGGTTCCGCACCCTTCACAACGCATCCTGGCTCGCCGCAGCACCGTATCGAACACCTTTTTTTTGCGGTTGAAGGGTTCGGTTCCGTCCGCCGCCGCCTTCCACGGTTTTCCGGGTGCCGGCTTGTCGACGGGCTGAGAACGTTTGGCCGGTTCGCCGGGTGGGCGATGCCTGCCCGGTGCCTCCCGGGAACGGATCCTGGTGGGCGTCTGCGTCGGAGCGGATGAGGCGGGTGCATCGGCCGCCGGATCTTGGGTCGCCGCCTCTTTTTTGCGTTTTTTCAGCACCTGCGCCTCAGCTCCGCCGGCAGCGACCCGCCCCCCCGACA
Source organism: Desulfosarcina sp. (assembly GCA_046484885.1). Lineage (GTDB taxonomy): Bacteria > Desulfobacterota > Desulfobacteria > Desulfobacterales > Desulfosarcinaceae > Desulfosarcina. The sequence goes on along the minus strand of JAWOIA010000262.1, from coordinate 10,621 downwards.
CCGATTTGAGCCACAACCGGTGGTGCTCGCTCTGCAGGCGCTGCATGAGCGCCGCATACGTCTCCTCCGAATCGAATTTGACGTTCATCTCGCGCAGCATCTGCCGAATTTCCGATTTGCTCAGCGCCATGGTTCCCCTCTTGCCCGGCTGTTGAGACGGCCCCCCGTCAAGCCGGTGCAACCTCGGGCCGTTTCCCGCTCATGACAACGGATTTACGGTGACCCTTATCTTCCCATCAGGCGTTTTTTCTGCCCGCTGACGTAATCGGCCAAGGCGGCTTCGAGCCCCGGGTCGATGGGGGGTTTTTCGTAACGCGCCAACCGGTCTGCCAGCATCCTCTCGGCCTGATCGGCCACACAGCGCGCACCTTTCAACTCCCACTTCTGATAGTCGTCGCGGGTAAACAGCAGCGGCTGGTAAAGGCTGCGGCAGTGCTCAAAGGTGGTCGGGTGGATCAGATAGTTGCCGTCACTGCCCATGCTTTTGATGGTGGCCACGTCGATGGATTCCACCGTAATGTTCATGGCGGTGAGCACCCGTCGCAGGGTGCGGCAGACCTCTTCATCAAGCATCCACTTTTCAAAGCTCATCGAGATGTAGGAGCCCAGCTGACCGCAGGCGTGAAGAATAAAATTGGCCCCATTGCGCACAGCGGTGCTCATCATCAAGGTGCCTTCGGTGGCCGCCTGGGAATCCAAACAATGGGAGTTGGTCAGATTGCCGCCGGTGCGGCAGGGGATTTTGTAAAACCGCGCCAGTTGGATCACCGCCGATGCCAGTACCACCGCTTCGGGCGCCCCCACGGCCGAGGCGACGGTACGCATGTCCGCAGGTGCGGAAACCGACCCGTAGACCACCGGCGTTCCCGGCCCGGCCAGCTGGGCCAGCACAATACCGCTTAAAATCTCGGCATTGGCCATCGCCAGCAACCCCGGCAGCGAAACCGGGCCGCTGGTGCCGGCCAGAACCATGTCGGTAATCACCAGCGGCTGGCCCAGTCGGGCCAGGTCGATGATGATTTCCGCCATTTCCGGGCTGAACTTGAGGGGTGAGGCGGCATGCACGATCGCAGGCATCACCGGCCGGCGTTTCAACCCATCCAAACCGCCCCAAACCATCGCAGCCATGGCCACCGAATCCACCGCCGCCTGTCGAAAATTACTGCCCGCCAGAAAGGCCTTGTCGCAAAGGGTCAGGTTGGCAAACAACATGTCCAGATGAGCGACCTGCGAGGGCACGTCGAGGGGCTGGACGGTAAGATAGCCGTTCATATCCAGTTGGTCGGAGGTCTGTACCAGTTTGCAGGCGGTATGATAGTCCGCCAGGGTCGCCGGCCGGCGCACCCCGGCCGCAGTCGAGACATTGGGTGCTCCGGCGGTGGGCAGAAAAACGAAGTCATCTTCCCCGATGGCCACATCATACTTCGGGTTGCGGGCGTGCACCACAAAGCGGGACGGTACCGTCTCGAGTGCGCGCATGACCTCTTTTTCGGTGATAAACACCCTGGGGTTGGCGACGTTGAACCCGTTGTCGCGGAACAGGTCCAGCGCCTCTGGGGAATTGAATTTGACACCGGTTTCCGAAAGAATTTCCATGGAGGCATCATGGATCAGGTTGATTTCGCTCCGGCTGAGCACCTGCATACGATCGGTCATTTGAGACGCTCCCATGAATTAGCCCCCTGGGGGGGGAAAAGATAATCACCCAAGCCAGAAAAAGGTGGTGCTCTGAGCTGGCGCAAAACTCCAGACCGGGAAAGCCACCGCCATCCCGATCAAGTTTCCACCGTTTCGCCATCTGCCCGCTTTGGAAATAAAAGTCAAATGGAATCAGCGGATGGCGCAGCTTTCGCAAAGGTGGACCTCGCCCAGCCATCTTGCGCAAAAAAAACGCCAGGGTTGAAGATCGGGCTTTGATTTTCCTTCGGAAGGGACTATGACTCGCCATTTAGAATCGTAAAAATGGCCTGGGAAACGCGGCCGCGACCATCCGAAAAGGAGAGCTGGGCATGAAAGGCAAACCCGTCATTGCGCCGGTCTATATGACGGCCACCTACCAATTTGACTGTTGCGACGATTTGATCGATGTGGTCCGGAACCACAGTGGGTATATTTACTCCCGCTGGGACAACCCGTCGGTGGTGGCGGTGGAAAAAGCCCTGGCCGATCTGGAAGGGTTCGATCACGCCCTGGGGTTCAGCTCGGGCATGGCTGCCATCGCCACCGCCTTGCTGGCCCACGTCCGCAGCGGAGACCGCGTCGTTGCCACCCGGGAACTGTACGGCGGCACCGTTGAACTGATGGATGCGCTTCTTCCCAATCTGGGCGTGGCGGTCACCTATGTCAACTGCTGGAAAACCGATGCGATCTTGTCTGAAATCGACAAAGGCCTGGCCGTGCTTTACCTGGAGTCGCCGACCAACCCGCTCCTGCGGGTGGTGGACATCCCGCCCCTGGCCGAGGCCGCCCACGCCCAAGGCGCCCGGGTGATGCTGGACGCCACCTTTGCATCACCGGTCAACCAGCACCCGGTGGCCTGGGGAGTCGACGTGGTGATTCACAGCGGCACCAAATACCTGGGCGGACACCACGACATCACCACGGGTTTCGCCTGTTGTGACGCCCCCACCTTCGACCGCATCTGGAATTTGCGAAAAATCCTCGGCGGCATCATGGACCCTATGTCCGCATTTCTAACCCTGCGCGGACTGCAGACCCTGGCGCTGCGCATCCGCCAGCACAATGAAAACGCCGCGCTCATCGCCCGCTTTCTGGAAAGCCATCCCAAAATTGCCGCGGTGCACTACCCGGGACTACCGTCCCACCCGGACCATGAAATCGCCAAGCTGCGCATGACCGGATTCGGCGGCATGCTCAGCTTTGAGGTGGCGTCAGACTTTGAGGGCACCAAACGCGTGTTGGACCGACTCCGGAAAATCAAGCTGGCAACCAGCCTCGGCGGCGTCACCAGCCTGGCCAATCAACCCATCACCAACACCCATGCGGCCTTGAGCCCCCAAGCCCGCCAAAAAGCCGGTGTCGTCGAAAACCTGGTGCGGCTCTCGGTGGGGATCGAAACCGCGCAGACACTGATCCAGGATCTCGACCAGGCGCTGGCAGCCGCATGACCGTAGGTATCGAGCCGCTTCGACCGGCGCGCTGGAGCGGGTCGGTCCTGAGTCGAGACTGGGCGTAAGGCCGCTGGGTCAGTCGGGCTGACCGGCGTAGATCGCTTGGGCCTTTTCCAAAGCGCAGACATCATCGATTCCCATGGTTTCCCATTCGTCGTCAACCACGTGACAACCCACCCGTTTGCCGTCCTGAACCACGGTTTCAATCAGGTCCGTGAAAAAAAACTCCTCGACATCCCGGATCCTGCCGTCGACTTCCTTTTGCACGATCTGAGGCCGCGAGGCCAAAATGGGAAGATAGTGACGCAGAACCGATGTGCGCACCGCGTATATCCCGGAGTTACAGACGGTTTGCCGCTGCTGGCACTGAAAGGGATAGTCCTTCCAGAATTTCCACTCGGTGATTTTTTCCACCGCCCCGTTCTCAATTTCCAGCACCCCATATTGCTTTTTATCCCGTGGTGTAAAGCCCAGCACCATCAGTTCGTGGTCGTCAAGCCCGTCGACCAGGGTTTCGTAGGTCTTTTTTTTGACAAAGGGAACATCCCCCATGGTGATAATGACCGATGGGGCCGAGAGGGCGGCCACAAAATCGGCAGCGGCGATAACAGCGCCTCCGGTGCCGTTGAGCACCGGTTGGTCGAAGTAAAGCGCACCGGTGGCCCGGGTGGTCTCCATCACCTCCTTTTTACAATGGTTGACGATCAGGGCCTTGGGTCCGACAGGCAAATTCGCCATCAGATGCAGGACGAGGGGTTGCCGGCCGTCAAAAACCGAGGCGCCGGGAGATAGCGGCAGCAAGGTTTTGTTCCCTGCATACCCCTTCATCCGGCTGCCTCGGCCGGCGGCCATAACAATCGAGGCGATCACGCCTGCGGTATGCGGCAGCGTCATGGAATCTCACTTTCGTTGGATCGGTGTCGTTTCCTTGGCAACCCGTATGGTCCAAAGATCCCCGTTCTATAGATCGAATTCCTGATCCTGTCCATATCCCGGGCGGAAAAGTTCAGCGGGACAGATCCGCTGCGCTTGATCAACTCGACCCAAAATACGTCACCGACCACAGGATATATGCCCAAAAGCACCTCGGTTACCCGGGCAATCCTTTGACCCGTCGCGAAAGCAACTCGGTACGGTCGTTTTGCGGCTGTTTCCCCAACTACGGTTCGCGGAGTCGGCTTACATTTCCATCTAACTGTTTTAATTGAACTTAATTCATAAACACCCTCTTGGGGAGGCACCGGTGAAGCCGATTCGTGGCCCCAAAAGGATCAATGCGGTCGGATGTATAGCTGAATTAATTTCCAACTACTTGTTTTTTTTAAATAAAAAAATTTTTGTGGCGCCTCTTTATTTTCTTGCTTTTACGTCGAAAATTAATATATTCGCGCTACAGTGGCCCGGGAACAAAAACGGGATAAACCCCGATTACCAGTGCGCCGGCCCGGGCTGAAAACAACCTTTTTTTTTAAAGGACAACAGACGCCATGCAGGTCACGATTGAAAGGCACGAACAGCTGATCGCTTCACCGACGCAGGCCGCCCAGGAAGGGGAAGACGAACCTCCCGACCCCAACCCATGCCTGGAAGCCGCCTCTTCCATTTCCTCCTCCAAAACCACCGGGCGACTGGTCCGGTTTCCCACCCACCGCGCCGGAATTCTCAGTCCGGCCGTAAGATCGTTCCGAAAAAAACATTTTGCCGGTGTGTCGACCAAGCAGTGGAACGACTGGCAGTGGCAGACCAGCCACCGCATCCGCACCTTTGCCCAGTTGGACTCGATGGTTGCCCTGTCCGAGGATGAGCGCGCAGCCTTCAATCGGTCCAACACGGCGCTGCCCCTTGGTATTACGCCCTACTACATGAGTCTGGTCTCGCCGGATGACCCGAACCAGGCCATCCGCCGCAGTGTCATCCCCACGGTTCACGAAACGGTCCGCAGCGCTGGCGAGGCCGATGACCCGCTGGGTGAAGACGGCATGAGCCCGGTGCCCGGTTTGGTCCATCGCTATCCCGATCGGGTGCTGCTACTGTTGTCCGACTTTTGCTCGACCTACTGCCGCTACTGCACCCGCTCCCGGGTCGTGGGTCACGGCGCCATTTATCCCAGCCGCAACCGGCTGGAGCGAGCCTTCGCCTATATCGAGCAGACGCCGGCCATTCGCGATGTGCTGCTTTCGGGCGGCGACCCGCTGATGCTGGGAGAAGAGAAACTCTCCTGGATTTTGTCGCGGCTGCGCCAGATTCCCCATGTGGAGATCGTGCGCATCGGCACTAAAGTTCCGGCGGTGCTGCCCCAGCGTATCACCCCGCGTCTGGTGCGCATGCTGCGCCACTATCACCCCTTGTGGATGAGTCTGCACTTCACCCACCCGGATGAATGCACCCCCGAAGCATTGCGTGCCTGCACCCTGCTGGCTGATGCGGGAATCCCCCTGGGCTCCCAGACGGTGCTGCTCAAGGGGGTCAACGACAGCATCGAAACGATGCGCAGTCTCGTACACAACCTGCTCAAGATGCGTGTGCGACCGTATTACCTTTACCAGTGCGACCCAATTAGCGGATCGGCCCACTTTCGCACCCCCGTTGAAAAAGGTCTGGAGATCATCCGCGGCCTGCGCGGATTCACCAGCGGCTATGCCGTTCCTACGTATGTGGTTGACGCCCCCGGCGGCGGCGGTAAAATACCGCTGATGCCCGACTACGTCATGGGCCGCGAAGACGATGCCCTGGTGCTGAAAAACTACGAAAACAACATCTACCGGTATCCTGAATCCTGCATTCGTCCATCGTCAATGCCATAATACAGCCTTACCGGGTCGGGGAGCGCGCTCTCTGCGGGACGCGCTCCCCGATCAGTGCTCAAACCTGTCGGTTCAAGAGAAAACCATGCTGAACATGCAACCGTCGCTGTGCGCCCGGTGCGCACTACAGGGCAGGACCTGCTGCCAGGGAAGAGAAATTCACATCACCCCCGGGGATATGCGTCGCATCAGCGCCGTTACCGGGTCACTTGACTACGTGGAGTGGGCCCGCACGATCGACCCGGCCTACCTGGACCAGACCGATGATCCAGTGTGGCGGCTGCACGTGTTTCGCCACGACAGCGCTCGACGGATCCTCAAACGTCAACCCAACGGGGACTGCTTTTTTCTCGGCCCCCAGGGGTGCCTACTGGCCATGGAGGTGCGACCGCTCTTGTGCCGACTGCATCCGTTCACTTATACGGCCGACCATATCGACAACGAACCGGATGCGGATTGTCCGAGGCATCTCCTTTTTTCCGGCGAGTCACTGTTCGAGGCCGTCCACACATCCAGGGAGCTGGCGCGGCAATGGCACTATCAGCTCTACGAGGAGATAAAAGCCGATGACGATAACAATCGGGCTGACCTACGACCTTCGCTCTGAGTACCTGGCGCAGGGTTTTTCTGAAGCGGAGACGGCTGAGTTCGACCGCGACGACACGGTTGAGGCCATCGAATCTACCATCCAATCCTTGGGGCACCGCACCGAACGCGTCGGCAGCGGCCGCCAGCTGGCCGCAGCCCTGGTGGCCGGCCGGCGCTGGGACCTGGTCTTCAACATCGCCGAAGGCCTGCACGGCATCGGCCGCGAGGCTCAGGTGCCGGCGCTGCTGGATATGTATGGCATTCCCTATACCTTCTCCGATCCGTTGGTCATGAGCCTAACCCTGCACAAGGGCATGACCAAGCGGGTCATTCGCGACGCCGGGATCCCCACCGCCGATTTTCACGTGGCCGAAACGCCCGATGAGGCCCGCTCGGTGGCCTTTGCAGCGCCATTTTTCGTCAAACCCGTGGCAGAAGGCACGGGAAAAGGCGCCACGCCGGAGTCCATCGTTAGACGAGCCGTCGATCTGGTAGCCGTCTGCCGGCAACTGATTCAAACCTTCCGCCAGGCGGTGATCATCGAGCCCTACCTGCCCGGGCGCGAGTTCACCACCGGCATCGTCGGCACCGGGCCCAAGGCCAGAATCCTTGGAACCATCGAAGTGCACCTGCTGGACACGGCTGAACCGGGCGTCTACTCCTACACCAACAAAGAGCTGTGCGAATCGCGCGTGCGCTACCAACTGGTGCATGGCACCACCGACCCGCAGGTGGCCCAGGCCGAAGCGTCGGCTCTGGCCGCCTGGCGCGCCCTGGGCTGCCGGGATGCGGGACGGCTCGATTTTCGCTGTGACGCCGGCGGTCGGCCCCTTTTCATCGAGGTCAACCCGCTGGCCGGGATCCACCCCGAGCACTCGGATCTACCGATCATTTGCAACCATCTGGGCGTTACCTATGCGGACCTGATCGGCTGGATCATCGAATCGGCCCTCGAACGGGTTTCCCTGGGAGACCGGACCCTTAGAGCCGCCTGATGCACGTCGCCATTGTTCACGACACGGTCACCGACGCCGACGCCCCCGATGCCCGCGATGTCATGGACCAGGCCGATGCCGTCACCCGGGTCCTGGACAGACTAGGCCATTCCACCTGCCGCATCGCCTGCAGCCTGAACCTGGCGGCGGTTGTAGGGGAACTGCGCCGCCGCCAGGTTGATCTGGTATTCAATCTGGTTGAATCCGTCGACGGCCATGGACGGCTGATCCACCTGCTGCCCTTCTGCCTGGATGCCCTGGCCATTCCCTATACCGGCGCACGGGCCGAAGCCATGATGCTCACTTCCGGCAAAGTCTTGGCCAAAGCGTGGATGGCGGCGGCCGGCATCCCTACCCCGGCCTGGATCGGACCCTGGCCCGGCCGTGACAGTTCCGTTCATGGAACCGCTGGCGACGGTGAGGCCTGGATCATCAAATCGGTATGGGAGCACGCCTCCATCGGGTTGGACCGCCACAGCATCGTCACCACCACCGGCCCCCAGGCCCTCTTGGCCTTGCTGCAGTCCCGGGCCCCCCACCTTGGCGGCGCCTGTTTCGCTGAACGCTTCATTGAAGGCCGTGAGTTCAACTTATCCATGCTGGCGGGCCCCCGAGGCCCTGAAATCCTGCCAGCGGCGGAAATCCGCTTTGAAGGGTACACGCAAACCATGCCCCGCATCGTGGATTACCAGGCCAAGTGGGACCCGGGCGCCTTCGAATACCACCACACCCCCCGGTGCTTCGATTTCGACGCCGGTGACGCCGACCTTTTGGCGCGTCTTCAGGAAGCGGCCCGGCGATGCTGGCGCCGGTTCGGCCTCAACGGCTATGCACGAGTGGATTTGCGAGTCGATCCGGCCGGCCGGCCGTGGGTTTTGGAAATCAACGCCAACCCCTGCCTGACCCCCGATGCCGGGTTTGCCGCCGCCCTGGATCGGGCGGGGATCACCTACAGCGATGCCATCGACCGGATCATCGCCGACGGGTTGGCTCCGGCCAATGCCGGTAGCATGGTCTGAAGACACACCCTGCAATCAGGGGAAGGGACCCGCAGCATGCTGCGCATCCGCCGAATTTATGACAATGTGCTTCCAGTGAACAAAGGCACCCTGAATCAGGTTCAGGAGATCCTGCGCAGCCGCTTTTCCCAAGTGCCTGAAGCTGAGATCGCCCTTATCGGTCAGAAGCTGAAAAACCCTTTCAAACAGCGTTTTCGCGCCATCCTTTTTGTTGCCGAAAGCATCAAGGCCAAGGTGAGCGGGTTCGCCATGCTGCTGCATGAGCCGGAGCTGCAGTTCACCTACCTCGATTGGATCGCCACCGCCTCGGGCCGCACCGGCGGCGGCCTCGGCGGGGCCCTGTATGACCGCGTCCGCCGCGAAGCCAACGCCCTGAAGGTGGCGGGCCTTTTTTTCGAGTGCCTTCCCGATGACGCCGCGGCCTGTCCGGATCCGGCCGAACTCAAGCAGAACCGGGCCCGCCTGCGCTTTTATGAACGTTACGGCGCCCGGCCCATTGTTGACACCGCCTACGAATCCCCCGTGAAAACCGGGGACGCCTGCATGCCCCACCTGGTTTATGACGATCTGGGGACCGGCCGGGCCTTGAAAAAAAGTTTTGCCCAACAGGTGGTGCGGGCGATACTGGAACGCAAGTACGCCGATTACTGTCCGGTCGACTATGTCACCCGCGTCGTTGAAAGCTTCAGGGACGACCCCGTACACCTGCGCGAATTCCGCTACGTCAAACCCGCGGCGGTCGTCACGGCCGTGGAAAGTCGGTCCGCAGACCAGATCGCCCTCATTGTCAACGACCGCCACGATATTCACCATGTCAACGAGCGTGGGTACGTGGAGTCGCCGGTTCGGGTCAAAAGCATCCTGGAGGCCATCGACCCCAGCGGACTGTTCGCCATCATCAAGCCCCGGCCTTTTCCGGACAAGCACCTCCACGCGGTCCACGATGCGGATTTCGTGAGTTACCTCAAGCGCGCCTGCGCCGAGGTTCCGGCCGGGAAATCGCTCTATCCCTATATTTTCCCGATTCGCAACAAAACCCGGCCGCCCAAGGAGCCGTCGGTGCTCTCGGGATACTACTGTATCGACACCTTCACCCCCATCAACGCCAACGCCTATCTGGCGGCCCGGCGCAGTGTGGACTGCGCCCTGACCGCCGCCCGTGAGGTTTTAGACGGCCGACGCATCGCCTACGCCCTTATCCGCCCCCCCGGCCACCACGCCGAGCGTCGTTCCTTCGGCGGATTCTGCTATTTCAACAACAGCAGCATCGCCGCCCAGTACCTGTGCGCCTATGGCAAGGTAGCCCTGTTGGACGTGGACTACCACCATGGCAACGGCAGCCAGGACATCTTCTACCGCCGCAGCGATGTGCTCACGGTCTCGATTCACGGCCACCCCCGCTTCGCCTATCCCTATTTTTGCGGGTTTGAGGATGAACGCGGCGAGGGTGAGGGCGAGGGGTTCAATTTCAACCTTGCCCTGCCCGAGGTGGTCGATGGTGAGCGGTACCGCAAGGCACTCGCGCGCGCCCTGCGCCGCATCCAGGCGTTTGGCCCCCAGTTTTTCATCCTGTCCCTGGGTCTGGATCCGGCCAAGGGCGACCCGACCGGCACCTGGTCCCTCACGGTCAATGATTTCGCCGCCAACGGCCGCATGATCGGAGCCCTGGGCCTGCCCGTGGTGGTCGTCCAGGAAGGGGGTTACCGCACCCGGACCCTGGGGAAAAACGTGCTGGCCTTCTTTCGCGGTCTGGTCGATGGGGTCGGCCAATGGGCCGACGGCCGCCACGTCACCAACCACCGGCTTCACGGGGTGAACTTCCGCGAGGCGGTTGTCCCCGAGGACGGCCAGCGGGTACGACGCCTGGTGGAGATCACCGGGTTCTTCCACCCGGAGGAGGTGGCGGTCGCAGAAGAACTCGTGCTGGAACGTCTAAAAAAAGGAGCGGCCAGTGGATACGATTTCATCATGGCCGACCACTACGGCCGCCTGGCCGGCTATGCCTGCTACGGCCCCATCGCCTGCACCGCCTCCAGCTACGATCTCTACTGGATCGCCGTTCACCCGGATTTCCAAGGCCGCGG
>JAWOIA010000230.1:0-2588 GCA_046484885.1 Desulfosarcina sp. | reverse complement strand
GCCGCCCATGCGTATTGGAAAGGGTTAGAAAAAAATCCGCAAGAGACCTTCCGTTTCCTTCACGTGTCCACCGATGAAGTTTACGGCTCCCTCACACCACAGGCACCGGCCTTTCGTGAAAGCAATCGGTATGAACCCAACAGCCCTTACTCCGCCTCCAAGGCCGCGGCCGATCATTTGGTTCGCGCCTATCACCACACCTACGGCTTGCCGGTTCTCACCACCAACTGTTCCAACAACTACGGGCCTTATCAGTTCCCTGAAAAATTGATCCCCCTGATCATCCACAATGCCCTGCAGGGAAAGCCATTGCCCATTTACGGTGACGGCCTTAACGTTCGCGACTGGCTTTACGTCGATGATCACTGCGCCGCCATCAGGGCAGTCCTGACCGGCGGAAAGGTGGGGGAAACCTACAATATCGGGGGCTGCAACGAGAAAACAAACCTCGAGGTGGTGGAGACCATATGCCGCATATTGGATCAAGAGATACCGCGATCTGATGGGAAATCGTATCGCGTCCAAATCACCTTCGTAAAAGATCGGCCCGGGCACGACCGGCGCTATGCCATCGATGCCGGCAAGATTCAAAAGGAACTTGGCTGGAAGCCGGTGGAAACCTTCGATACCGGCATGCGAAAAACCGTCCTCTGGTACCTCGACAATCGCGAATGGGTTAACAATGTGACCAGCGGCGCCTACCGGCAATGGACGGCCAAACAATACGGGGAAGGCTCCTGATGAAACGCAAAGGCATCATTCTGGCCGGCGGGTCCGGCACCCGACTGTATCCGATGACCATGGCGGTCTCCAAACAGCTTTTGCCCATCTACGACAAGCCGATGATTTACTATCCGCTCAGCACGCTGATGTTGGCGGGCCTTCGGGACATTCTGATCATATCCACCCCGCAGGACACACCGCGCTTCCAACTTCTGCTTGGCGACGGCAGCCAGTGGGGCCTCAACCTGGAGTATGCCGTGCAGCCCGCACCGCAGGGTTTGGCCCAGGCTTTTGTCATTGGGCGTGAATTCATCGGGCAGGACTTCTCGGCCCTCATTTTGGGCGACAACATTTTTTACGGCCACAACCTTCAGTATCATCTCGAAAATTCCATGGCCCGCGAGGATGGCGCCACCGTTTTTGCCTACCACGTTCAGGACCCCGGCCGATACGGTGTGGTGACCTTCGATTCCCGTGGCCACGCAATTTCGATTGAAGAAAAACCTGTAGAACCCAAGTCCAACTATGCCGTCACCGGGCTTTATTTCTACGATGCGGACGTAGTCCACATCGCCGCCGAGCTCAAGCCCTCAGCGCGGGGCGAGTTTGAAATCACCGACGTCAACCGCCATTACCTGGAACGCGGTCAACTTTCCGTTGAAATTATGGGCCGGGGATACGCCTGGCTGGACACGGGGACTCCCGAATCCATGATCGATGCCTCAAATTTCGTCGCGACCATCGAACAACGTCAGGGGCTAAAAGTGGCCTGTCCGGAGGAGATCGCCTACCGAAAAGGGTTCATCGATGCCGACCAACTCCTGGCGCTGGCCAATCCATTGATTAAAAACGGATATGGGCAATACCTGGTGCGGCTCCTGGAAAAAAGAGGCCCTCACGCGTGATAGCGGCCTCTTTTTCTTGGCCTGCGATTTTTTCTCGCCAAAGTTTTAAATTTGGCAACTCCCAAAAAACCCGTAACCTTTCAGACTGGTCCCTTTTTTCAACTTGAAATCAGGGATGTTTTTAAAGGTCGCTTATGAAGGTGATCCAAACTGCTATTCCTGACCTCTTCCTGCTGGAGCCCATAGTTTTCGGCGACACCCGGGGGTTTTTTCTCGAGAGCTGGAATCCCCGCGGATTCTTTGATGCCACGGGGGTCGACACCCCATTCGTGCAGGACAATCATTCCCGCTCGGCCAGGAACGTGCTGCGCGGTATGCACTACCAGATCAAGAAACCCCAGGGAAAACTCGTTCGGGTGATACGCGGGGCGGTGTTTGATGTGGCCGTCGACATCCGTAAAACCTCCCCCACCTTTGGCCGCTGGGTTGGCGTCGAATTGACCGAGAAAAACCACCGTCAGTTTTGGATTCCACCCGGATTTGCACATGGTTTCCTCGTTCTTTCAGACAGTGCCGATTTCCTTTACAAAACAACGGAATATTACGCACCCGAGTTTGAGCGCTGTATTCTCTGGAACGATGAGACGTTGGACATCCGTTGGCCGGTCCAGGGGGAACCCGTGTTGTCGAACAAGGACCGCGAGGGTCTTCCTTTCGAACAAGCCGAGGTCTTCGAATGAAATTATTGGTCACGGGTGCCAACGGGCAGGTCGGCTGGGAGCTGGCCCGGAGCCTGATGCCCCTGGGCAAGGTCAGGACTCTGGGCAGATCCGACTGCGATTTCGCTCACCCGGAAAAACTGCCGGCGCTTGTGAAAGACCTCCAGCCGGATGTCGTCGTCAATGCCGCCGCCTACACCGCCGTGGACAAGGCCGAGGCTGAAGAACCCCTTGCCAACACGATCAACGCCACCGCCGTGGGGGTGATGGCCGGAGCCGCGCGCAAAATCAATGCACTCCT
>JAWOIA010000044.1:0-27587 GCA_046484885.1 Desulfosarcina sp. | reverse complement strand
AATCGGCATCGAAGAGATCGTACCGTCCCAGGTGTCGACTTTGCCGGTATGTTCCACCTCTTCGGAAAACCAGGTGGCCGTGACGTTTTTCGATTCCGTAAAAAAGGCAAACCCGTCCCTGCCCATTACGTGCAGGTCGCCAAAAAAGGACTGCTTGTGGCCGGTGAACCCAAAAATGCCCAGGGGCACGGGGATGCCGACGTTGACGCCCACCATGCCCGCATCGGTCCGCTTGGCAAACTCGCGGGCATAGTAACCGTTCTGGGTGTAAATGACCGAGCCGTTTGCAAAGCGGCTGGCATTCATCAAGGTGATGCCTTCTTCAAAATCCTTAACCCGTTTGACGCACAACACCGGACCGAAGATCTCCTCACGGCCGATGGACATCTGCTCGGTAACATGATCGAAGATGGTGGGGCCGATGAAATAACCCTTTTCGCAACCCGGCGGCACTTGGGGGTCGCGTCCGTCCACAACCAAATCGGCGCCTTCCTCCACGCCGGTGCGAATCCAGTCCAGGACAAACTTCATATGACCCTCATTGACCACCGGCCCCATGTCGCAGGTCTTTTCGTAGGCTTTTCCCAGTTTCATTTCGGCCACAAAATTCTTTAAATAACAGACCAGCTCATCCGCAATGGCCTCTTCCACCACGATTGTCGGCAGGGCCATGCAACGCTGACCGGCGCAGCCGCAAAAGGCATTGATGATGCCCCGCGCCGTGCGTTCGATTTTACAATCACGCAGCACCAGGGCGTGATTTTTGGCCTCGGTCAGGGCTTGCACGCGCTTGCCGTTGGCTGCGGCTGTCTGGTAAATATGGAGGCCGACTTTGGTGGAGCCGACAAATGAAACCCCTTTGATATCCGGGTGCCGCAGCAGGATCTCAGCCTCGTTGCGGCCGGCGGTGACCACGTTGATCACCCCGTCGGGAATGCCCGCCTCCTGCCAAAGCTCCATCATGCGCATTGAAGACTGCGGCACGAAACTGGCGGCTTTGAGAACCATGCAGTTTCCCGTGGCTATGCAGATGGGCGTCATCCAGCCATGGGGAATCATGGCCGGAAAATTCCAGGGCGCAATACCGGCAAAGACCCCCACGGGATGATGATACAGCACGGTATCATAGCCTTTGCTGACGTTCATCAAAGACTCGCCCTTCATCAAATGGGGTGCTCCGCAGGCGAACTCGACCACTTCGGTCACCTTGAGAATGTCCCCCATGGCCTCGTCCCACTTCTTGCCCATTTCGAAGGCCAGCAGATGGGAGAGCTCCTCCAGGTGTTGATCCAGCAGGTGTTTCATGTGATAGAGCACCTGCACCCGTTTGCTGACCGGGGTATCGGCCCATTTGGGAAAAGCGATTGTGGCGGCGGCAATGGCGGCTTCGACTTCCTCCGGCAGGCATTGCGGCGCTGCAGCAATGATCTCGCCGGTGGAGGGGTTGAAGCAGTCCATATACTTGTTCGTTTTAGATTCCAGCCATCGGCCGTTGACGTGGTACTTGAGTTTTTTGGGCGGGTTCTCCTTTGCCCCGGGGGTTGCAGCCGCAAAATATCGGTTCTGGTCTTTATCGGACATGCTCCCTGCTCCTTTCTTAGACGTTCAATGGGTCAACATTCCAAACGCATCTTTTCAAACAGCCGAAATGGTATTTTCAGGCTGCCAGCTCGAAAACCAGTTGATTGACCAAACCGGCGGCAATCGAATAAGTCCGATCGACGCTGTCGCCCAAGTTCTGCCCAGCGGTGCGGGGGTTGATTTCGGCAACATCCAGGCCTACCAGTTCCAGGTTATGGCCGCCGCTTTCCCCGATCATGGACGCCAGCCGAAAAATCAGCCGTTCACTCAGACCCTGCCAGTTTTTGAATCGGACCCCCTCCAGCGCATTGCGGGCACCGATATCCATATCAATGGACAGGTAGGCATAAGGCGTGCGGATTTTTTCCAAAAGGCGTTTGACTTTGGTCGGCCGCATCTGGCAGTCCTGTCGGGTGATCAGTGTCGCCCCCCGGCGCTGTAGCGCGCGGTAGACCTCAACATATTCCTCAATACGCGGATCCTTGACGCGAAACGCTTTTTTCCCGGGGTAGTCGCTGATACCGATAATGTACAGGTCGCGGGCGTCGAGCGTGCCATCGGACAACAGATAATGAATAAACGAACTGGCGTTGTAGCTTTCGCTGCGATGGTGCAGGAAGGGGTCATTGCGGCGGTAGACCGAATTGGGGTTGGTTTCCGCATCATACAGGATGGCCTTGGCCATCCGGGACACGGGAACGGCGTCGGTGTGGCTGTCTAGAATCAGCAGTGAAAGGTTGCGGCGGCCATAATGCTCGGCCGTTGCCCGGTAGACGCCGCCGCTCAAAGCGTGATCCACCGTGATCAGACAAGGAAAATCGGGCAGGATGCTTTGGCTGACCCTGTCTTGAACCGCCTGAGCGTACTTCAGACATCCGTCCTGGTCCAAGAAACCGATGTAGTTTTGCAAATTGATCCGTGTCCGCTCCTCCGCCGGAGGGAGCGGGCGCAGCCAGCCTGGCACCGGAACGGACTTGCCCAGCCGCCATTGATGAGGCGAAACCGTTTCCGCCAGCATGCCGACAATCGGTTTTAAAGGGTCATCCACGGTTGGGCCGGCGGTGTTCCAGTTAAGCTTTTCCTGGATGGCCTCATGTTTTTCGTCACAATCCAGTGGACAACCAAAAAAAACAACTTTTCTCGATGCGGATCGAATCAACTTTCAAAAAGGCCCCTGTGAACGGTTTTTAGGACGGTTTCCATCCGACGCGGTAGACCTGCCACAAGGCAGACGGGATGTCAAGCAGATATTATAAAGATTCAAACATCAGATATTTCAGCTGGGGCATACAACACCACAAGCGCCATCCTCTGTGGCGACGACAACGGCTTCATCATCGCGATAAAAGGATCACACCCGGCGGTCAAACAGGCCCGTTGGCCAGCGTCTTCGTGCAGCCCGGTTGACATTCGGGCTGGGTCCACTGCTCTGCCGGCACAGGTGCGGCCAATCCGGCGGCGTCACCGGTGGGGTGATCAGCTGGCCTTGAAGAAGTCGTCGCGTGCTTTTTTCAGCTGTAGTACGTTAATCAGCGGTGAGCCCGGTGCAATGCCGCAACCAGGCGTCAGAAAATCGCATCCGTTTTCCAGCGCGGCAATGGACTCCTGATAACAGGCTTCGGGGGTTCCCATGAACAGGGTCGTGGCCGCGGCGACATTCCCAAAGACCGTGACGCCTTTGGCGTGAGCGATCTCAGCCGCGGCCTTCATATTGGCTTTTTCCTCGATGCTGATACCGGCCACACCGGTTTCGCACATGAAGGGAACGATGGAATCGGTGTTGGCACAAACGTGCAAAACGACCGGCCCTTTGGCCTTCTGAACAACTTCGGTGATCATGGGCTGCACAAACTGCTTCCAGGTCCGCGGGCTCATCAGGGCCGGCCCGGATGAAGGTTCGGCCAACACGTAGTAGTCGGCCCCCTGGTCAAAGGCCCAGTTGACCACGTCAATGATGACGGCTGTGGTTACGTCCAGTACCTGCTGCACCTTGGCCTGCTCTTTGAACGTCCATTTCATGAACTTTTCGGTACCGACAAGGTTGCAGGCCGCTGTCCAGGCACCTTCGGATTCGCCGAAAATGGCCACCTCATCGCCCAATTTGTCTTTTAAGATTCTAAACTGCTCCTTATAGGCCGGGAAACGCCCTTTTTCAAAAAGGTTATCGGGATAGGCCAGACCGTCCAGACTCTCTGAGTATGGATGTTCCTTGATATATTTCTGCAGGTCAATCTTGGGCTCCCCCAAGGTGCAGCCCATCACCTCGCTGACCGGTGTAATATCCCAGCCCATGGCTTTGCACCACTCGAAACCGGCTTCGACGTAGCCCAGGGCCAGGCCGGCCATGGCCACCGGGTCGGTGTCGGCCAGGGGCCGTTCATGGCCCACTTTTTTCATCAGTTCCACAACGCCGTATGTGGTCGTGCACCCGACGGGTGTCACATCCACACCCTTACCCTCCAGGCGGTTCATAAACCGTTCTTTGAGTGTCATTTGACGCCTCCTTCTAATGCCGGCAGTGTGAGGGGCCTGGCCCCTAACCCAGGGTCGTGCAAAAACCATCCGTATATCGCCGGTGTGACCATCCCATGCGGAATACCGAGACGGTTCAAACGGTCAAGTGCTCGTGAATAATTTGCGGGTTGTCGATCAGTTCCTTTGTGGTCGCGATGCGGCCGATTTTGCCTTTGTTGCCCATCAGGTAGTGGCGATGAGCCACCTTCAGCGCGATTCGATAGTTTTGCTCAACCACTAGAATGCTTATTTTTGAATTGACACAATAATTGACGATCATTTCGGTTACCATCTGCACCAGAAGAGGGGACAGCCCTTGAGACGGCTCATCCAGGATGATGATTTTGGGGTTGCTGATCAAGGCCCGGCCGATGGCAAGCATCTGCTGTTCGCCCCCGCTGAGGGTGGCACCGTCCTGCTTGAGCCGGTTGGAAAGCACAGGGAACTGGTCATATACGCGCTCGAGGGTCCAAGGGTTGCCGCCGGTTCCGGGTCGGGCCGCCAGTTTGAGGTTTTCCTCCACACTGAGGCCGGGGAAAATATGGCGTTCTGATGGTACATAGGCCACACCCAAGCGGGATATCTGGTGCGGGGCCCAGCCGGTCGTATCTTCACCGTCGATAGTGATGCTGCCGAGCCTGGGTGGGGTCAGTCCCATTATGGCTCTCAGGGTCGTGGTCTTGCCTACACCGTTTCGACCTAAAATGGAAACCGGCTCGTGTTCCTCGACGTACATGGACAGCCCCTGAATCACATAGCTTTCTCCATAGTAGGTATGAACATCTTCGACGACCACGATTTTATGCTTCTTTCCCAAGATAGGCCTCCCTGACCAACAGATTGCTCCGGACATCCTCCGGCATACCCTCGGCAATGATGCTACCGTAATGCAGCACCGTGATTTTATCCGATATGTTCATGACCAGATCCATGTCGTGTTCCACCAAGACAACGGATATCTTCTTGGACAACCCTTTGATCAGTTCGGCGATATGATTCGTTTCAGTAGGGGACATCCCCGCTGTGGGCTCATCCAGAAACAAGATTTTGGGATCGCCGGCCAGAGCAATGGCCACCTCCAGAACCCGCTGATCTCCATGGGCCAGATTTTTTCCTAATTGTCCGGCATGGTCTTGCATTTCAAGTTGCTCCAGGATGGTCCATGTTTCCTCGGTCACGCTTTTCAGGCTCTTTTTCGATGAAAAAATGTTCAGGGAGCCGCCCAGCCTGGCCTGCTTGGCGATGCGCACGTTTTCAAAAACGCTGAGGTTTTGAAATATGCTGGTAATTTGAAATGTTCGGCAGATCCCCCTCGCGACCAGTTCATGGGTCGGCTTGTTGGTGATATCCTTTCCCTGAAACGAGACTTTTCCCGAACTTGCCGGTATCCGACCGGTGACAATATTGATAAAGGTGGTCTTGCCTGCGCCGTTGGGGCCGATGATGGACCTCAAACCCGTCTCTTCGATGATGAGACAGACACTATTGGTGGCTGCGACACCACCGAAATGCCGACACAGATCTTCCGTTTCCAGAAACGCATTCATGGTCTTGAGTTAACCCTTTCGCAGCCGTTTCAAGTATTGTCCAAGTCCGACAAATCCTGTCGGCATGAACAGGACCAGAAGAATCACCACCAGGCCCAGGAACATTTCCCAGTGTTCGGTCATGGTGCTGATATAGTCCTGCATGAAGATGAAGATCCCGGCTCCCACAAAGGGGCCCCACAACGTACCCATGCCGCCAAGAAGAACCATCATGAGTACCCCGGCGCCGGCAAAGGCGTGCATGGTGGTAGGCCCGATATACCCCCTGTACAGGATAAAGAGGCCACCGCTCAAACCGGCGAGACAACAGGCCAACATCCAGCCCATCAACTTGAACCGGCGCACGTTAATTCCCACAAAAGCGGCCCGCTCTTCATTTTCCCTTATAGCCGCCAACACTGCTCCAAAAGGCGAATGAACAATGCGCCAGGTTAGGAGAAAGCAGACCAGTACTACGGCCAAAGTGAACAGGTACATGACCACCGGATTTTCCGTGTTCCCGAGCACCATTCCAAAAATAGAGACGTCCGGATGGGGGACCCCCATAAGGCCGTCATCTCCACCTGTCAGTGCATACCATTTCCATGCCACCGTGAAGAACATCATGCCAAAGGCCAGGGTCAAAAGGGCAAAAGCGAGCCCGCCGGTTCTGACCTGAACCCATCCGACTGGCAAGGCGATCATCGCCGTTCCCAACACCCCGAAAAATAGAGGAAACCACAAAGAGGAGGGTGCGACATGGATCAGAAGAAGGCCCACCAGGTATGCACCGATGCCCAGATAGGCGTTATGCATAAACGAAAGCAGCCCTGTGTATCCCAGAAGCACATCCAGGCTCATGGCGAGCAGGCCGTAGATCAGAATCTGATTGACGAGACTGATATAGAACCGGTTGTTGATCAGAAAGGGAAAAAGGATGAAACACACCACCACGATCCCGAGGGCCAAAAGCTTCACCGCCTTGGGGCCGCCGCGTTCTTCCGTGATTGCAAGCGGATGCTCTTCCATATTATTCAAATTTTCCTTCACCGAGAAGACCCCGCGGTTTGAATGCGAGGATTACGGCCATCAGCATGAATACGATCACCATGGCAAGGTCGGTAATGAAAAACTCGGCCAGCGTCTGAACCAGCCCGATAAGGAACGCCGCCAGCACGGCCCCCCGAAGGCTTCCCAAACCGCCGATGACGATGACCACAAAAGAGCTGATCAGCATCTCATGACCCATGATGGGGTCAACCGTGTAAAGGGGGCCCGCTACGACCCCGGCGATGCCCGCCATGGCACCGCCCAGCATGAAAGCCCCGATGTGAACCAGCTTCATGTTGATTCCGAGGCAGGAAACCATCTCAGGGATGCTGCTTGCGGCCCTGAGGGTAATTCCCGTCTTCGTCTTTCCCAGAAAAAGCATGAGTCCGGCCATGGTCCCCGCGACAATAACCAGGACTGCAAGCCGGTAACTCGGATAATAGGTGCCAAGAATGGGGATGGTGTCCTGGAGGAAAAGGGGAAGCCTTACAAAGCGCGGTTCATTGCCCCACACATATCTTATGAGCCCGTCCAGGAAAAACATGAGCCCGTATGTGAGGATCAGGGTGTAGACAATGGAGCGCTTGCGCATGGGGGCTATGACCGTCCGTTCCAGCACAAGGCCCACAGCAGCCACCGCCAAAGGGGCGATAGCAAGGGTAACGAAGAAGTTGACCCCCATTGAGATGAGGGTAACGCTCACGTAAGCGCCAATGGCGTAAAGTGAACCGTGTGCAAGGTTCATGACCCGGCTCAGCCCGTAAATGATGTTGAGCCCTATGGCCACAATGAGAAAGACGCCACCCAACACGAGACTGTTCAGTATGATGTCAACCGCAGTGCTCACGACCGCACCGAGCCTCCTATTTATGTTTCAGTGTATGCTTGGGCAGGCAGGTTGCGGCCCACCCCCGGGCCGCAACCGCACGACACATCAGATCGATCTTGACAGCGCATTCTATGGCCAAAATCCGGATGAGGCGCCTGATGGGTGGCCGTTTTCGGAATTTTGGGATCACCGGCAGTCTAGGGCAGCCAGTGCCGATGGACACAGCCCCGGCCCCTGGCGCTATCGAACGGCCGCAGCTATCCATCCAAGGGGTTACCGGCAGGGGGCTTAGTTCTCCGGCGGTCCCAACTCCTCAGCCTTGAAGGTATGCAGGACTTTCATGTTCACTTTGGCCCCGTAGGGGTTAGGTGGAGCGGCCATGGTTTCCGTAAGGACTGCATCGTTTCTCATGCAGTTGTCCGTGGCCGATATTCGCACCGTTCCATAGGGACCGTCAAAGCTGATGCCACGCAGGGCGTCCGCTATTTTATCCACATCTGTGCTTCCTGCCTTCTCGATGCCTTTGAAGAGGTTCATGGCACCCACATAACTGTGGGCGGCTGCAGTGGACGGAACGATCTTATAGGTTTCCCAGAACTTATCCGCCCAGGCTTTCGAAGCCGGGGTGTCTACGTCCCATGACCAGTTGGAGGCCCCGAATATGCCGAAACAGGCCTCGCCGCCTTCTTCCAATTCGGTGGGGCCGGGTGCCGCTGCAGAAACGATTTTGGCGGTTTTATGCAGGCCGAAGTCGTAAGCCTGTTTTGCGAACACCGGAATTACATTGGTGATAAAGGCAATGTAGATACCGTCTGCGCCCGAGGCTTTAATCTTGCTGATGTAGGAAGACCAGTCCTTGGTAGCAGTGGGTGCTCTGTCAAATTTATCATCGTGAATCTTGATGCCGTTCTGTTTGGCCAGTTCAATAAAGCGTTGCCCCGCGTCGTGTCCCCAGGCATAGTCATGGACGAGGACATAGTAGGTCCGATCCTTGAGGTCAGGACGTTCTAAAATGCCCTTGACATTGCCCACCGCCGTCTGGTCGTTGGCTAATTGCCCGGACCGGAAAACCCATTTGTGGAGTCCGTATAATTCCGTGGTCATGACATGGGTGGTGAGAAAAGGGACCTTGAGCCTGTCTATATTCTTGGCTAGGGCCAGACCCACCCCGCTTGAAAAAACTCCGATCAGAGCCACAACATTATCTCGGTAGACGAGTTTTTCCGCTTTGGTGACGGCGACATCGGGCTTGATCTGGGTGTCTTCAACCACCAATTCGATCGGTCTTCCGAGAATGGTACCCTTTTCTGCCGCGGCCATTTCAATGCCGTTCTTAATCTCGAGTCCGCCTTGAGCCACGATGCCGGTCAGCGGCACGAGAACGCCGATCTTGATCGGGCTGGATGCTACCGCCGGTGATGTCCCCAACATCGCAACGACGATCACTACACTGAGCAATGCCATCCATACATTCTTCATCTCTGCCTCCTCTCCTCTGTAAGAAGCGTTTTTATTATCAGGGGGGCGCCGAATCCGCCTCAGTCCCCCGGGCTACCTTGTCTTGTTGTCAGGTCTCTCTTTGGCTACGCAAGAAATGGCCGATGCCGCTATCGCTTTGCTACCCTTTTTCCGGAATCACGCTGTCGATCAACTCCGTCAGATCATGGAGCGTCATTTTACTCCCGATGTGCTTCGCCCCTTCGTTAAGATTGTAATGGCAGAAAGGGCAGATGGAAATCATCTTTTGCGCGCCCGTCGCCATGCCTTCCTGAATGCGCAGGGAGGCATTCTTTTTGGACCAGTCCCCGAATCCGGTCATCACCCCGCCACCGCCGCCGCAACAGTAGGAATTGCTCCGGATGCGGTCCATCTCAACGTACTCGATACCCGGAATGGCTTGAAGGATTTCTCTGGGCATATCGTACAGGCACTCGCTTTCATCCACATCCACATAGGCGCCTTCCCAGAGCTCGCTGCCGTCGGTGTCCACCCGAAATTTGTTCAGATGCCGCCCGGTATGGCAGGGGTCGTGGAAAGTGACCTTCCAGTTCAGCGGCTTTTCAAACTTCAGCGTGCCGTTCTTTAGCAGCCGATGCAGAAACTGCACCGTGTGAACGACCTCTATGCCGGCCATCCGTTCGTTGTATTCTGAGGAGAGTACATAATCCTTTTTAATGGCGCGGTAGCATCCCGCGCAGGAGGTGACGATGGTCTTAACGCCCCTTTCCTCGTGCAGTCGGCCGAAAGTCTCTAAATTATCGGCAGCCACGCGTTTGAATTCTTCCGCATCCCCGACGCGCATGGCCGTTGAACCGCAGCATACTTCACTCTCCCCCAGAATGCCGAAATCAATGCCCAGCTTCTGGAAAATTTTTGCCGTGGCAATCGGCACTGCCCGGGCGTTCTGGTTGAAGGCCCCGGTACAGCCGACATAAAATAGAACGGGGGCTGGTTCTAAATTAATGTTTTTGATGGGGGCTTTGGCCTTTTTGAACGGCCGGGTCCAGTCCAGGCGGACACGTCGTGGTCCCTGATACGGATTGTTGTAATTTTTCATGGATTGAACCAGGTTCTTCTGCAACGGTAACGGGCCTGCGCCTTGTTTCACGGCCTCTCGGCGCATGGCTTCGATTACTTCGGGAATATGGGGTTTGAAATCCACTTGGCACTGGTTTTGGCACCCCCCGCAGACGGTGCATTTGTAAATGGCTTCCAGGAATTCAGGGTCATCAAAAGTCAGGGTGCCATCGGATATCCCACGGGCAAAGGCGGCCTTGCCTTTGGACGAGTAAAAGCCTTCAAAACCATATTCCGTACCGGCCGGGCAGATGGGCCGCGCGGTGGGCGGCGGACCAAAATCGTAGGCCACGCGGCAGGTGCCGCAAGCCGTGCAACGCCAGAAGTACCGTTCCATATCCTTCAATGATGGGATTTTCCATTCCATAACAGCCTCCACAGGTTTCCTAATGAGTGTTTCGGCGTGCCACGGTCCATATGAGGGGGCCGGGGGCATTGACACCTGTTGTGTTTCACCTGTTTTATATTTTACGATGCAAATGGGCGATCAGATACCCAGCTTGCCAGGATTCATGATGTCGTTGGGATCGAGCATCTTTTTGATGCGTTTCATCAATTCCAGATACCCGGGATGGGCCCGCTTGTTGATTTCGATCGCAAAATCGACTGGCGGTTTGTAGGGAATACCGCCGTTGTCAAGGTCCACTTTCAGACACTCAACGATGGCATGGCGGGCGTTTTCGGTCTCCTCCGCACTCTGTTTGTTGAAGGGTATCATGGCCCGCAGCATACCGTAGTGCACCCCGCGATACATGCTCATACGGACCGACGGCGACAGGTTGTGTTCGATCAGGATGCGCTTCCATTCGTTGTAAACCGGCGCCCATTTGTTGGCCGGTGTAAAGGTGCCCGGCCAGGAAATGCCGGCGCCCGCCATTTTACAATAGTTTTTGGTGGACCCGACGATCTGGCTGGGCAGTTGGGTGCGCGCCCGCAGGGCCTCCTCCGGATAGGCCGTCACTTTCAAGGAGGTACCCTTCTTCTGCTCCTCGGCCACGACCATCTGCCAGATCTCCTCACGCGCCTCCTTCTCTTTTTCGGTAAAAGAGTTGGTATTGGCGAAACTGAACATCTCCGGAGCGTCGTCCGGCTTGACCCGATAGGGGTAGGGGATCGGCACCTGCGCCAGCCACCAGGAAACGGCCGTCAAATCGTCGCAGATTTCATAGTAGGCCAGGTTGTGCATATAGGAGTACATGTCTTCGACGTTGTCGCAAGAGACTGTAAACACCTTGAGCACGGGGGGAATGGGATGGACCGTGATCCCCAGTTTGGTGACCACACCGGTTGATCCCAGCCACCCCTTGAACAAGCCGTCCATCTTGGGCAAAGGCAGGGTGCTGTGCCAGGCGTCTTCTACGATGGCACATGAGCCCACACGAACCAGTTCGCCGGTGGGCAGTACCACTTCCATGCTTGTGATCTCCTGGCTGTTCAACCCGTAGCGCGCGTTCAGGCCGCCGATGCCGTGGGATATGGCGCACGACGACACCGAGGCCGATGGTGGCCCAACCGGCCAGCCGAAGCGCAGCTTGTGCTCAAAAAGCGCCTCGGCCAGCATACCGTGCGATACGCCGGGTTCAATCACGGCATAGTGCGACTCCGGATCGATCTTGATAATTTTGTTCATCCGCTTCAAATCCAGCAGGATGCCACCGCGTTCAGGAATGCACAGTCCCCCGATATTCGTCCCGGCAGTAAAGGGGATGACCGGAATTTTTTCGGAGTTGGCAAAACGCATGATCTGTTGAACCTGTTCTACGGTCTCGGCCATGACAACATAGTCGGGCAACTTGGGCTGCACAAACGACATGTCATAGGAGTAGGCATAACGAATGTGCCTGGCCCCTGTGGCGTTCTTGTCGCCCACAATGGCTTGCAAGGCCTTGACCACACTCCCATGTTCCTGGGATTCTTTCGGCATACCGGTCACGTTAACCTCCTTTTGACTCGTCAGACGGGTTTAACCTGGAAATAACCAACCCGATGACCAGGAATGTCCACACCTGGGCTTAATCGATTGTCCGTTCCGCCGGGGGCAAGCGATGTCCATATTCGAAGTCGGCTGCAGCTTGCGGTAGCCTCACTCCGATGTCTCCGTGAAGGGAGAATCAGCATCACAGCAGGCGATCAGTTCCTTCTCGACACATAAAATATGGTTGCACATCTCCTTGCTGGCCGAATCGGAATCCTTGCGTCGCAAGGCTTCAACGATGCGTTGATGGCTATCATAGACATCTATCGAAAAACGGGAATCGAGTTCCAGCTGCAGCTTGAGGTTCACAATGGCGTTTTTGAGAGAGTCGATGACAAAAACGATCAGGCGGTTGTTGGATATGGCGGCAATGCGGTGGTGAAACGCGGTGTCTAATTTGTAATAAAACGCGTCGCTGTTCAATTGTCGGTGGGT
Organism: Desulfosarcina sp.; assembly: GCA_046484885.1. Classification (GTDB taxonomy): domain Bacteria; phylum Desulfobacterota; class Desulfobacteria; order Desulfobacterales; family Desulfosarcinaceae; genus Desulfosarcina. The sequence continues at coordinate 15,100 of JAWOIA010000044.1, read as the reverse complement.
CTGGGCTAAATTGTCGTCAAAAAAGGCCAGATCCTCCGCTGATACCCGTTCTGCGGCAATGGCCGCCATTTGCGGTTCAATCAGAAGCCGCAACTGGGTAAATTCCTGAATGGACGGGTTCTGGAAAAAAATATAATTGAACAAACTATTGCGTGCGGTTTCCAGGTCAACTTCGCGAATAAAGACGCCGCCGGCAACGCCTTGCAGAACCTCAACCATTCCCAGCGCTTCTAAAGATCGAATCGCCTCCCGCAACGAGGCTTTGCTGACATTGAAACTGGCGGCCAGGCCCTTTTCCGTTGGGAGGCGGTCACCTGGTTTCAGCTCCCCGGCCAGGATGGCATTGCGTATTTGTTGGACGATGTTGTGCGATATGCGATGAGTTTTGGCACTTTTAAACATGAATCCTAATCTCTGTGCAAGATGGGATTGACACTGGTTGGAAAATACCCATGCCACATTCAATTTGGTTTCGCAAGAAAAAATTATAATATTAAAACATCCGATGATTGAATTTTTTTTTATTGACATTTGTTGATCCCTTGATTTAAGCCCTCGAAAACGAGGGGTTATTCAGTGTCCATCCATAAACGGTTATTTGACCCAATATCTGCGTTATACTCAAAATTTTATCCTCGGAATATCAACAATATGCCTGCGGTAAAATTTTTCGCATGCCTCGATCTCGACCAAAATTCCTCGTTTCTGGATGGACACTGTATTAGCGGGTGGAGCGTTGTGCGCCATTGGCGGTGCTGCCCGTGCAGCGGTTGGGGTGTCGAAAACCATTGAAGGCCGGCTTGCCGGATGATCGGGGGACTGAGATGGGAATTCAGATTGATGCATTGAAATGTACCGGCTGCATGGCCTGTGAAATGGCATGCGGCTTCCATCGGGACGACGGTTTCGCGCTGCTGTCAGCGTGCATCGTGGCCTATCGCACCAGGGAAAAGAAGGACTATTTTGGTGTGATCTTAAAGCGGGATGAGGATTTGCTGATAGCCCGCCCCGAAGGTGCAGAGATAAAGCGAATTGGCGTTGAAGAAGATGCCAGCGCCGCCAAACCGGCGGATGCCTCGGCCAAACCCATGCTGCTGCGCGAGGCCTGCGATCTTTGCCAGGACATGGATCTTGGCCCATTATGCGTCAAATTCTGCCCTGTCGATGCCATTACGATGGGTGAGTAGCCGCCAACCCTTGGCACATACCAAAGGAGCCCACCATGGAATATCTGTCGGCCGGTAAAATACTGGTTGTTGATCTGGGGACTTCAAGCGTTGCTGAAGAGACGCTTGAGGAAAGCCTGGTTGCGGAAAAAATCGGTGGTGCCGCCATTGCCAGGCATCTGTTTGAAAAACACGCTGCCGCGGATCCCATTGTGATTGGGACCGGATTGCTCACCGGAAGTCTCTATCCGGGGGCCTGCGCCGCGGTGATTACCGCTAAAAGCCCGGTTAGCGGCAAGTTGTGCCACTGCCCCATCACGTTCAAGGTGGGCTTGGAAATAAAATTTTCGGGTTTCGATCACATCGTTATTACCGGCACATCCGCCAAACCGGTATTCCTGTGGGTGCATGATGGGATTGGCGATATTTCGGATGCCGCTGATGTCTGGGGCCAGGATGTGTGGGCAACCACGGATGCCTGGCGCCGGGCCATGGGCGACGATCTGATTCAGACCATGGTGATCGGCAAAGCCGGTGAAAGGTGCCTGGATTACGCGCAAGTAAGTTTGAATTACTGGGCCAGCAGCGATCGCTTTGGCTTCGGCAAGCTTTTTGGCTTGAAAAACCTCAAAGGCCTGGCTTTCCGCGGCATGGGACTGCTTGAGATAGCGGATGCCGAGGAGTTTATCGAACTCTCCTTGGATATGCTCGAGGACCTCAAGGAATCGGCCTTTATGGATAAACAGGGCATCGCCGACATCTGCAGCGCCATTGGTGAAAATGGCGTGCAGGAGTGGTTGGGGCCGATCGTTCACCGGCACAGCGCCTGCTATAACACGCCCTATCCCACCAATACCTTTGTCTATCTGGATGAAGATCCCCAGAAAATGATGGAAACCGATGTGGCCGAGCCGGGATTTTTGGTTAGCGATATTTTTGGGTTGCTGGGTTTTCACAAAATCGGTTTGAGTGCCGCGGATGCCTGCCGGCTCCTGAAAACCTGCGCTCAATCCGGCCTGGATGCCGTGGCCGTAGCCGAATTGAGCCGGGCCGCCGGTAAAACAACCATGCATGACATCCAAGCGGCACTTTTCAGCCTCAGTGGCAGGCCTACCCCCCCGGGTCGCGGCATCTTTTCACCGTGGTGTCCCATCCAACCCGTTTTCGGCACATTCGAGGCAGTCGAGCCGGACGTCGACGCCTGGTGGGAACGCCGTATGGCGGTCGCCAGCATCTTTGGCATTCACCCCCTGCTGGCGGTCATGGCACCGGAGTTGACCGAAGATGATTTGCTGGAAACCGCATCCGTGGGCACGGGAATCGAATTGGGTCCCGACCGCCTGGAGGCCGTGATCCAGTATATGCTGCAATCCTGAACCGTCAGTGCATGGGCCATTATAAAAAATATGCGGCGGTCAACCAATGCTTGCGGCAAGGCGAGACGCTGTTTGTGGCCGGAAGCAACCAAGGGTGTCGCATCAGCCGCCGTCAAACCGACGGCAGCCGCCTGGTGCATCTCCCGCGCATTGGCATCTACACCGGAGCCGGCACGTCCCATTCATGGCTGTGGTTTGTGGAGATCTTTGACCGCATGGGGTTTCACGACCTCGTTTTTCTGGATGCCGCTGCCATTCAAGAGGACGGACTTGGGACGATCGATGTGCTGATGGTGTCCGGGGGGGATACCGTTGCGGTGGCCAAGGCCTTAGGGCCTTCAGGTGCTCATCGGCTGCGGGATTTTATCGCTGGCGGTGGCCTGTACGTGGGCGCTTGTGCCGGAGCCTACCTGGTGATGAACTCCTCCAAACCCCATTTAAACCATTTCAATTTTACCGGTGTCAAGATCACCAACCTCAGCAAGTATTTACCGGCTTGTCGGCACTTGCCACACAAGTTTGCCCAGACCTACGGGTGCGATTACATTTTTCACCCCGTGCGCGATACCGTGCAGCTGAAAACAACCGCCCACTTGCCGTTTGCGCCCGAGCGCACGCTAGATGCGCCCCTGTATGGGGGGCCCGGGATGGTGGCACCGGACGATGCGCAGGTGCTGGCCTGGTATCATGATTTTACCCCCAAAACGGTTTTTCTGGTTGACCGGGAGCTTGCACGTACCACGCTGATGGGCAGGGCGGCCGCCTTGAGCGCACCCTTGGGAAAAGGGCGGCTCTATTTGTGTGGCCCCCATTTCGAACACCCCCGATTTCCGGTGGCCAACGCGCTGATTGCTGACGCCATCTACTGGGACAACCAGCATCCGGTCGAGGGTCAGGGATTCGCCGCGCCTGTGCCCATCTCTTCTGAAGGTGACAGCCGCCGATTGCTCCTCGATATTAAACGCCAAACCAGCAATGCCCGCCTCAGTGCCAACAGCCTTGAAATGCAGCCCATGCGCTGGCTGATTGGCGCCAAGTACTACGAACCGGAAAAAATACGCGTTTTTCTGGAAGCCATCTGGCGTCGTCTGGCACCGCTTGAAAAGCGCGGGCCGCTTCGCGCCACCACCGAGCACGCTCAGCGCCTGCTCCGATGTGCTGAAGCAGCAACCGCCCAGGTGCGCCAACTGAAACAGCAGGCCGAGCAGGGCGGCGAGACCACCGACCTGGCCCAAACCTTGTTTGGCTTGCTGCAGCGCTACGCCATTTCGTTTCTGGAACTCTACTTCCAGACCATTCGCGAACCCATTCCCAGCAGTCGGAGTTGACGTTGGATTGCCACCGATTATCCATCCCCGCGAAACCGTTGCTTGTTGTGGGCCTCTTCCTTTTGGTCGCCGCGCTGCCGTCGGTCATGCACCCGGCCCCGGCAGCGGCGCAATCGAACCGCACCGTTAAAACCGATACCGCATGGTTTGTCGACCTGAACCGATTTGCGATCTCGGCCCATTCGGGATTCAAATGCGAGGATTGCCATGGCACCATGGTCGAACAGGGTCGCACCCATCCCAATCCCGAGGACCCGGCCTTTTTGAAAACAGCGGCCATTTATGCATACGACTACAGCCGTTGCCAGAAGTGTCATCAGGTGTCCTACGATCGCTACATGGCCGGCGGACATGCCCGGGCCAGGCTGGGACCGGAAAACGAAGCGGAGGTCGCAAAGACCGTTTGGCCGCCCCCCCCTTATGCAGCGCCGACCTGCGGTGCTTGTCACCCTTCCCATTACGTTCGTTCCGGCCTGTCACGTCTGGAGAGCGGCCAAGTGATGGTTGCGGCGTGTAGTCAGTGTCATGGAACCCACACCGCCAGTTATCTGGACAACATCCACGGCCGGCTGGCCGTCAACCTGCAAAACGCCTCGGCCGCGCTCTGCAGCGACTGCCACGGCGCCCATACGGTGACGTCGCTCAAAGACCCTGAAGCAGCCCTGGTCGCCTGCCGGCGTTGCCATCCCAAAGCCGGGGACGAATATGCCAATATCGTTATTCATGCCGCGGCGGATCATTTAAGCCCGCTTGTAACCCAAAAAGACCCCGCTATTCGCTGGATTGAGCGGGTTCGGATGGCTGCCCTGGGTGTGGTCGCACTAGCGCTGGTTTTCTTTTTTGGGCACAGCTTTCTGTGGATTCTGCGGGAACTGCATGAAAAATTGAGGAAACACTGATATGCCGGCGAATCTTCCTGCCAAAGAGACCCCGATCCGCTTTTCCGTTCTCGATCGCTTCTTGCATCTGGTGGTGATGCTCGGCTTTACCGGTTTGGCGGCCACCGGTCTGTCGCTGGCATTCAGTTCCACCTGGCCGGCGCGGGCAGCAATGGCACTGATGGGCGGATCGGCCAACGCCGCTTGGCTGCATCGTGCCAGCGCGGTCGTGACCTACCTGGCGGTGATGCTGCACGGGCTGTGGTTCCTGTATTACAAATGGGTTTTAGGCGGCTGTCTCACCGGCCCCCATTCGATTTTTCCCGGTTTGAAAGATTGGACGGATTTTCGCCACAACCTGAACTACTTCCTGGGCAGACGCCGGTCGCCACCTGACTTTGATAAATTTTCCTACCTGGAAAAAATAGACTACTGGGCGGTATTCATTGGTATGCATACCATGGGAATTACCGGGCTGCTGCTGTGGTTTCCTGAATTTTTTACACGGGTTCTTCCCGGCTTTTTCATCAACCTGGCCCAGGTGCTGCATTTTTATGAGGCCATCCTGGCGGTGGTCATCAAATTCTTTATTCACATCGGTATGGCGCATCTGCGCCCTAGCGTCTATCCTGCGGACATGTCCATCTTTACCGGACGATCGACTGTGGAAAAAATGCACCTCCACAATGACACCGGGAACCGTGAACGCTGATGAGGGATCGTTGATTCCATGAGTGCAAAAGGCTGGATCGGATTGCTGATCGTGGCGGCAATCGTTGTTGCAGCAGCTGCCTCCGCCACACCGCTGGAGCCGGAGCGGTCAATGGCTTCAACCAACCGGGAACTGGTCTGCCTGGACTGCCACCGACAACCGAACGTCAATACCAATGAAGGGGTTGCGGTATCCAGAGCCTTTTGTCTTTCCTGCCACGGCGATCAGGCACGCAGCTTGCGCACTGTCGGTGAACGGAAAGTCTCCCTGCAAGTCTCCGAATCCTCTTTTCAGGGCTCTCCCCATCAATATGTGGCTTGTGTTCACTGTCACACCGATGTCGCCCGTTCGCCGCACCAGACCGCTGCGGGGGCTCAGTGCCGCGCCTGCCACACCGTTCATGGTGAAGGCGTTGCCCATGCGCCCCATTTACGGGTGGACTGCCAAGCCTGTCATTATACCCATGATGCAGTTGAGCTAGACCCAGCGACCAACCGGATCCGCCTTGCATCCGTCGTTCCGGGCCCCACTCGAACCGAAACCGCCACCGGGCATGTCAATCATGCCTTGCAGGATCTCGGCGATGGGCAATCCTGCCGTCGCTGCCATCATGCCCAGAATACGGTAGGCGCTCCGGCGGCGGTGCTGCCAGCCAAAAGCCTTCTTTGCATCGTTTGTCACCCCTCTCCGGCGGCCGTGGGACACCCGCTGTTCATGCTGGCCGGCCTGATTGCGCTGATCGGTTTTTTCCTGATGGTGCGCTTCTGGTTCATTGGCAGCGTGCAGGGTGAAGCCGACTCCCTGCATCGCAAAATCAGCCTAGCCTCCGAAGCGGTGTGGGGCGCTTTATTTTCGCGCAAAATGCTGACGGTGCTGAAAACCCTGCTGCTGGACATCTTCCTGCAGCGCCGCATCCTCAAAGAGAGCGTCCAGCGCTGGTCCATGCACTCCCTGATCTTTATCGCCATTCTGGTCCGGTTCGGTCTGAGCCTGTTCACCGGCCTGCTGTTCAGCATTCAGCCCAACGGAGATTGGGCACTGGCGTTGATTGATAAAAACCATCCGGTTACCGCCTTTGCCTACGATTTTCTCGGTCTTCTGATACTACTGGGGATCATCTGGGCGATGATTCAGCGCTTGATCATCAAACCTGCGCATGTGGTGACTGAAATCCAAGACAACATTACGCTTGGCCTCATCGGTCTGTTGGTAATACTCGGGTTTGTGACAACCGGGGCCCGCATTCTGCTGACCGGCATTCCATCGGAAGTGGCGATCAACTCATTCATCGGCTTTCCCATGTCTCTCATGCTCAACTGGCTGTCCCTGGATTGGCGCCTTGTCTACCCCTGGCTGTGGTACGCCCACGCTGGTGTCGGCGCGGCCTTTATCGCCTATCTGCCCTACGGCAAACTCAAACACATGTTCAATGTGCCGTTGACCTATCTGCTGGAAGAAGTTGATGGAACCCAAAAAACCAAGCGGGTATAGAGCGTCCCAGCCGTTGCGGGTAGCTCCACCGACCTGGTGGGAAACCGACCCGCTGGCCCCTCGGCGGTCACCCCGCTGCGGGACTGCGTGACGATTCTTTTAATGAACCTGACAGGTTGTCCGATGACCCCAGATAGCCCAGACACGGACCGAAACGGTCCATCCGAGTTGAACCAGGAGGTGCGGGAGCTGCCGCTAAAACACCTGAGCGTGCGCCAGCTCATTGCGCTGGATGCCTGCACCCGTTGTGGGGAGTGCTTGACCTGGTGTCCGGTGTATGACCAGGATGCCAAGGAGGCCATCGTTCCCCGCCGCAAAGTCATTGATTTTCTCAATATTGCCAGATCGCAGCACGGGCTGCTGGCACGCATCCTCAAGCAAGACACATTCAGTCCGACCTTGCGACGCTGGCTGGGGCGGATTATGGGTTACCGCCAAATCGGGACCGCCGAGATTGAAGCTTTTGTCAACAATCTTTATGAATGTTCCACCTGCGGACAGTGTGAGGTGGTCTGTCCGGCCCACATCGAAACGGTCAGCCTCTGGGAAGAGTTGCGCCGCATCATGGTCGAGGCGGGATATGGACCCCTGGACGCTCAGAAAGGGCTGGTCAAGAGCGTCAAGTCTTTTGACAACCCCTGGCAGCAGCCACGCGCCGGACGCACCAAGTGGGCGCGTCGGGCCATCAAAGACGGGCTGCTGCGCAGCATGCCGCGGGAAATCCGTAAAACGGGCGGCAAGGTGCTGCTGTTTTTCGGCTGTACCGCTGCCTATGATGTCAATGTCAAGCAGGTGGCCATCAACAGCATCAACATCCTCGAAGCCCTGGGCATCGACTACGGCATTTTGGGAAGTGAAGAGAAATGTTGCGCCAGTGTGCTGCTGCGCATGGGCGACCCGGAACACAAACGGGTATTTCAGGAAAACATCGATATTTTCAACAGCCTGGGCATCGAAACCCTGATCAGCTCCTGCTCCGGGTGTTTTAAAACCATTTTGCAGGATTACCCCAAAGTGGCCCCCTTGCACTTCGAAGTGCTGCATACAGTCGAGTTTCTGGCGCGACTGCTGCGTGACGGAAAACTGCGCTTTACCCACCGGGTGGAACGAACCGTCACCTACCACGACCCGTGTCACCTGGGGCGCGCGACGGGCGGCTTTGATGCACCGCGCATGATTATGGAAGCCATTCCAGGTCTCAAACTGGTTGAAATGCCCCGCAATCGGGAGTACTCTCGCTGCTGCGGCGCCGGCGGCGGCTTGAAGGCCGGTTACCCGGATATCCAGAACCGGATGGCCCAGCGGCGCATTCGGGAGGCTGAGGAAACCTGCGCCGCGCAACTGGTTTCCTGCTGCCCATTTTGTTTTCAGGGCTTGAATATCGGCATTACGGCCATGGGGTCGCAACTGGTGATGACAGACATCAGCAGCTTGGTGGCGGAAGCGCTGCTGGGCTACGATGTGTTTGCCCAGGCCGGGGTGGCCGGGGCCGCCACCAAGAATCCCCCTGACACGACAATCAGCGCTCCGGTGCAAACCGCGGTGTCCGAAGCGGCCGTCACACCCGCGATGGCATCGCCGGCTCCGGAGGGAAATGCTGACAAAGCGCCGCCGGCGGATAAACGGGCTGAAAAGGAGGTCGCGCGCGCGGCTAAAAGAGCGGCGCGCCGCGCGGGTGCCATTGCAGTGCCCCAATCCCTCGCGGACCCAATTAAAGTTTCCGAGGAGGACTCAGGGTCACCGTCGTCGCCGGCCCTGCCCGATGATGCCCAGGCGCCCGATCCGACGGAAAAGGAGCGGCGGCGGGCCGAAAAGCGGGCCGCCCGCCGGAAGACAGCGGATGGAGGCACACCGGCGGAGCCACTTGCGGCACCTTGGGGCCAGGCCGAAACGGTCCCGGCGATGCCGCCCCCCGCCCTGGGCGGGTCGGGGCCCGCAGCGCCGCAAGCGAGGGATGACGACGGGAAATTGGATCGGGAGGCCAAACGGGCGGCGCGCCGGGCGGAACGGGAAAAGGAAAAAGCCGAACGGCGTGCCGCCCGAACCAGGGTCTAGCTAGAACTGAATAGTTCCAGGACAACAACGATGCCCCCTGTCCTTAAATACGCCTGCTGGGTGGATGCCGGTTCCGTCGAGGCCATTAAAGAAAGACTGACAGCAGGCGGGGTTGCCATTCACGAAGCCCGCAAAGCGGTTTGCACCCCCCTGGCCCGGCAGATCCCCATCGGCATCGTTATTCCGGAAACCTGGCGAAAAACCCCTCTTTGTAAACGACCGTTGTCCTGGTACTGGATGTCACCCCTGGCCGGTCGTTACCTGATTGTCAGCTCCATGGCGCTGGACAGCGTTGGTCTGGCCCCGCAGATCATATTGCGTCATACCCCGTTTCGCCCCCCCTTGTTGCCCGATCTGGGCCAGCAGCGCCGCATGATCCAACGCCCCAGCTATCTGCATGCCAAGCCGGCCGCCTGGGACCAATTGGATGATCGCGATGTGGCCGATCAGGAGCGATGGATGCGGGTGATGGGTATTCGGGGAAAGCGTTTTGAGGAGCTGTTCATCACCCACTGCGCCAATCACGCCAATTTCATCGAACCCGAATATTTCATCGAAACAGACGGCGAGGCAGTTCCCTATTCCATCGGGCCAACCAATCAGGTATGTTCTGCCTGTCTTGAATTGTTCAACGTGATTGGTGGCGCCTTCCGGCGCAAGCTCGTGGTGCCTTGTCCGGGCGCCGTTATTTTCGCCGGACTGCCGGTTAACCGCTACATCGAGGTGGAACGCTTGCCGGTGTGACAAGGCCGCGCGAGGATCGATTCCTGCTCGACCCGTTTGAACCGGAAGGTGCATCAGGGTCGATCGGTGTTGGGAAAAGCGCCACGATTTTTTCCGTGGAATGGAAAGGAGTCAACATGCGGATATTTTTTTGGGTTGCAGTGATTGGGTTGTTGTTGGTCGGTCAGGGGCTGGCCTGCGGCATGTGTGATGGGGGAGGGGGCTGGCTGGCCAGTGCCGTTAAGAGCGAGGACGGTGCCCACTCCGGTCGCGCTGCGGTCAAGGATGGCGCCCATCCCGTGCGTATGGCCTATTTGCAAAATGACATTCATCACCTGGCCTTCTGGGTCGCCCTGGACCAGGGGTTTTTGAGAGACGGCATAGACGTGGAAGTGGCCGGAATTTTTCGCGCCGGCCCGGAAATAATGACCGCCTTTGCGGCCGGGGCAGTGGACATGGCCTATGTGGGTATGGCGCCCACGGTCACGGCGGTGGCCAATCAGACCGCCCAGGTGGTGGTGGTCTCCCAGGCCAATTCGGTTGGTTCGGCATTGGTGGTGGCGGTCGGAGCGGCGATTCAGGGGGTTGGCGGGCTGGTGGGCAAAACCCTTGCCATACCGGGTCACGCCACGGTTCAGGATTTCCTGCTGAAAAAAACCCTCCAGGAAAACGGCGTGGCCTTGAGCCAGGTGAACATCATGGTACTGAAGCCGCCGGAGATGATCGGTGCGTTGCGCACCGGTCAGATCGACGGGTTTATCGCCTGGGAGCCGTACCCTTCCCAGGCCGCGGCCATGAACGTGGGCCGGAACCTGCTAACATCTCAGGAAATGTGGCCGGATCACCCCTGTTGTGCGGTTGTGGCGGGAAGCCGTTTTTTGGCCGACCATCCCGAATCGGTGCGGACGGTTGTGGCGGCCCACCTGCGCGCGACGGATTATATCAGGCAGCACCCGAATCAGGCCGTGGCCATCGGCGTCAAAAACACGGGGCTGGGTGCGGAAACGGTCCGTCGGGCCATGCAGACCGTAGACTTCAACTACCGCTTAAACCTTGAAAGTGTCAAAACCTACGTGCAGTTTCTATCCGATCTGGGTTATATCCGTGTGGCCGATGCGGATGCCTTCATGGGCGGTTTCATCGGTCGTGACTGGGTTGTGGAGAGCAATCGTCCATGACCGCTAAGCGGATGGTACCGCTGCTGCTGGTTGTTTTAGCCTGGCAGGTCATGTCCAGCATCGGGATTATACCGGCGTTTAAGCTACCGTCGCCGTGGCAGGTTTTCGGGGGGCTGCAGGACTTGATCACCCTGGGCATGCCGCCTGGCCATTTGCTGCATCGGCACATTTCCCACAGTCTGCAGCGCGTCTTCTGGGGGTACCTGACAGCGCTGCTGATCGCCATTCCCCTGGGCATTGCCATGGGGTGGTCACGTGCACTGAGTACGGCTCTGGAACCCATCATGGAGGTCCTGCGGCCGATCCCCCCGCTGGCCTGGATCCCCATCGCCATCCTGTGGTTCGGCATCGGCAACCAATCGGCGGCGTTTATCATCTTTTTGGGCGCTTTTTTCCCGATTCTGCTCAACACCATCAGCGGTGTGCGCACCATCGATCCGCTCCTGATCGAGGCGGCGCGCACCCTGAATGCCACCCGGCGCTTCATTTTTTTCAAGGTGCTGCTGCCGGGGGCCTTTCCAGCCATTTTCACCGGCCTGCGCATCGGCCTCGGCATCGGCTGGATGACGCTGGTGGCGGCTGAATTCACCGGGGTCAGGCAGGGGTATGGACTGGGTTACATGATCATGACCGCACGGGATATCCAGCGACCGGATCAGATCGTCGCCGGCATGGTGGTTATCGGCTTGATCGGGCTGATCATCGACGCCGGGCTCAATCTGCTGGAGCGTCTTCTGCTGCACTGGCGATAGGGGGCCCCAACCGTGGATGCGCACCTTGAAATACGAGGACTGACCAAACAGTATGACGACGCTGTCGGCGGGCTGCGGGTGCTTGACGAAATCGACTGTGGCATCGCCAAAGGGGAGTTGGTATCCCTGGTCGGCCCCAGTGGGTGCGGCAAAACCACCTTGCTGCGCATCATCGCCGGCCTGGATACGGCTTCATCCGGTGAGGTGCGCCTGGGCGGGCAGCCGCTGAGGGGGTGTGATGCGCGGGTGGGGCTGGTCTTTCAGGAATTTGCCCTTTTTCCCTGGCGGTCGTTGATCGCCAATATTGATGTCAGCCTTGAGATTCAAGGCATGCCCAAAGCGCGCCGGCGTGCCGCAGCCATGCAGTACGTGCGCAGTTTCGGGTTGGAGGGGTTTGAGAACCGGCACCCCAAAGCGCTTTCCGGCGGAATGAAGCAGCGCGTGGCCATTGCCCGAACCCTGATTGCCAACCCTCAGGTCGTGTTGATGGACGAGCCATTCGGCTCCCTGGACAGCCAGACGCGCAATACCATGCAGAACTTTTTGCTGAAAATTTGGGCCGACAGAAGAGACACGATTCTGTTCGTGACCCACAATGTCGACGAAGCGGTCTATTTGAGCGACCGCATTGTCGTTCTCGCACCGCGACCCGCCAAAATATTGCAGGTGTTTGCGGTAAACCTGAAACGACCGCGTGATCGCACCAGCCCCGAAGTCAACCGCATCCGCCGGGAAATCCTCAAGCTGCTGTAGAAGGCGAAGTATTGGTTTCCCCGTTTTGCCCTCTCGGAGCCGCTCACGGCGATCACCGCACCGTCAGCACCGGACAGGGAGCGTTCAGGATCAGGTATTGCGCCGTTGAACCGAAGAGAATTTTACCGACTTTGGATTTTTTGACGATACCGATGATCACAAGCTCGACGTTTTTGTCTTTGGCAAACCGAACAAGATCCTCTCCGGTGCCCATCCCCCGGATCAGCAGGTCTGTTTCACAGGAGACACCTTCGGAGCTCAGAACCGATTGCGCATATTCCAGTCCTTTCTTTGCCTCGTTGATCTGGGCCTGGTTATCAGGCGCTCCCTTTTCCAGCGTGGTGACAACGGTCACCTTCGCATCAAAGGCCGCCGCCTGCTCCCGTGCGAGCCTCAAAGCGTTTTTGGCAGCCCCGGTCCCGTCATAGCACACCATTATGTTGTTCATGTAGAACTCCTTTCCCGGCGTTTGTCCGGTTTTCCCTGTCCGCGTTTTTCCGGACTGTTTTCATCAGGCACCGCAACGGTTTTCTCACGGTTTGCCAGATTGATCACAGAGTGTGACCTCCCAGCCGGCGCCAAGCGCCCAATGGGTCGATTGACCGGCACGTGGACTGCAGGCAACACCGACGATTTTAATAGCCATAGCACCCTCCTGTCTCTTCATTCCCGAATCAAGACCGGATGATCATCAGGAAGGACCGGTTTCAGGCCATACCCGCTTTGATGGTCGATCGGAGCGGCGATCAGCCTTCTGACGATGCCGAACCGGCGCGGCGGGCAGAGCGATCATTCTCACCCATATCACGATCAAAAAAAAAACGGCAAACGGTATTGCTTCAAGGAAGGGTGATTGGAACTGGGGGTCGCAGAACGACAGCGTTGAGGGGCAGGCCGGGAGTTTACACCTTGGAAAAATAATTGACTAAGGGCCCAGGCTGTGATCACCGACGGTCCCGGCCGTGGGTCTCAACAAAAAATATTAATATCAATATGATATAAAAGTATTTGCGTTCAGTTCGCAGTGGCATGAACTTTGACTATCCATCGGCAGTCTCTAAAGAGGTGATGGGCGCTATCACTAGCGGTGCAGTCATGGACATTAAAAAACAGGGGGCCAAAGATGGCTGGTAAAAAAAAGTTCTTGGTGGCTGCCGATGGATCAGCCGAGTCGAAAGCTGTTGTCACCTACGTGGCTCGGATGTTGTCGCCCGCCGAAACGGAAGTTGCTTTTTTTCACGTCTTAAATCGGATTCCGGAAGCGTATTGGGATTTTGGGCTGGGGGCTGAAGCCGACTCATTAGCGAGGAAAATAAAAAATCAGGTGGACGAGCACGAAAAATCGATCAAGGTGTTTATGGCCGATTCAAAAAAAGCGCTTCTGGACGCCAATTTCAGGGAGGAGAATATCTCCATTGAAATCAGGGACAGGGTTGCCGGAATCGCCCGGGACATCGTCGCCGAAGCCCGGCGTGGATACAATGGCTTGATCATGGGATGCACCGGTGTGGGCCGGGCGGAGGGCTTAGCGATCGGGAGTGTCAGCACCAAGATTATCGGGGCGCTGGCAACCATACCGATCTGCATCGTCGCCGGGACTCCGGTTGGAAAAAACGTGATTGTGGCTCTGGATGGCTCAGCGGGATCCATGCGGGCGTTGGACGCCGCCTCAACGCTGATGAATGGATCAAAGGGCAGGGTGGTTTTGTTTCATGCCCTGCGTCACATCGGTTATCCCGACCCTGTGACAGGACGGGTCGCTGCCTTTGCAGACGTGGAGGCGGTCATCTGGGATGATGTCAAGCAGATGCTCGAGCCCACCTTGGCCGATGCTAAAGAGCGGCTGCTGAAAGCGGGACGCGGCGATGATCAGATAATCACCAAAATTGTCGCCGGCGTTTCAAGCCGGGCCGGAGCGCTGGTTGAAGAGGCCAGCAAGTCGGGTTGCGGCTCCATTATGGTTGGTCGAACCGGCATTTCACAGGTGGAAGATTTCAATATCGGTCGGGTTGCGAACAAGGTCGTTCACCGGGCCCGGAATCAGGCGGTCTGGATAATCCCCTGATGACATTAAAAGAAGGAGTCGCTTGCTGCGTAGGGCTTTAGTGGCCTGATTATGGTGGATGTGGCATTGCAGGAAGGCGTCGTCACCGCCCTCAACTGCTTGCCATTGGTGACGCTTCCACCACCAGCGTTTTTTTTTCATTGGCGCGCTCTTCCTTTTCAGTGACTCAATTCTGGCGTGTGCCCCTGACCGGCAATACCGATGCGGTTCCAATGGGACCCCATTCAGTCGCGGTTGGGTCTGCTGCACCGGAGTGCTGACGCAAAAAAAAAGACTGATGCGCATTAGTAAAAATGGTGATCCTGCCGAACCCTCCCCCGGGCTTCAGGTGTTACCGATTCCCCCCCCCAATCGAACCATGACCGGCAGAACCGCTGTCTTCCACAGGCCGGTCACGCATGAACAAGCCTTTATTACACCTTGACTTCACCATAAATAGGATTGATTATAACACCTTAAGGAGTCAATAAGAATGGGCCAAGCGTTCGTGGAAATCGTTGCCAAGCAGAAGGGCTGTATCCTGTGCGATCTGGCCATCGGGGTGTTGGAGGAGATCGCGCCTGAATTCACCCCCGGAACGCTCAGGTGGACGGTGGTGGACGTGGGGTCGCGGGAGGGCTTGC
>JAWOIA010000184.1:0-2797 GCA_046484885.1 Desulfosarcina sp. | reverse complement strand
GATTGACTTTTGTAAAGCACACTTTGCGCAAGGCGGGGACTGATGATGGGAAAACTTTTAATTGCTGCAGCGGCTGCCATGCTCGTCTGCGTGACCGCCGCAGGGGCACAGGTTGCTGAAACGCCGAACTTTTCGTTCAACGGCTTCGGTACGCTCGGAGTGGTCCGTTCCGACGAGGACCAGGCAGACTTTGCCTCAAACTTGTTCGTTCCCGACGGGGCAGGCTACACCCGTGAATGGAGCCCCGAAGTCGACAGCGTGCTGGGACTGCAGCTCACCGCCAATCTCACGCCCCGGTTTACCGGCATCCTGCAGGTAGTCTCTGAGCAGCGTTACGACGGAACCTACATGCCGGAGGTTGAGTGGGCCAATCTAAAGTTCGACATCACTCCGGACTTGAGCGTACGCGCCGGGCGCATGGTACACCAGACGTTCATGGTTTCCGAGTACCGAAAAGTAAGGTATGCGACACCATGGATCCGTCCTCCCAAGGAAGTCTATGACATGATACCCGTCACCAATGTTGACGCTATCGACCTCGATTACCGTTTCCATTTCAAGGGCTTCACCAATACCTTGCGGGCCTTGTATGGCACCAGGGACGTCGATATACCCGACGGAAGCGAGGTAAGCGTCCGCGACGGTGTGGTGCTGAGCGATACCCTGGAATGGGGCGCAGCAACCCTGTTTGCCAGTTATGGCCGCTTCCGCCTGACGATAGAAGGTCTTAACCCGTTCTTTGATGCTTTCAGGCAATTCGGGGCAGAGGGCGAAGCCATTGCTGACCGATACGATGTTGACAGCAAGCGCTTTGAAATCATGAGCTTCGGCTTGCGCTATGACCCTGGCGAGTGGTTCGTGATGGGCGAGTGGTCGCGGGCCAAAACCCGCACATTTTTTGGCGATAGCGAAGGCGGGTATGTCACCGGCGGGTATCGTTTCGGAGAGGTCACCCCCTATATAACCCTGGCTCAAGTTTGGGCCCACAGCGACACTTCGGACCCGGGTTTGTCGCCGGCGGGCCTGCCGCCGGAGCAGGCCGGTCAGGGCCAGGGGCTCAATGCCGCGCTGAACCAGATGTTGGGATCCGTAGCCCAGCAGAAGAGCATATCCGTGGGTGTACGCTGGGATTTCATCCGGAATGTGGCCCTGAAAGTACAGTACCAACACCTTGATCTGGACGACGGATCACCGGGTGTTCTGACCAACACACAGCCGGGATTTGAGCCCGGGGGGTTGGTCAACCTGTTCAGCGCCGCGATCGACTTCGTATTTTGAGATGATTGGATTGCCGATGCAAATGAAACGAATAACGGTGATTGTAGGGATATATCTGTTAAGCCTCATGGCCGGCACCGTCTGCGCCGCCGAGGTGGTGGTGGTGGTTTCTTCGCAGAACCCGATCGAGACCCTGTCCCGCGACCAGATCACAGACATCTACCTGGGCAGGATGGTCCGCTTTCCGAACGGGAATCCAGTGAAACCCATCGATCTGAGTGAAAGCTCGCCCACGCGCAGCGAATTTTACAGCCGGTACCTGGGGCGATCCCAGTCGCAGATAAAGGCCCACTGGTGGAAACTTATCTTTACCGGCCGCGGCCAGCCACCGCCAACCGTTTCCAGCGGCGATGCCATGGCTGCGTCAGTGGCTGAAAACCCCAATGCCATCGGGTACCTATCCCTCGATTTTTTGGACGAACGCTTGCGGGTGGTGACAATTGATTGATTTAACTGAGCAAACAAATGAAAACGTGCCGCCGGTCGATAGCACCGCCAGCCGGAGCCGGCTGCACCGGCTGATCGAGCCGCCCGTTTTGTCCATCGTCATGGCTTTTTTGTTTCTGACGGTAATCTGGGCCCTCACTTTCAATCTCATCGCCAGAGAACGTGCCTCAGCCGATCGCACTGCCGCTGCCATGACCATGGACGTGGCTGACACCTACGAAGCTCAGGTCGTGCGGGCTTTGCGCGAGATCGATCACACATTGAAGATAGTCCGCTATCAACTGGACGGCAAACCCGCGCAGAAGATCCTGGAAGATTTGCGCTCCGAAGAGTTGCTGCCACCCGAGATCGTCTTCACAGTCAGCATCATCGATGTCCGTGGAGAGATCATCGATAGCACCAATCGTTCTTCTATCCCCGAGAACGTGGCGACGATGGATTTTTTTAAACGTGCGAAAGAGGAAGAGGATGTGGTAATCGGACAGCCGCAACGAGACCGGGAGTCAGATGAATGGAGGTTGACTTTCAGCAGACGCTTCGGGGAGGCCGGGCAACGGTTCGCGGGGGTCGTGGCGGCCTCGGTGCATGCCGGCTATTTTGTCAGCGGCTATGAGTCCGATGCGCTGGGAGAACAAGGCGTCCTCGGACTGGTGGGAACCGACGGCATTTTCCGGGTACGACGCACCGGTAATGATATATCCGCGGGAACAACGATCAACTACAATGCACTGGTACAGGAGGGCACCGCCGCCGATGCTTCAGCCGAGGTGACTGTCAACCGCTGGGACGACACGCGACGCTACACCATCGCCAGAAAGCTTTACGAATTCCCACTGGCAATCGTCGTTGGTCTTTCCGAAGCGGAACAACTCGCCCCCGCCGAGCGAATCGAGCGCAGCTACATATGGCGCGCCGGTATGGTTAGCATACTGGTGATCGCCATCTCAACCGGCCGAGCAGGGCTGCGATAGCGGCCACCAGTATGCTGGCCATGCCGGCCCGCCATAGGTAGCTGCGCTTGATCCGGTCGGCGGAAGCGTGTTGTTCCGCTTCGGAAAGACCAACGATGATT
>JAWOIA010000182.1:0-25262 GCA_046484885.1 Desulfosarcina sp. | reverse complement strand
AAGGAGGCGGAACGCATCAAGCGCAATTACGGCACCTGCAACAGCGCCGCCATCAACCCCGAAGAGACCATCGAGGTTCCGGGTGTAGGCGGACGTCAGCCGCGCAAACTGGCGCGTCAGATTTTAGGAGAAATTCTGGAGCCGCGCATGGAAGAGATCTTCACCCTGCTGCAAAGAGAAATTTTCCGGGCTGGGATGGAACAGACGATCACATCGGGGATGGTCCTGTGCGGCGGCACGGCCCTGTTGGAAGGCGCAACCGATATCGCCGAAGCGATCTTCGGGGCGCCCACCCGCGTGGGAAAACCCCAGGGCATTCGCGGGCTGACCGACGTGGTCAACAATCCCATGTACGCCACTGGGGTGGGATTGGTCATCTACGGCGCCAAAAAGGAGCCGGAGAAGAAATTTCGTATCCGGGACAAGAACATTTTCAACAGCCTTATCGCCCGGATGAAAAAGTGGTTCAAGGACGTCATCTGATTCAAACGCAAACAGCATCGTCCAACGGTAGGAAGACAAGGGAGCGATCGGTGAAAACAAAGGCGCACATGGGCGCGCCGCAATGGGCAACGTAAGAAAAGGGGGAGCTTATGACGGGTATGTTTACGTATGTGGAAAACGAAAATTCGGCAAAAATCAAGGTGATTGGCGTAGGCGGTGCCGGAGGCAACGCGATCAACAACATGATCGCGAGCAACCTGCATGGCGTCAGGTTCATCTGCGCCAACACCGATTCCCAGGCGCTGCAGGTGTCCCAGGCCGAGGTGCGCATTCAACTGGGGGTTCAAATCACAGAGGGCCTGGGCGCCGGCGCCAATCCCCAGGTTGGACGGGACGCAGCGCTGGAGAATGCGGAACTGATCAAGGAGGCGCTGGCGGACTCCCACATGGTATTCATCACTGCGGGTTTCGGCGGTGGCACGGGAACCGGAGCAGCACCGGTCATCGCACGGCTGTGCAAGGAAATGGGCATTCTGACCGTGGCCGTGGTATCCCGTCCCTTCTCCTTCGAGGGCCGCAAACGGGCCAAGCAGGCCGAGGAAGGGATCATGGAACTGAAAAAGGCGGCCGACACAGTGATTACCATTCCCAATGACCGGCTGCGGGGCCTGGCCTCGAAAAACGCCAAGATGGTCGACATGTTTAGAAAGGCCGACGAAATCCTGCTGCACTCGGTCAAGGGCATCACCGATCTGATCATCATGCCCGGCCTGGTCAACCTGGACTTTGCCGACGTCAAAACCACCATGTCCAGGGCCGGCATGGCCATCATGGGCATCGGCATATCGAGCGGCGAAAACCGGGCGCTGGAAGCAGCTGAGCGGGCCATCTCCCATCCCCTGCTGGAAGACATCAGCATCTCCGGCGCCAAGGGGGTGCTGATGAACATTACTTCCAACAGCAATCTCACCATGGAGGAGATGACCGAGGCCTCCGAACGCATCTACCAGGAGGTGGGAGAAGATGCGGAAATCATTTGGGGCGCGGTCATCGACGACCGCGTGGGCGATGAGATGAGCGTCACCGTCATCGCCACCGGCATCGGTGAAAAAGAGAAAGAGCGAGAAAAAGAGACCTTCTCCAAAGTGGTAGACCCCACCTATGGCGGAAAAGTGCGCGACATCACCCCGGCAGACCTGGCCCGTTCGCCGGAGCTGGACAAGCCGACCTTCATCCGCTGGCAGCACGCGGCCAACGACCGGCCCGACACCGAAACCAAGCGGGGCACCTATAGAGGGTTGATCATCGACGAAGAGGACCTGGACGTGCCGACATTCCTGCGTCGCAAAGCGGACTGACCGCTGATCCGGATGACCGGGTCGGCGGCAAGCGGCTGCGAAACGGTTAACCCAGAGGACGGACGATGCAGCACCAAAATGACCGTGAATGGTGGATCGGTGGCCGCCGGATGGGCCTTGATCGGCGGGAATACGCATATTTTTGCCATATCCCTGAGCGGCGCCGCAGCGGCGAACGCCGCTGCGGGGAGGAACGCCGCTGGCCAGGACGGCTTTTTTCGAGGTCTGCGCCGGCGGACGAGGCCGCTGTGGCCTGGACAATGCATTCCTGAGACCATGGGACCGCCGCATCCTACGGCCTCCCACATTCGGAAATGATGGCCAAAAAATCCAACCCAGTGGCCGAAAGGACGGGGCGGTTTGAGCGCGGCGTCATCCGCAAGACCACGGCCGGCAGGCTGCGTGTGGGCCTGGTCTACCCCAACCGCTACCAGGTGGGTATGTCCAACCTGGGTTTCCAAACGGTCTATCGACTCATCAATGAAATTGATGATGTGGTTTGTGAACGGGCATTTTTACCGCAACAGGATGGCGGTAAAATCCGCCGGGTGTTGACGGTCGAGTCCCAAACGCCCATTGAAGACTTCGACCTGATTGCTTTTTCGATTTCGTACGAAAACGACGCACCGGCCGTTCTCTCCATCCTGGAAACAGCAGGACTCCCTCTGCCGGCCGCCCAGCGTGGCGCAAACCTCCCCCTTGTGCTGGCAGGGGGAGTCTTCTGTTTTCTCAATCCCGAACCCCTGGCCCCGTTTATCGATCTCTTCCTGCTGGGTGAGGCCGAAGGGCTGATCCCCCGCTTTTTCGAGATTTACGATGGTAGCGTCGACAGGGGTACGATGCTGCTGGCGCTGGCCCGAAATGTCCCGGGCGTCTACGTTCCCGCCTTCTACCGCCCCCGGTACCGCTCCGACGGGAGCCTGGCTGACCTGGAAACAACGGCAGCGGTTCCCACCACGGTCCGGCGCATCGTGTCACCGGACCTGTCACAGCTGCCGACGGCCAGCACCATCTTGACTCCGGAGACCACCTTCGACGACACTTACCTGATCGAAGTCTCGCGGGGGTGCCCGCATGGCTGCCGTTTCTGCAGCGCCGGATTTGTCTATCGGCCGCCCCGATTTCGCCCATTGGCCCTGCTGGACCGTCAGATCGATGCTGGGTGCGAACTGACCGATCGAATCGGTTTGGTGGGCGCCGCCATATCCGACCTTGCGGGGATAGGCGAGTTGTGCCAGAAGGATCGGGCTCGTGAAGTCCGGTTTGCTTTCAGCAGCCTGCGGGCCGATGCGCTAAACGGCCCGCTGGTCGAAGCCCTGAAAAAGAGCCGCACCCGCACCGCCACCATCGCCCCGGACGCCGGATCGGAACGCCTGCGGCGGGTAATCAATAAAGGACTTAGCGAGGCACAGATCCTCCAGGCCGCCGAAACCCTGGTGGCCGCCGGCATCCCCAACCTCAAGGTCTATTTCATGGTCGGTCTGCCCACGGAGGTCGATGCGGACGTGGCCGAACTGGTGGAAATGGTCAAGCGCATCAAAAACCGCTTTCTCAGGGCCAGCCGCGGCAAGGGCCACATGGGTGAGATCACCGTCAGTCTGAACCCCTTCGTGCCCAAACCCGTTACGCCCTTTCAGTGGGCCGCCATGGACCCGGTTAAAACCCTCAAGCATAAAATCCGGATGGTCAAGACGGGGTTAAAGCGCACAGCCAACGTCAGGGTCCAGACCGAAGAACCCCGCTGGTCCATGCTGCAGGGACTGATCGCCCGGGGGGATCGCCGGGTGGCCGAGATCCTGCTGCTGGCCCGGCGCAATCGGGGCAACTGGCCCCAGACCTTCAAATTTTCAGCAGTCAACCCGCGCTTCTTCGTCCAGCGTGAGCGGGATCCCGATGAACGGTTTCCCTGGGATTTTATCGACCACGGAATCGACAAAGCCTTCCTGCTGAATGAATACCGACGGGCCTTGGCCGGCCGGACCTCCGCCCCCTGCCCCGCCGATCCGTCGCGATGCTCCCTGTGCGGCGTCTGCCAAGGAAACTTGCACGCGTCTTGAACCAGCAGGCACCCCGGGCGGCGGGTCGACCGGTCCCGACGGGGCGTTCGACGGTCAGCGGTAGAGTCGCTTGAGCTCTTCGGACGCTTCGACCGTGAGATCCGCATCCTTGGAAAATTCTATCGCCGCCTTCAACGCCAGGATGGCGTTGCTGTAGTCTCCGAGTAAACGGTAGGTTTTCCCCAATTCCAACAGCAAGGCCGGATCGGTGGGGTGACTGTCGACCGCGGCTTCGAACAGGGTCAAGGCCTGGTGCAACCGGCCGGTCGCCAGGTAGGTTCTACCCAGGTTCAGGCGGGCGACAAAAAAATCCGGGGCCAGTTTCAGCGCCTCCTGCAGATATTGCTGGGCCTGGTCATACTGCTGTTTGTTGTAGTAAGCCCACCCCAGGTTGGCCAGCGGGAAGTGCGGAGTGGCATACAGCAGGTCTTCGGTCACCTCTTTCAGCGGCACAATGGCCTTGTCCCACTCTTTTCGGACCAGATAGGCGCTGCCGAGATTGTTCTTGGCCAAAGAGTAATCCGGTTTCAATTGGACCGCTTTTTCAAAATGGACCACGGCCAGGTCGACCCGTTCCCTGGCCATGTAGGCCAGGCCGAGATTGTTGTGCAAAATGGGGTCATCGGGGTTCAGCTCTTTGGCCTTGAGCAGCTCCCCCAGAGCCGCGGTGTAATTGCCCTCCCTAAGATACGCTTCGCCCAGATTTCTCAGGGCGTCGGCCCTTTTTTGATCCTGAGGGGAAATACCCGACGCGGCGCAGCCTGCCAAAAGCAGCATCGCCACGAGCAGAACGCCGATCATCTTCGGCCGCCAACGTGCCATGAACCAGTCTCCTTGGTTGGGTTGCTTGGGGTGTCGTCCGGATCCGACCAACGGTTTCCGACCCGGCCTCATCCCGGAACTGTCACCACCTGAACCAGCTGGATGCCCTGATCCCGGATAAAAAGCTCAATCAGCTCGGGCAGCGGTTCCACGATAAACAAACGGTTTTCTGCGCTGCCGGTGGGCATGAGGATACCACTGACGGTGATCGCCGTATTGAACTCAGCCGAACGGTCCGCACCATAAAAAACCGGTGAGCCGGTGTAGGCCAGGCCGGCGGATTCCATCAGGCGTTGAATCAGCTCCAAAGGGCCTTCATCCAGATTGACCTGCAGAATCTCCAGCCCGGTTCCACGGATTGCCAGCACCGCATCGCCGTAGAGATCGCCGAAATCGATCAGAGTCTCTCTGCCGTTGCCGAACGAGAGCAGATTGGAAAGGGCTTGGACCTGAATGCCGGCGTAGGGAAAGCTGATGGCGATGTTGGGTGCGTAAGCAAACCCCATGGCCGCTGCCAAGGACTCCACAAAGGCTTTCTGACTGGAACCGTCGATGGTGCCGGCAGCCGGGGCCCGATTCGTCCCAACGGACCAGGATCCTGTTTCCGGAGTCCCGGGCAGAACCTCTTTGATGACAATGTCGTTACGGTCCAAATAGCGGACCAGGGCTTCGTGGGTTCTGTGGGAGGCAGCAGTGATGGGCGTGATGCAGACGTGGCGCGGAAGGCGGCCGTCGGCCGACACTTCGGTGCGGATCCACTTGGCGCTGACGCTGACAGCGACCCCCCCTTCCTCGAAAGCCAGCCGGTTGGATGCCGTATCAGCGGGAAGAACGGATAAAACGGCCTCCAGGATCTCCTGGGATGAAGCCTGGTCGGACACCCGCGCCACCTTGACCTGATCCCAGTAAGACTGGATCAAACCCAGATCCACATTCATCACCCGGTCCTGGGTGGTCAGAATCACTTTGGAGCCGCCGCCAAGATCGACCATGGGGTAGCGTGAAAGGTCAAGTTCAAAATCTTTGGCCTGCTGCATGGGCAGAAAAGCGGTGCCTTTATCCATCAGACGCCCCCCGATAACCGCGGCGGCTTCACCCGCCGGACCACCGCTGCCGCCGGGCTGCGGTGGGTCGGTCACCCGCGCCGTTGCAAGGGCGGCGGCCGGTGGGGAGTCGGGACCCGCCTCAGTGGTCAACGCGTCGACCAGTTCGCCATCTTGGTTGAAGATGGCACTGTACCAACTCTCTTCGCGAATGGACGGATCCGGCATGTAAATCTTCTGTCCGGCGTAAATCCGGTTAACATCCGTGATGTGGGGGTTGGCGGCCTTGAACAGCGCTAACCCTTGACTGTAGGTGGTGTTGCCGAATCGGCCGCCGAAGTTGTTGGCGATCAATTGGGAGACGGTGTCGCCCTGCTGGATGGTATAGGTCAGGGTATGCTTTTCTAGCATCTCCCTGGGACTGGCGATCATGACAAAGGGGATGGTGACCACACCGGAAGATTGTCCCGGCAGGCTCCCAGGGGCCAGTTTTTTCAATGGAATGTCCACCACCTGGCCGGGACGGATGCGGTCGGTGTCTGTGACATGCGGATTGAGGCGTTCAAAAATACCCAGGAACTCCCTGAAGTCGTCATGGGCGATCTCTCCCTTTTGACGGAAAATTTTGAGCACCCAATCCCCCGGTTGAACCCGATAAGGGTCGCAGAGGATGTCCCAGCCACGATCGTAGCGCACAACGTAGTTTTTATAAAGCACCGTGCCGTGGGCGTCGGCCGTCGTGAGAATCAGGGCCAGACCCAGCAGCGCCAAGAGGTGCCAACGGGCAAATGGGCGAAGCAGCGTGCAAATGTGTGTCATAGCCATAGCCGTTAAACTGTTTAGGGTTGGGTTTTTAGCCAAGACGGATCAACCCCGGGATCGATCCCAACCGACGGGTCGCTTCAAATCCTTTCTTTCAAACCGAGGTCTGCGGCGATCTGCCGTGCGACAGCGGTGACGAAGGCGGCAAGCGCCTCTCCTTCCAGCGGCCTGCCCGGTTCCGGAACCTGCTTAAGGTGGGGGGGATGAATATGACGGGGCCGATTGACCAAGGCCGGGTTGGGGCGAATGGCGAATCCTTCCGGGAATCGGTTTTGAAAGTAGAGTTCCTGGAATCCGGAAAATTTGAGGGCATGGGCCGTTGAATCCACAATGGCCGTCATGCCGGTATCGACCAGACCCTGGCCGAGGGCCGCCTTGAGACCGGCCAGCGCTTCACCGCCGTGGGTACAGGCGATGTGACCGTTACGGTTGGCCGTCAGCTGCCAGTCCATGATCTCCTGTTCGGCCACCTCCACAAAACAGACCCGGGGCCGGCCGGCAATCTGATTGTAGCGCTCGACCAAATGGATCACTCGGGGCATGGAGACCGGGTTGCCGATCATGGCAGCCTGGGCCACGCTGGGTTTGACGGTCATGGGCACAAACCGCCGGCTCTCTCCCGCGGGTTGGCTGTAGTAATGATAGACCGGGTTGGCATGCTCGGACTGCACGCCGAGTATCTGGGGCAGCGCATCGATGATGCCGGTTTCAAGGAACTTGAGAAACCCACTCATCACTGCCGTGATGTTGCCCGCGTTGCCGATGGGAACCACTACCACCTTGTCGGCCATGCCGTAGTCAAAGTCCTGGGCGACCTCATAGGAGTAGGACTCCTGCCCCAGGATACGCCAGGCGTTTTTGGAGTTGAGCAGAGCCACATGGTAGCGTTCGGAAAGGGCTTCGACGACTTTCATGCAGTCGTCGAAAACCCCCGGAATTTCAAAGACCTCGGCCCCGCTGCCCAGCGGCTGGGACAGCTGCTGGGGAGTGACTTTGCCATGGGGCAATAGAACCGCGGACTTGATGAACGGTTTGAGATAGGCGCCATAAAGAGCGGCGGCGGCACTGGTATCACCGGTGGATGCGCAAACGGAGAGGACCTGATCGACCAGTCCCTGCCGGATGAGCCAGCTGATGTAGCTCAGAGCGCTGGCCATACCCCGGTCCTTGAAAGAGGCGCTGGGGTTCTGGCCCTCGTTCTTGAAGAAAAACCGCATGCCCACCGCCTCTTGAAGCAACTCGTTGGCTTCGACCACGGGGGTGTGCCCCTCTCCCAAGTACACCACCGCATCCAGTGGGATCGACGGGCCGATGAATTCATGGTAGCGGTAGATCCCCTTGAGGGCCGGGATCTTGAGCATGCGGCGATAGTCGAAAATCCGCCGCCAGGTTTCACCGCTGATGGCCTTGAGCCGATCAAAGCAGCGGTCGTGAATCAGCAGCACCTGGCCGCAATCCGGACAGGTGTAGAGCAGGGATTGGATCCCGTGTTCGCTCTGACACCCCAGGCAGCGATAAACCAGCTCCCCGCGGGGCTGAGGGATCAAATCCGACCGGATCGCTTTCGGGAACAGGTCGCGTTTCACGAGGCTATCTTTTCCGTTCCGCCCAGGTACGGTCTGAGCACTGCAGGGATGACGATGCTGCCATCCTCCTGTTGACGGTTCTCCAGCAGGGCCGCCAGGGTCCGGCCAACGGCCAGGCCGCTGCCGTTCAGGGTGTGGACCAAACGGGTGCCCTTTTTACCCTTTTCCTTGAAGCGAATGTTGGCCCGTCGGGCCTGGAAATCCTCGAAGTTGCTGCAGGATGAAATTTCCCGATAGAGCCCCTGGGCCGGCATCCACACTTCGATATCATAGGTTTTGGCTGCGGAAAAACCGATGTCGCCGCTGCACAGTTCGATCACCCGATACGGCAGTTCAAGACGCCGCAGCACCATTTCCGCATTCTCCAGGAGCGATTCCAGTTCAGCGTAGGACGTTTCCGGCCGGGTGAACTTGACCAGCTCGACCTTGTTGAATTGATGCTGTCGAATCAGCCCCCGCGTATCCTTGCCGTAGGAACCCGCCTCGGAGCGGAAACAGGGCGTGTACGCGGTAAAGCACACCGGCAGCTGGGTCGCATCCAAGACCTCTTCCTGGAAGATATTGGTGACCGGAACCTCGGCCGTAGGGATGAGAAAATAGTCCAGACCCTCGAGTTTGAACAGGTCTGCTTCGAATTTGGGGAGTTGTCCGGTGCCGGTCATGGTTTTGCGGTTGACGATAAACGGCGGCAGAACCTCGGTGTACCCATGTTCGGTGGTGTGCAGGTCCAACATGAAGTTGATCAGGGCACGCTCCAGACGGGCACCCGCCCCCAGGTAGAGCGGAAAGCGCGCACCGGCGATTTTGGCGGCGCGCGTGAAATCCAGGATACCCAAGTTTTCGCCAAGGGTCCAATGCGCCAAGGGATCAAACCCAAGGGCAGTGGGCGAGCCCACCGTTTTCAGCGTGGGGTTGTCGGCCTCCGTTTTGCCCACCGGAACGCTGGCGTGGGGAATGTTGGGCATGGCCATAATCATCTCACCAATGGCCGATTCACTTTCCGCCAGCTCCTTTTCGAGGCTCCGGATGGTCGCGGATACATCTCGCATTTTTTCGATGATCGCATCGGGCTGTTCACCGCCGTGTTTCATCCGGGCAACTTGATCCGAGACGCTGTTGCGCTGGTGGCGAAGATCCTCCAGCTCGAAAAGGATGGATTTTCGCCGACTGTCCCACGCCTGAAACGCCTCCCAGTCAAAGGTGCTTCCGCGGTTTTTCATCGCTGTTTGCACCCGCGCCAAATTTTCCCTCACGAACTTGATTTCCAGCATGGTGGTCCTTATATTCCTACGTGGTTTTCAACGAGGCCAAGCATCGACCATCAGGCGGTGGTGAGCATTGGTTTTAGGGTGGTCGACGGCTGAATCGGTGCAAGGCGAGCACCGCAGACAAAACCGACCGAAACGTTAACCCAATTGACCCGATTAGTCAATGGAGATGGCAATGGATGAAGTCCGGGAAAAAAAACAGGAAATCAGGAATCAGATGACCGCATTCTTCAATGCGCTTTCCAATGATGAACTCGAAACGAAGACACGCATCATTGAAAACCGTTTGTTTGAGTTCGCCAACTTTCTCGAGTCCAAGATTGTCATGCTTTATCTCAATGCCCGGAACGAAATAGCCACACACAACATTATCAGGCGCGCCTTCGAATTCAACAAGATCGTCGTTCTCCCCGCCTTTAAGAACCTATCGGCCATCAAGCTGTTGAAGGTGGACAACCCGATCAAGGGGCTGATCCCCGGCCCGCGAGGGATTTTAGAGCCGGACCCGACCAAATGTAAGCCGGTTCCGCTGGACTGCATCGACATCGCCATCGTTCCCGGCATCGCCATGGACGAAAAGGGCGGCCGGCTGGGATTCGGGGATGGCGCCTACGACCGACTCATCCCGGACCTGCCCGTGACCACCCGCAAGGTGGGTTTGGTGTTCGAAGGACAACTGGTGCCCCAGGTTCCCATGGAATCCCACGACAAGCATGTGGACATCATTATCACCGAAAAGCGGGTGATTTATAAAATTTAAACGCTTGATGGACTCGTGAAAAGTCGGATTTTTCGCTGCATGACCAGCCTTGAGCGCCTCCCCGAGCGAGGCGCTTTTTTTTGCCTAAATTGAGCGATTGTCGAGCTTGCCGCAGATACAAGGTTTGGCGTTGATACGATCTGGGGGGGGGAGACCGGCAGGCATACCGTCACACCGGCCCGTCCCCATCGGCCGGAAGTGTCTAAGACCTTGACCCAAATCTCCCGACTTGATAGAGACCGTCAGGGAGAACGCCGCAGATGAAATACCAGCGCCTGAGAAATGAGATGGTCGCCAAGCAGATTGAAGCCCGCGGGATCAATGACCCCCGCGTGCTGTCGGCCATGCGCACCGTTCCCCGACACCTGTTTGTCAGTGAAGCGATGATGGACCAGGCCTACGGGGACTTTCCCCTGCCCATCGGTGAGCAGCAGACCATTTCCCAGCCATACATTGTCGCTGAGATGACCCAGGCCCTCCAGCTGACACCGGAGGACCGGGTGCTGGAAATCGGCACCGGCTCCGGCTACCAAGCCGCCATCTTGGCTCAGATCGCCTTTCGGGTCTATACGGTCGAGCGCATTTACTCCCTTTACACCAGAACCCGCAAGCTGTTTGACCAGCTGCGCTACCACAATATCGTCACCCGGTACTCCGATGGCACCACCGGCTGGAAGGAGGAGAGTCCCTTTGATGCCATCATCGTCACCGCCGGTGCACCGGAGATCCCGGCAATATTGGCCGGCCAGCTGGCCGTGGGTGGCCGCTTGGTCATCCCGGTCGGAGATGCCTACAGCCAGGACCTCATCAGGCTGGTTCGTGACAAAGAGGGCTTTCAGCAGTCCAACCTGGGCGGCTGCCGCTTTGTAAAACTCATCGGCGAATACGGCTGGAGAGAACCCTAAATGCTCAGGCGTCTGTATGACTGGGTTCTGCATTGGGCTGCCACCCCTTATGGCACCTGGGCCCTGTTGCTGCTGGCGTTTACCGAATCCTCCTTTTTCCCCATTCCCCCCGACGTTCTGCTGATCGCCATGGGTGTGGCCCGGCCGGAACGGTCCTTCCGCTACGCCCTGGTCTGCTCGATTGGATCGATTGCGGGGGGAGCCCTGGGGTACCTCATCGGTTGGCAGTTCATGGCTTCATTGGGCAGCCGCATCGTGGATTTCTATGGCTTCACGGAACAGGTGGCCTATATCGAAACCCTTTACAACACCCACGATGCCTGGGCCGTGGCCGTCGCCGGCTTCACCCCCATACCGTACAAGGTGTTCACCATCGCCGCCGGCATGTTTAAAATCAACTTTACGGTGTTCGTTCTGGCGTCCATGGCCTCCCGGTCGGCTCGATTTTTCCTGGTGGGCGGCCTGATCTACTGGTTCGGCGCCCGCATTCAGCGTTTCATCGACCGGTATTTCGACCTGCTGTCCATCACGTTCACCCTGCTGCTGGTGGGCGGTTTTATTTTGATCAAGTATCTGTTTTAGGTGAACACGACCTCCCATGAAACTTTTCCTGGAAACGGCAACCCTGCTGCTGCTCTTATTTGTTGGGATGACCGCGCTGCTCTACCTTTTTCAAAGCAGAATGATCTTTTTCCCCCAACCGACCGCGTTGGCGAACCGCTCCCGTTATGCCGCCGACGAAATCCGCCTCGCAAACGAGAACACCACCCTCTCGGGCTGGTTTTTCAAGGACGAAATCGGACCCGACCAGCCGCTGATCGTTTATTACGGCGGCAACGCCGAGGATGTCTCCCTCAATTTCGGCGATTTGGGGCGATTCCGTACGCGATCCTTTCTGTTCATGAACTATCGCGGCTATGGCGACAGCGATGGCCGTCCCTCCGAAAAGGCACTGCTTGACGATGCCGTTTTCGTATTGGATCACCTGTTGACGACCGAGGGTATCGACCCGGCCCACGTGGTGCTCATGGGACGCAGTTTAGGCTCGGGGGTGGCGGTGCACGCGGCAGCCAGGCGCGCCGTGGGCGGCGTAATTCTGGTCACCCCCTTCGACTCACTGGTCAGTGTGGCCCGAACCCACTACCCGTTTTTCCCGGTGGGATGGTTGTTGCGGCACCGTTTCGATTCCGCTTCCCTAGCGCCGAATATCACCATTCCGGCCCTTTTTCTCACCGCCGCGCATGACCAGGTGGTGCCGGTCCGTCTGGCCGGGAATCTGGAACGGGTGTGGGGCGGACCAGTGACCACCGTCCGGGTGGAGGGCACCGATCACAACACCATTCAAACCTCACCGGCCTACTGGGATGCAATCAATGCCTACCTTTCATCCTACCACCGCCAATAATCGCGGCACTGCCGGGCCGACGGAGGTATTATGACCATTCTCAAACATCTCTTTTCCCCCATTCAAATCGGGAGCATGACGGCCAAGAACCGCCTGCTCATGTCTGCCATGAGCATCAACTTCGGAGTCGACGAGAACGGCTGGGTCACCGACCAGCTCAGCGCCTACCTGGCGGCCCGGGCCGAGGGAGGCGCCGGTATGATCCTGGTGGGCGGCGGCGGGGTCCATCCGACGGGGTTGGAACTTCCCGGCCTCCCCGCCCTGTGGGACGACGGGTGCATACCGGCCCTGAGAAAAATGGTAACGACGGTCAAACGGTATGACACCTGTTTCGGGGTTCAACTGATGCATGGGGGACGGCAGTCCTACCATGATCACAAGGTAGCGCCGTCACCCATACCCGCCCCTGCGGTGGTCAAAGGGATTCCCACGGCGCTGACCGTCGAAGCGATCGCCGAGTTGGTGGCCGCATTCGGCGACGCGGCCCGGCGATGCCGGGATGCCGGGTTCGATTTCGTCGAGGTGCACGGGGCCCACGGCTACCTGATCAACCAGTTTCTGGCCCTCAATTCAAACCGGCGCGACGATCAATACGGCGGCAGCTTTGAGAACCGCATCCGTTTCTTTCTGGAACTGCTGGCCGATATCAAAGCCAAGGTCGGCTCGGATTTTCCGGTCGGACTGCGCATCAACGGCGAAGATTACATCGAAGGGGGGTGGACCTTGACGGATGCCCTGCGCCTGGCACCCATTCTCGAGTCCAAGGGGGCGGATTACCTGCACGTTTCGGCCGGGGTCTATGGCTCCTCGCAGCTGACCATCCCCTCCATGTATGTGGCGCACGGCTGCTTCGTTGATCTGGCCGAAGCCGTCAAACAAGTGGTCACCATCCCCGTTGTGGGTGTGGGCCGCATCAAAAGTCCGGAAATGGCCGACCGCATCCTGAAAGAGGGGCGAGCGGATGTGGTGGCCATGGGCCGGGCCTTGATCGCCGATCCCATGCTGCCGGTCAAAGCCCAAGCCGGGCAGTTAAGCACCATACGCCCGTGCATCGGCTGCTGCCTGGGCTGCATTCACGCGGTCCTGGCCCTCGAGCCCGGCGCCTGCGTGGTCAATCCCGATGTGGGCCGTGAGTATTTGCTTCAACGCGACGAGACAGCGCCGCTTTCCAAACAGGTACTGGTGGTGGGGGCCGGCCCGGCCGGTCTGGCGGCCGCCCGCATGGCGGCCAACCGCGGCCACCACGTCAGCGTGATCGAGGAGAAGGGCAGCGTCGGCGGCTTGCTGCGCCTGGCGGCCAGGCCGCCCGGTCGGGGTGAGATCATGGAGATCATTGATTTTCTAACCAGCGAGGCTGAGCGTTTGGGAGTCTGCCTGCGGCTCAACACACGCCTGGACGCGGCGCTGCTGGACGAACTAAACCCCGATGTCGTGATCCTGGCTTCGGGCAGTCAGCCCGAGATGCCCATCATCAAGGGTTTGTTCACCACCGGCATGGACCTGTGCACGGTTACCGAAGTGCTGGAGGGAAAAATCACCGGCGACCGGGTGATTATTCTGGGCGGGGGCCAGGCCGGGCTGGTAACGGCCGACTTTCTGGCCGAGAAGGGCCGGGAAGTGGCGGTTCTGAACCGCAAGCGCCATTTTGCCGAAGAGATGTCCAGCAATGACCGCTTCTACTTGCGCGAACGGCTCAAAAGCGAGCGCGTGCATCTGTTCAAACAGGTCTCCGTCAAAACGTTCACCGACACGGGGGTGGTTTTTACCACTGCCGGCACCCCCCGGACCCTGGAAGGGTTTGACACCGTGGTGGTGGCCGAGGCCCTGACGTCGGTGCGCGACGCCAAACAGATGCTCGACCGCCGCAAATACGAGGTGTACCTGATCGGGGACGCCAAAACACCGCGCAACCTCATGCTGGCCCAGAGCGAGGCCGAGGAAATCGCCCGCAGCATCTGATTCCACGGGCAGATCGCAGCATGATCCAGAGCTCTTTTTGATTCTGCGGGCCCGCCGCCGCGACCCTAACATGAGAAGGGCAGGCCTGGGGTGAGGCCTGCCCTAGGAGGAGAGGAGTAATGAAGCAGGGTTGATGATGGTTATCATTACCCCCGGTTTCAGACTGAGCCACGAGGTCCAGCCGGATTCCAACCACAATATAAGACCCAATCCAGCAGGACGCAACGCCAACGATTCAGACCCTGCCGTTGGGGATCGGCGGCTCTCTGGACCGGTTCCTATAGGACCGTCACGCCCATAGGGGGTGAACCATGATCCCATTTATGCTGGCCGGAGTTATCCTGGGATTTTCAGCCGGTATAGCACCTGGTCCGCTGCTTACCCTGGTGATTTCCGAAACCCTTCGCCACAATCTCAAAGCTGGGATAAAAATCGCACTGGCTCCAATGATAACCGATTTACCGATTGTCATCGCGACGCTGGCGGTTCTGGCCAAGCTCGCCGATTTTCAAACCGTCCTGGGACTGATTTCCCTCTGCGGTGGCGTTTTTATCGCCAATCTGGCTCTGGAAAACTTCCGGGCGTCACGCCCGACGATCGGAGCGGTGAAATTGGGAATCATCAAAGAAAAATCACTTCAAAAAGGAGTCATCGTCAATTTCTTGAGCCCACACCCGTATCTCTTCTGGCTGAGCGTGGGAGCCCCGACCACGGTCAAGGCCATGGGTCATTCGCCCTTGGCGGCGGCGGCCTTCATCGGTGGTTTCTACACCCTTCTCGTGGGGTCAAAAATCGCCATCGCCGTCATTGTCGGCCGATCCCGAGCGGTTCTGTCCGCAAAAGCCTACCGCTGCATCATGCGCGGCCTGGGGGTTGCGCTTTTGATCCTTGCTGGCGTGATCGTGCTCGACGGCATCCGGATGCTGGGCGGATAGGGCGGTTGCCGCGGCAGCCCCGCTGGCCCCGGTGCCCCCCCGGTTGAAATGGCGGTCCGCTTGTGCTGCGCGGGACCGGGGTTCGGAATTCCTCAATAATTGAACACCAGCGAGGCGCTTAAAATGGTGTCCGTCTCTTTGATATCGCTGGTTATGGGTCGATTCTGATAGCGGATTTCATAGCCGATGCGGATGGCAATCAACTGGGTCAATGCCGCGGTGACGGCCGTGTGGGAAATAATTTTAAAATTATCGGTGTCATTGAAATCCTGAAGGTATTCGAGGCTCTGCAAAAACCTGCTGCGGTCGGAAAAGGCGTATTCGTAGAGGCCGAAACCCCGGCCCTCCAGGAAATCCTCCGAATTGGCGCCGACATATTCCTCCCGGGCCCAGTTCAGGCCCACTTCGCCTTTGAGGTAATGGTAGGGACCGTCCATAAAGCTGCGGCCGACACCCGGCCCGATGTAGTAGCGGTTGTTAAACCCGGCGAATTCGTCCTGAAGCCAACCACCCATCACAAACAGATAGACCGGGCCGTCCAGGCTGTAATCGGCCCGCAGATCGGTTGTGTAGCGCTCAGCGTTTTTCTGGCCATCCTGTTTGCCGTAAAGCGCTGAAAGATCCCAGGTGCCCATGACCCGGTCGCTGAAGTCATATTCAAGCCGGTTTTTAAACGACAGGGTGCGCATATCGCTGTTGCCGGAGGTGGCGACCGCGGCAAATTCAGCTTGGTTTCTTAGTTTTTTACTCGCTTGCCCTTCCTGAGCCAGGGCCTGTGACCCACCGATCAGCATCAGCCCCGTCAGCACGACGATCAGCCCGGTTCGGAGCTGCAGCACCGTCGGGAGCAACCCGCGTCGGCCCTTAGCAAGACTCGCTTTGGGTAATCGGGGTTGAACCGGGTTATCGACTGCAGGGTTGTTGGAATCCATCCGCATTGCGACCCTCCTCTTAATTTATTAAAACCGTAGCGCGAAAATCGTCGCTTAACCCCAGGCCCAAGGCTCCCCGTCGTCGGTTCTCGTCATGGTGTCAATAGCTCTCCAGAAATAATGGGAACCGGCCCCAAGCACAATCGATCAGGTGGGCAACCGGCTGCTGACGGGGTGATGCTGGATCATACCTATTTAAAAAGCCGCAGTCAACCGTGGGGTCATCATCTGACCGCTTTTTCACAGCTGGCGGCCGCTCATCCAGGATTGACAAAAGATGAGGGCACCCTATTTTTGCTACAGGCAGGGCGGAATCGATGCTCCGCCACTTAAGCGGCCGTAAACTGACACAAAGGAGAGCGCACGATGTCGCTGGTCACCATTTCAGGAGGCAACGGATGCGGTACCGAGCAGATCGCCCGGTTGGTCGCCCAGCAGGCCGGTTTAGAGCTATACGATGACCGGAGACTGCAGCAGGAAGCCTTGAAACAGGGATTTCAATCGGAGGATACGCGGCACCTGGGAGAAAAGGCGCCCGGTTTTTTAGACGCGCTGCGGGGCCGCCAGTCCAACGTCTACCTTGACCTTCTGGAGTCGATGATCTACGAGTTGTCGCGATCGGGTCGGGGGGTGGACTGGAGCGACCCTTCGTTGTACGATCTGATCGTCAACACGGAGAAGTTCGGGGTGGCGGGGGCTGCCAAACTGGTCCTGGATGCCCTGAAGTCTGAGGCGATTCAGGAGTGCAGCCTACACGCCCTCGAATCGATGGAAAGAATGGCCCTGGTGAAGAAAGTCGAAGCCGCCCTTGCCAAAGAACACTTCGGTCTCAGTCTTTTCCAGGTGGAGGTACCGGAAAAAGGCGTGGCGGAAATTTATGGCTACACCAGCTCGGTTGAAATCAAACAACAGATGCTGGAAACCGCGAGGCGGGTTCCCGGCGTATCCAGGGTCGTAGACGATGTGGGCGTGCTGCCGAGCGGCGCCATATAGCTATCTGCATCGGTCAGACCAATCGCATGCACTGGCCGGGCAGCGGTGCTTTTGGTTGTTTTCGAATGCGCCGATTCAGGCAATTAATCGATCAGCCGCGGAACTTCGTACGCTCGAGCCGGATCGTTTCGTCAGGAATGTCAAAGGACCCACGGTTGTGATTCCCGGTTTAAGTTGAAGGCCCAACAGCATGAAGATCAACCAGCAATCCAGAATACTGTGTATCCTGACTATCATTTTTTTGGGGTTTTCCGACCCGTCCTATGCCATTCGATGTGGTACCAAGCTGGTAAGCACGGGAGAAACCAGGTTCGAGGTGCGACATAAGTGTGGGGAACCTGATTTTGTCGAATCCTGGGAAGAAGAGCGCATTCAAAGAGATTTTCGGTTTAGCCCCGAGTTTGACAGCGATAGCAGAAGATACACCGGTCATCGGAGTCCCTTCCTGGTAAAAGAGACGGTTAGAATTGAGGAGTGGACCTACAATTTCGGCCCGACGATGTTTTTGCGCTACCTGCGGTTCGAAAACGGGGTCCTCACAGACATATCGAGCGGGGACAGGGGCTTTTAACGCTGTACCATGACTTTTATCGACATTTTCGATATCTACGCTCTCTGGGCGAATCCAACTGTTGGCCACGCATTTCATCAACAAGCTGTCAAAAAAACTCAACGTTGCGCAGCCACACCTGACCCAGGCCAATATCATGGACCTGCAGGCCTACGACTGGCCGGGAAATGTCCGCGAACTCGAAAATGCCATCGAGCGGGCGATCATTCTGGCCCGCTCCAGACCCCTGAGTTTTACATCCGTCAGAGAGTTGGCCGCGCCACTATCGGCTCCGACAGCCAGCTACGCACCAGTCGCCGCCCCGAATCAAAAAATCCTCTCAGAAAGTGAGCTGCGCCTGTTGGAGCGCAACAACACGCTCAACGCTTTGAAACAATGCAAATGGAAGATCTATGGAGACGATGGCGCCGCAACCGTGCTGGAAATCAAACCGACGACCCTGATCGAGCGCATGAAACGGATGCGGATCCAAAAACCCAGTAGGAACCAACAGGGGTCATCCTGAGCCCCGCTGCCTGGAACGGGATTTCGCAATGCCCTGATTCCCGGGGCCGACCAGGCTCAAGCAGATCCCAGGTGTCTCCTGATACCACGCCAGCCGGCCCAGGGTCGGCACCAACCCGTGAGACCAAAACGCTTGCATGGGCGGCCGGCTATTCCGCCATCATGCTATCCAGAATTACCAGGTCGGTGGCAACCATGCCGGGATCGCTGATGGCGCCCAGGTTGGCGATGGTCTGCTCAACCTGCCGTTTGACGATGCCGTTGCCCGCCGGCACCACAACGGTTGCCACAGCCAGCCGTGCGCAGGTGACGGCGGAATAGGCGGCGTTGTGGAGTTTGAGAGAGCATCCCACCTTGCCGCCGTCGCAGATCATGCCGGTAACGGTAGCGCACATGTTCTGGATGGCGCCTTCAATTTGCTCACGGGTTCCCTCCAGCAAGTAGGCGATGGCCGAACTGGCGCCGATGCCAGCGGCCACGGCACAGCCACAGACGGGCGTCAGGCTGCCGGTGTAGCTTTTAATGAATATCGTAACCAGATGGCTGATGGTCAGCGCCCGAATCAGTTGTTCCTCAGTCGACTTCAGCCATTCAGCGGCGGCCGTCACGGACAGCACCGCTGTCAGGCCATGATTTCCGCTGCCGGCACTGCTCATCACCGGAAGGCTGACGCCCGCCATCCGGGCGTCAGCGCCGGCAGCCGTATACGCCGCCACATACCCCTCCATGGTCTTTCCGTTCAGCTTCATGGTGTGGTATCCCACACCCAACCCGGTTGGGGATGTCAACCCGATCCTGGCCACAGCGCAGTTCATATCCCGTCCTTCCAGCAAAAAAGACAACCTATCGACCGGCATCGCGTCGACGGTTTCCAGCAACGCCCGGATCCTTTGCTGCTTCAGCCAACCGCGCTGGATATCCGAGGCACTGCTGCCTATAGCCGATTGATTGGTTTCATCGATTGCGATTGCACCGTTCACCTCCAGATAGACGACATGATCATGTTTTCCTTCGATGATGCATCGACTGTTTCCGGCGTCGGTCTGCATCTGGCAGTCGATGAAAATACCGGAGCGACGGTCCACTGTTACCGCCACCTTGCCCGCATCCACCAGACCGGCGGCCTGTGCCGCAAACCCGGCCGCCTTTTCCAGCACTTCCAGCTTTCGGTCCGGTTCGCCGCCCAAGGCTCCCAAAGCGGCGGCAATCGCCACACCCGTGCGTTTGATACCGGGGATCCCAACGGCCAGCGCATTTTTATAAACATTGCTGCTGACCACCACCGACAGGGAGAGGGGCGTGCCTGTCGCCGCCTGACGGGCAATAGCGGCGGCCAGGGCTACGGACGCTGGTTCCGTGCAGCCGAGCGCCGGCACCACTTCAGCTTTCAGAATACGGATGATTTTTTCAGCCCGAATCGAAGCAGAATCCTGCATCTGGCATCCCCCTTTAGACTGATCAACGATTGCCGGATCTATCCTTTTATCCGTCTCAGTTACCCTATCACGTTCAGGACCAAGGATCATCCGGTTTTACCACTCATTTTCGCAAGGGCGGGTGGCCGCCCCTGACCCGGGATGGGCAAGGCCCCGGCCGGGCGTCCTGCCGTTGCGGGTAAAACGCTTTTCAACGGTGCGGTGCCATGGTATTGAAACCCCAAGACACCCTCAGCTCCCAGACCAACCATCGACAGCCCCGTAAAAAGTCGATTTGGAGCGCCAGTTTCCCTTAACCAAAGGCATCGCAACCATCAAGGAGCGCCCCGTGAGCATCAGCCCGCTGGCAGGCAAACCGGTTGACCCGTCCACGCTGGTCAATGTCCCCGAACTCATAACCGCTTATTTTGTGCACACGCCGGACCCTGCGGTGTCGGCCGAGCGCGTCTTTTTCGGCACGTCGGGCCACCGCGGCTCGGCCCTCAAAAAAGGGTTTAACGAGGCGCACATCCTGGCCATCAGCCAAGCCATCTGTCTTTACCGCCGGTCGCGCCACATCGACGGGCCGCTCTTCCTGGGCATGGATACCCATGCCCTCTCCATGCCGGCTTTCGCCACCGCCCTGGAGGTGCTGGCCGCCAACGGCATCGCGGTGATGATCGCCGATAACGGCGAATACACCCCCACACCGGCCATTTCCCACGCCATTTTGAAGCATAACCGCGGCCGGACATCCGGCTTGGCCGACGGCATCGTCATCACCCCCTCGCACAATCCGCCGGAAGACGGCGGATTTAAATACAACCCACCCAACGGCGGGCCGGCCGCAAGCGACATCACCGCCTGGATCGAAAAAAAAGCCAATGAACTGTTGGCCGGTGGTTTGCCCGACATACCACGGATACCCTATGAAAAGGCGCTGCGGACCGACACCACCCACCGCCACGACTTCATTCGATCCTATGTGGACGATCTTGAGCAAGTGATCGACATGGCGGCCATCCGCGACGCCGGACTCTCCTTGGGGGTGGATCCGCTGGGTGGTGCCGGCGTGCATTACTGGTCGGCCATTGCCGAACGCTACGGCATCGACCTGACCGTGGTGGACGAGACCGTGGACCCCACCTTCCGCTTCATGACCCTGGATTGGGACGGCCGCATCCGCATGGACCCCTCGTCCCCCTACACGATGAAGCGTCTGATCGGGCTCAAGGACCGCTTCCAGGTCGCCTGGGCCTGCGATACCGACCATGACCGCCACGGTATCGTCACCCGCCGCAGCGGGTTGCTGCCGCCCAACCACTATCTGGCGGTTTGTGTTTTTTACCTGTTCCAAAACCGTCCCCGGTGGCCCTCAACAGCGGCGGTGGGTAAAACGCTGGTCAGCAGCCACATGATCGACCGTGTCGCCGCCAAGCTGGGCCGCCGGCTGCACGAGGTGCCGGTGGGTTTCAAGTGGTTTGTGGAGGGCCTGCTGGACGGCTCTCTGGGATTCGGTGGCGAAGAGAGCGCCGGGGCCTCTTTTTTGCGCACGGATGGAACAGCCTGGTCCACGGACAAGGACGGCATCATTGCCTGCCTGCTGGCGGCTGAAATCACGGCCCGCGAGGGGCGTGACCCCGCTGAAATTTACCAGGAACTGACCGATCAATTCGGCGACCCGGTTTACGCGCGCATCGATGCGCCTGCGACAGCGGCGCAAAAAGCCGCCCTGGCCAAACTCTCCCCCAGCCAGATTCAGCTCACGGAATTGGCCGGCGAACCAATCGAGACAGCCCTGACCCATGCGCCGGGCAACGGTGCAGCCATCGGCGGGTTGAAGGTGGCCACCGCCACTGGCTGGTTTGCCGCCCGGCCTTCTGGCACGGAAGACATCTACAAAATATATGCTGAGAGTTTCAAGGGGGAGGCGCATCTGCAGCGCATCCAGTCCGATGCCCAGCAGATCGTCAGCCGGGCGGTGGGGGGAGAGTAGTTTTTGGTTGTTGCTACGGCTCGGCCGCCGGCCGGCTGGTGGCGGGAAAGCGCTGCTCCATACCTTCCATTTCCTCGCCGATGCGCCGTCCGAGAGCGTTGTAGGCATCTTCCAGGGATCTTTCCATCACCACCACCCGCCCTTCGCTCATGATGATGCGCTGCAATTCCGGAATGGTTACCCGTGAAGTGGACTTCAGGTAGACCGGCTGGATGAACAGGATACTGTTTTCCACCGGCAAAATAATCATGGTGCCGCGCACCACCGACGATCCGGCCTGGCTCCACAGCGAAAATTGCTGGGAGATGTCGGGGTCCTGGTTGATCAGGGCATCGATCTGGGCCGGTCCGTGGGACAGCTCGCCTTTAGGGAAATCGTAAACAATGATTTTGCCGTAATTGGGCGGGTCGCACCCGACCACGGCCATGGCGCGCAGGTTGTCGCGTCCCTTGGGAAACATGGGCTGCAGCAGCATGAAATCGAGGCGGCCGGGATCGATCAGATCGAGTGTCAGGAAGTAGGGCTTGAGCGGAACCGAGGTGTCGCCGACCAGCGTTTCGGCAAAGGTCCACAAGTCCTCCTGCTGGTAAAAGACATGCGGTTCGGTTTGATGATACTTGGCATAGATCTGCATTTGGATATCGAACAGGTCTTTGGGATAGCGCACCTGGCCGCGCAGTTCGGCGGGCATATCCGCCAGGTCCTTGAAAAAACCGGGGTAGATGCGCCGGTAGGCCCGGGCGATCGGGTCCTGGTCATCAGAAATGTAAAAATCGACGCTGCCATGATAGGCATCGACCACGATTTTCACACTGTTGCGGATATAATTCAGAGACAACCCTTCCGAAGCGTAGGGTGCGGCGGCCGGGTACCACGTCGAGGTGGTGTAGGCGTCGATGACCCAGTAAACACCCTGGGCGGTAACCGCCACGTAAGGCGTTTGGTCCAGCACGAGGTAGGGGGCGATCAGGCGCACCCGATCCAGGACGTTGCGCCGAAAAAGAGCTTTGCTCTCTTTGTTGATTTTGGTCGAGAAAAATATGTTTTTGTCGCCAAAATAGTTGGCAAACAAGAGTCTGCGGAAAAACGAGGAGATCGGGACCCCGCCCCGGCCCTCATAATCGGCCATCACATTGCTGCTACCGCTGGGGTAATCCATCTCCCCGGCCAGATTGGGGGAAATGGCGTAAGGGTATTCAAGCAGGCCGTAATAGATGCGCGGCTGTTCGACCTCCATGCCATAGCGGGATTCGGCGGGGATGTTATGGATGAACCAGGTCATGGCGCTGCCGCTCACCTGGCTGGCCGGTGTCATGACCACGCCATAGCCGTGGGTGTAACTCAGGTGCTTGTTAATCCAGTTTTGGGCACCGGCCGGCAAGTTGTCGTAGTCGATTTCACGCGGCGCCACAAAGACCTGCTGGTAATTGCCGCCCACGGTATGGCGCCCCACGCTGACCACCGAAAACGTGTAATAGGGCCGCAGAACCTGGAGTTGCTGGAAAACATCTGCCAGCGTCTCCGCATCCCAGACCGGGATGTTGCGCAGCACGCCGCTCAAATGGGCGGCGGTTCGGCCGGGAGTCAATTGGTGCCTGAACTCTCTGGTTTCCACCTCGGTCAGATTGTAGGCGTTCAATGTGGCCTCGATGTGCCGGCTGATATACCGGCGCTCTTTTTCGATCTCATTGGGCCGCACCACGTAATTTTGCACCAGGCGGGGTAAAAGGGGCGAAATCAGCGCGGCCCCGACCACGGCCAGAACAACGATCAGGCCGACAAACGTTTTGTACCCGCGCCGCCCATGCAGGGCTACCATCCCGGCGATGGCCGTGGCCGCCAAGACCAACAGCGCCGCATATTTGATGGGTATGATAACGTTCATCTGCACATAGCCGGGACCGGAAAAGAGCGGCTCATGGCTGGTGCCGTAAAGCAGCCCGTAGCTCTGCAGGGACAAGCCCCACATCACCATGCCGACCACGGCCAGGACCAGAAAGCTCAAATGCCACTTGGCGACGCGGGAAAAACGAAACAGGCGACCGCCTCCCAGTCGATTCAGGATCACGTAGAGCAGGAAAATGGCGG
This sequence comes from Desulfosarcina sp., assembly GCA_046484885.1. GTDB lineage: Bacteria > Desulfobacterota > Desulfobacteria > Desulfobacterales > Desulfosarcinaceae > Desulfosarcina. Next base: position 1,399 of record JAWOIA010000182.1, on the reverse strand, counting down.
CCAGCAATACCAGCAGCGTAATGAGCAGCCGTTGCTGCATAATGGTGTAAATGGGGTAGGAGAACAGGTAGAATGAGACATCCTTGCCAAAGAAAGGGTCGTCGACCCCCATTTTCGACCCGAAGATATAAAACAGGAAATGCTCCCAACCCCGGTACAGAGGAATGGCCAGCGGTATGCTCAAAGCCAGCGACAGGGGCGCGTAAAATAGAAAAGATCCGGTTTGAAACGCCTTGTGGATCTTGCGATACCCCTTCGGGCTCGGATCGTCCATGGGCGCGGACGGGGTTTTCGAGAACCGCGAAACGATCCAGAAGTTAAGGAAAAAGATCGTGAAAAAGAAAATCGAAACAGCCCCGAAAACCACATAGCGATAAAGCATCCGCTGTAGGTAATAGAACTGGTAGCCGAGGGCATCGAACCACCAGAAGTCGACCCATTCGTTGACGCCCATGACACTGAGCGCCACGAAAAACACAAAGAAGACCACCAGAATCCCCGCCGCGATGAGCAATCGGCCGGTCAGTTTGTTACGAACGCCTGTTTTTTCCATAATTGTCCGCGCTTTTCGGTTCGAATCGGATGCAAGGAGCCGTTGCAGGCGACCGCCAACCGGCCCATTCAAAACAACCAGAGCAACGGCGTGGCGGCATATTGCCGCCGCACCAAGGCTCGACCCCGTCGCTCTAAACCGATCGTCGGCAGCTGATCTTTGCTTATTATCAACTTTTTGCAGGATACATCAAGGGGCGTTTGGGTTTATTGGTTGTTTGGGTTGTCGGCGGCCGGATTTATCGGCATTCCGGATCCCAGGTTTGCGCATACCCGCGGGTGCAACGTTTTTAATTTGACAGGCAACGGGCCTTTTGGTCTACAATGCGCTTTTTCAACCGGCACGGCCGGTTGCTTTCGGGCCGCAGCGACCCGGCCGGGCCCATTGGGCGGCAGCCGTTAATAGTGCCTGGCATCCAGCAAAGGAATCAATTGTCGTGCTTGACGTCGTTATACTGCTCGCGATCGTCACGGTAGCCTTGATCCTGTTCATCGGCGGCTGGCTGCGCGTGGATGTAGTGGGGCTGATGGTGCTGTCGGCCCTTGCGTTGACGGGGTTGGTCACGGCGCCAGAGGCCTTGGCCGGCTTCAGCAGCCCGGCGGTGGTCACCGTGTGGGCCATGTTCATCCTGTCGGCGGGGCTGACGCGCACCGGCGTCGCCCATCGTCTCGGCCAACCCTTGCAGCGCTTTGCCCGAGGCAGTGAAGCCCTGCTCATAGCGGCCCTGATGATCGCCGCGAGCCTGCTTTCGGCCCTGATCAACACCGTTACCGTGGCGGCCATCCTGCTGCCGGCGACGATGGAACTGGCCCGGCGCAGCGGACGTCCCCCCTCCCGGCTTCTCAT
>JAWOIA010000168.1:0-35755 GCA_046484885.1 Desulfosarcina sp. | reverse complement strand
GACGCGTCGAACATAACAACTGGGCGGGTCAAATCTCGGTGACAATGCCGGGTCAGTTCTCAGTGACAATCAACAGCCAACAACTTTAGACTCACGTGACTAGGGGAGCAAACCCCAAAATGATTTAACTATATGAAAAATTGATAAAAAACATCTTTGCAACCGCTCCGTGGCTCAGTATGGTGTTTTTGGCAGGTTGCGAGACCAGGTCCGGTTGCGGACCATGGCCGCTGCCGCCCTGACGGCGTGATTAACCGTTGCGAGCTTGATAGGAAAACCAGCCCACCTTGCATCGAAAACGCAACTATTCCGGAAGCATCACACCCATCGTTTCAAGGTGCGGCAGCCGGTCGTCTTCTGACCTTATAGATCACTTCTATGCGGTTTCTGGTGGCGTTATCCAGTTTCAAGGATGAGGGGTACAGCACCAGACCCACCGTTGCGGTGCCGCTGGTGGTGATTCCCTCAAGGGGAATCTTCTCGGTGTAAATGGTCATGATCTCCTTGATCGCCAGACTACCCCCTACCACGTTGACTTTGTCAGGAACCAGTCGGGCATCCTCCAATATCAGGCCATTGTCCAGTCTTCCGACCCAGTCCGCCTGGATCGGCAGCCATTTTTGAACCGGGATATCCAGGTTGACCTGGAGTACCTGGGGGTCCACCTGTTTGAGCTGGATTCCCGGCGGTAGTGTAATGGACTCCCGGGTGATGGTCACCTGGTTGCTCCCCGGCACCGCATGGGTCAGGTCCAGCTTGACTTTTACATTGTCAGGGCGGAGGGATTTGACCAGTGCCCCCGAGCCGCCGAGCTGGACCTTGATGCTGCTGGCCGATGCGGAGAAAATCTCCATTTTTGGATCCCGGTGCATGAACTCTATGGGTACATCCAGGGTCAGCAGGGTTTCGAATCCGCGGGCAAAACTGAACCAGATCCCCGTGATGCAGACTATGCAAAACATGGCGGCGATGCTCAGTTCGGTGGTTCGACTTTTGAAACCGCCGCTGCGCGCCGCCTCTCCGGCATGCTCGTGCAGCACCCGTTCCAATTCAAGGTTGTCATTGATGGCAATGATCGCGTCATCCTTGAACACCGTGACTTGACCCCGCTCTTCGGAAACAACGATCACCAGGGCGTCGGTTTGCTCAGCCATTCCGACAGCGGCGCGGTGCCGGGTGCCGAAATGAGAAGGCAGGTCGCTCCTTTTGGAGAGCGGCAGAATCGTGCCGACTTCTAAAATCTTGTCCTCTTGGATGATGATGGCACCATCATGGACCGGTGACCCGTGCCAGAAAATGCTCAGAAGCATCTCGCGCGAGAGTTTGCCCTGCCAGGAAACGCCGCTTTGCACCACGGTTTCGATGCCTTTTTTAAGCGGCAGCACTATCAGGGCGCCCAGCTTGCGACGGGCCAATTCGTAGACGCTTTCGACGATGACGTCTACTGACGTCTGAATCTGACGTTGGGGGATGCCCCAGAAGAAGGACTTGAAGTTGCGGGTCTGCAAAACGCCGCCGATTTCATTGCGGAAGACGATGATAATGATCAGGGCCGTTGCCGCAATGATGCCCTGCATGGCCCAGGAGGTGACGATCAGGCCCATGTTGACCGCCGTGCGCTCCAGCATCCAGAGCATGGCGATGGCCATGATCATCCGGATGACATTGGTGCCTCGAAAGAGCACGTAGAGTCTGAACAGGATGAAGCTGTTGAGCAGAATGTCGACGATGTCCTGCCAGCGCAATCCTGCGAAAAAGAGAATCAGCGGTTCCATAAGGAACTAATCCGTTATACTGAAGCGCAAGGTGTGCATGCGTTGGTCGTTTTCATCGGTGATTTCAACCCGCCAGGGGCCCTTGTCTGCATCCCTGAGCTGGACGGTGGTAACGGAAGACCAGCGGGGAGGATTGATGGTCAGCCGTTTGACCGTCGTCAGGCTGTCTCCGCGATACCATTTGTGGTGGATGAAGGTTTGTCTGGGCACGCTGTCGAATTCCGTAAAGCAGGAGACCCGGCCGAGGTCAATGGAAAATACAACGGCTTGATTGACCGGTGTGTATTCGTGAATGGTTTCGCACATCACCGCTCGGCCCAGCGTCAGCTTTCCGGACTCGGGCGCTTCCTGACCCCAGGCCGCCCACAGCGGCGCCAAAACGAGGGCCAAGACAACGAAACAGCTGGACTTGGCGCTTTTATTCTTCATGGGCCCCACAGTAGCGCACTGGCTTTTTTTTTCAAGAGAAAAGCAGATTTCGTTCGGGTTGGCCGGTTAGAACGCTAGTCGCAGGGTGGTTGATACGGGCACTTCCAGTGGCGGGGCTGATGGCAGGTCATCGCATCCTGCCGCTCCAAACGGCGAGGAGATGGGGCTGGCAGCCGTTGACCCAAGCGGATGAGGCCGCTTTCTCTTGGTCAGGTGGATCTGCATTTGCGAAACAGTTCAGCCAGCGACCGCTGGGTCAGAATTTGTTCAATGGTGTCTTTTTCCCGCAGCCATTCGATTTTTTCGGCATCCATCAGCCAGCCGAAACCCAGGTCATCGAAATAGACGATTCGCATTTTACTGGCCATATGGGGCAAGCCTTCCTCCGTAGAAGCTAAGGTTCAATTTTTGGATGGGACCGGGGTTCCGGCATCTCTCCTCGTCGCTGGTTGTTTCTGATATCGTCGGTTTTTGGCTTTCCTTTAGCAAAGAATCAGCCTGGGGGCGATGCTCTGGAATACCAGCCTACGAACGCAGGCAATCGAATTGGGTGCGGTCAGGGAGGAGTTGCGGCCGGCTCAGATTCGGCAGGCCCTGGCGGGGCTTGTCGCCGCTGTCGATTATCCATGCCGCGACCAGCCGTGGTGGTTTGGGAAAAAGCGTTAGACGCCGGGCGGCGTCGATAGAAGAACCGCCGCCCGGGCGTGTTTACCGTCGCACTTGAGCACCAGCGGGTGTTGAAGCCTGACATGGATCAGATGCTGGCCGATCGGTGCGTGTGCCAGCGCTTGGAAGATGCTCCAGCGGATCAGGCCGTCCTTGCCTTCGGTGATGGTCAGGTAAGGAATGCCATTGGCGGTAATGTGGTGAAAAAAATGGGAGCCGTGGGACGGGTCGGCGTTGAGGGTTTGGTTGCGGATTTCCACCATGGCCCCGACAGCGCTGATATCGCGCCATTTCACCGGTATGCCCAGCCAGCGGTCAAATGAGCCCCACCGTCCGGGTCCCATGAGGAGGTAGGGCCGGTTTTCCTTCACCAGGGTCTCATTGACCGCCGCGATATCACGGGCGATCTCCAGGGTTGCACTTGGGTCGAAGGTGTCGGGCCTGACAAAGACGATGTCGGCCATATTGTGGGTGCGACCATGACCCAGGGCCTGGGTGGCGTAGCACAGGGCGTTGGCCGCATCATCGTCCGTCACCTCAACCGCGTGCAGGTCACCTCCGGCGGACATGGGGCGCATCTGGAGAATATTGAAGGTGCCTTGCTGGGTGTTTTCATCGGTCAGATCAATGGAAAATTCGAATTCAACCGCACAACCCATGCCCTCACGGCCAACGACCAGCAGATCCTTGAGGAGCGCGGCCAGCGGAAATCGCCCGTATTTGAGCACCGGAGCAAAGGTGAGCACCCGGCCACCCGGGATGTGGACCGTATCCCGGATGCGGTGTTCGGAGGCCACGTAGGTTCCTGCCAGGCGCTCGACCGGCCTTTCCGTTGCGGCCTCGTCCAGGTGTCGTTTTTCCACATTGAGGCCTTGTTCAAAGAAGAGCTCGTCTGGTAGACCCGCCATTCTGAGGGCCCAGAACTGTCGTTGCGCGTTGGCAAGAATGTCATCCACCGTGGAGAACTGGGGCAGTGATTGGGGGTAGGCGGGTGAAAAACGGAGGCACGGTTCCCCTTCGGGTATCCCCCGGCCAAACCCCAAAACAATGCGGGCCACGCCGTCCTGTGCCTTCAGCGGCGCCACGGGATAGAAGTTGTGGGATTGGGCGATCCCGGAGATGTCGGGGTAGAAGAAGGTGCCATGGCGGCTGCCTACCAGTTTTTGAACGATTACGGCCATCTGATCCTTGCGGAGCCGGTAGGCGGTGCCGCTCAGAAAAGTCCGGGGATGGTTAAACCAGGTGGAGGCCAGCACCAGTTTGACGGCAGTGTCCAATTGGCGGCAGCGAATGGAAAAATCGGCGTGGTTGTTGGGGACCATAAAGGTGTGGTAAAGGCCGGTGAAGGGGTGGTTGTGGACATCCTCAAGCAGGCCCGAACTCCGGATCGACAAGGGCTCGTGAACGGCTTCCAGGTAGCGGTGCAGTTGATCCGCGAGCCAGGGCGGCAGGCTGCCCTTGAGAAATGCCGCCGCAATCTGCTGGTCCGAATAACCGTTCATGGCCGAGGGGTCCAAATCGTTGTGGGAGATAAAGGCCTCGAATCCTTCGGTAGTGATTACCAGGGTCTGGGGGATCTGGATGGTTACTTGCGGGTACTTTTTTAGAAGGTCGGGCGATCGGCGCAGCAGGTTGGCCACAAAGGCCAAGCCGCGGGCTTTTCCTCCCAGGGATCCGTTGCCGATCTTGACGAAGTCGGCAATTTCAGGGTCGTAGTCCCTGGAGTTGAAATGGACCACAACCCCTTTTTGGCGCCACTTTCGAAGCGCGTGGATGTGGGCGATGATAAACTGCCGCATGTCAGCCGCTCCCGAAAAATCGGCGGCTTTGGCTTTTCTCAGTCGCGATGCCAAAGCGATTTCACTGCGGGCCATGATCCAGTTGGAAAAGCGGTTGCGGGTGGCATGGTATATCAGGGCCTCGTCGGGCAGGGTGGGCAGAATCGTCTCCAGCGCTTTCAGATTGGCTGCGCGGGCGATTTCGCGGCCATCGGGTCGCCTGAAGACGAAATCGCCGAAACCCAGGGCATTGCGGAAAAAATGATGGATCTCCGTCAACAGGTGGTCGCTGTTTTTATCCAGGAATACCGCCGGTACCCGCCGCGCCAATTCCCGGTTGTTGGATTCATTGCTGATCAGCAGCAGCGGCAGGTCGGGAATGGCCTGTCGCACTTCGCAAAGCAAGGTATAGCCGGCGTCGGCCGTCAGCCGGCCCCCCTTGGGGTAGCGGGTGTCGGAAATGATGCCGAAGAGATAGTCGCCGTATTGCCGGTAGAGGGACCGGGCCTGTTCATAAGTTTGGGCGATGAGAATTTTGGGTCGGGCCCGCATCTTGAGCAGGCGGTGCTCCTGGTTGAGGCTCTCCTCCAGCACCTCCTGGGTCTGGTTGACGACCTCCTTGTAGATCAGGGGTAAAAAATAGGAGGTATAGAGGGGGGAGTCCTCCACCAGGATCAGAACCCGCACCATGGCCTTTTGGGTATCGGCGCTCACGTTGAGGCGGTCTTCGATGCTTTTGACGATGGCCAGCAGCAGATCGGAGTCACCGGACCAGATGAAGATCTGGTCGATGCCGGAGATGTCCCTGCCTTCCGGCGGCGGAAAGACCCCTTTGACGCTGTGGGCCAGGCACACCACGGGCAGATCGGCATGCCGGCGTTTCACCTGCAGCCCCAAGTCGAAGAGGTCCATATCGTCCAGATGGGGCATGGCGATGACCAGGTGATACGCCTTTTGAGCCAGCATGGCCATGGCTTGGGATGCGCTGGCAGCCTGGGTGATTCGTGGCGGGCGGCTCAGGTTCAGCCCGCGATACTCGTTGATGATCTTGGATGCCAGGCTGCCGTCTTCCTCCAGGATGTAAGCGTCGTAAGGGCTGGCTACCAGCAGGATCTCAAAGACCTTGTTTGACATCAATTCATGGAATACCTTAAAGTGGGTATCGAAATCCTCATCCTGGAAGGAGACCGGAAGAGCGAAAGGGTTGGTATTTACATTCATCCGTGGGATCCGTTGAGGGAAAACGACCGGGTCAATGGTCTTACGGTCAGGATACGGTCGGCGGTCCTTTTTTTCAAGTCTAATTCAGCCATGTTGCATGCGAGTGCCTTGCTATCATGAAAACCCATTCAAAGGCCGTCTGGGGCTGGGCCATGTACGACTGGGCCAACTCCGCTTTTGCCACTACGGTCATGGCCGGTTTCTTCCCCGTCTTTTTCAAACAATTCTGGAGTGCCGGCGTTGACATCAATCTGAGCACCGCCCGTTTGGGGTTGGGCAACGCCGTCGCCAGTCTGCTGATAGCCTTGGCCGCTCCCGTCCTGGGAGCCGTGGCCGACCGCGGATCGGCCCGCAAACGCTTCCTGGCCCTGTTTGCCTATCTGGGTGTGACGATGACTGCGGCGCTCTTTTTTGTGGGGCAGGGGCAGTGGGCCCTCGCTTTGGTGGTTTACGCCATGGGCGTAATCGGCTTTTCCGGCGCCAACATCTTTTACGACGCCCTTTTGCCGGAAGTCTCCATGGAAAAAGATGTGGACTTGGTCTCAGGTCTCGGATATTCGCTGGGCTATCTGGGCGGAGGCCTGCTGTTTCTGATGAATATGCTCATGGTGACCATGCCCCAGCGTTTCGGGCTGCAGGATGCCGGGCAGGCGGTTCAGGTCGGATTTCTCAGCGTGGCGCTGTGGTGGGGACTCTTCACGCCGTTGGTCCTCTTCTATGTTCCCGAAAAACGGGGCGCTGCGGTTCTCAGCGACATCGCCGGCATGTGGTCCGGCGGGCTTTCTCAGCTGAAACACACGCTTGACCGCATGCGGCACATGAAGACGGTGCTGCTGTTTCTGGCTGCGTACTGGCTTTATATTGACGGTGTGGACACGATCATCCGCATGGCGGTGGATTACGGTATGAGCCTGGGCTTCGCCGTCCAGGACTTGCTGCTGGCACTGCTCATTACGCAGTTCGTCGGATTTCCGGCGGCCCTGGCTTTCGGTCGGCTGGGTCAGCGCATGGGGCCTAAAAAAGGCATATACATCGCCATCGGCGTTTATATGGCGGCCACCTGCTGGGGCGTCACCATGACCCGCGCAGCGGAGTTTTACGTGCTGGCGGTGGTGATCGGCCTGGTTCAGGGCGGGATCCAGGCGCTGTCCCGTTCGTACTACTCGCGGCTGATCCCGTCGGACAAGCCGGCTGAGTTTTTCGGTTTCTATAACATGCTGGGAAAATTCGCCGCCATCATTGGTCCGGTGCTGGTGGGTGGGGTGGGCTTGCTGATGCGCCGTATGCTCATGCCGGCGGATCCCTCCGCTGCGGAACTGGCTGCGGTGGGGATGCTGGCCGCCCGTTGGAGCATCGCATCGGTGCTGATTCTGTTTGCAAGCGGCGCGGTTCTGCTCTATTTCGTTGATGCGGAGAAGGGGCGGGCCCAGGCGATCCTTTTGGAAAATCGGACCGTGGCAAACCCGTAACCAGCAGGTTGCCCCGCTTAACACCGGGTCAGCGCTGGTTGCGCTCCTGAGCTTCGCCGCAAAACGTCTGCATGCGGGCCGCCTGGTTGGAAAAGATCCAGTCCACGCCGCGGGCCACTTCCCGGAAGAGGCTGCGGCGGGAATCGGCGAAGCCGGTACCGATTGCCTGGCCTAGACCATGATGACGCTTGATCAGGCGCCGGGTTGTCAGCAGGTAGTGGCCGGCAAGGCCACCCCATTGATGGTGGATGGCCATGCGACTGAAGCGATCGATTCGCAGGCGGGCTATGGGAACAAAGGCCGTGGCGGGAAGAAATTCGAAAAAGCCGAACATGCCGGGATCCAGGCTCATCAAGTGGAAATCTTCTCCGGGGGTCAGGTGGCCGAGCGTAATTTGCATGCGGCGGGACTGCAGGCAAGGATTGGGGTAGGGCTCGGTTTTGACTTCTATCATCAGGTGCAGCCGGCCGCCGAAGCGGTCAATCACTTCCTGCAGGGATGGAATCAGGGGGAATTTTTTTTTGAGGGTGTCGAGCGGCATCTGGTCGATTCGATCACGGCTGTCGAACAGGCGGCGTGCATCGGGGTCGTGAAACACCACCGGAACCAGGTCACGGGTCCAGCGGACGTCCAGTTCGATACCCCACACCCCGCCTATAGAGGCCGCCTCGAAGGCCGGCAGGGTGTTTTCCAATCGCTGGCGGTTGTCGTGCTCACCCCGGTGGGAGATCAGGCGGCAGGATCGCAGCCGGTGGGGCGGCGGTGCCGGGCGCGGCCATTTGCGGTAGAAGTGGTCCACCAGGCGCTGAAAAATCTGATCGGCGTTTTCCTGCCTGCGTGAGAGCACGGTTTGAATCCTAACGGTGGTGTAAACGAATTGTCGCTGGCAGGGCAGACTACCATATTGACGGTCTCCTCAAAAGCCCAATGTTGCGCGTCATGTGCACTACCAGCCCCAAGATCCCATAATCAATCAGGAGCATTTTGTTGAACCATATCGTTAAACCGGCGCCGGTCAACTCCACGGCGGGGGAACCGTACCGCATCGATGGGGTTCTTTTCGACTTTGACGGCACCCTGACCCGTCCCGGGGCCCTCGATTTTTCGGTCATCAAACAGGCCATCGGCTGTCCCGACACGGTTCCGGTGCTGGAGTTTATGGCCGGTGTGACAGACGAACGGCAGCGTCGCGCCATGGCCCACCAGCTCGATCGCTTCGAACTGGACGGGGCGGCGGTGTCGCAACCCAACACCGGTGCCGAGCAGATGGTGGCCTTTATAAAAAAAGCCGGTATAGCGGTGGGCATTCTCACTCGCAACAGCCGGGCCTCGGTGTTGCGGGCACTGGACAATTTTGTCGGCCTGGGCCTGGCCGATATCGACGTTGTCGTTACCCGGGAAGACCCGGTCAGGATCAAGCCGTCCGGTGAAGGGGTGCTGCTGGCGGCGGAAAAGATGGGTGTGGCGCCCGCCCACCTGCTGCTGGTGGGTGACTTTGGCTTTGACATGCAGGCCGGACGCAGCGCCGGCAGCCTGACGGCCTACCTTTCCAACGGCCGGGCGCTTCCGGACGACCTTTGCTGCCACTTCGTATTGCAAACCCTTTTGGATTTGGAACCGATCCTGCGCGACGGGTTCTCCCTTCCGGCCGGAAAACTGCCCAACCCATTCCTCGCAGAGCTCTTGAGCGGCTACCCCATCGACGACCCGACGGTGATCGTGGGCCCATCGGTGGGTGAGGACACCGCGGCCGTGGATATTGACGGTGAAGCCGTGCTGGTGCTCAAGACCGATCCGATCACTTTTGCCACCGAATCCATTGGCCGTTATGTCGTCTTGATCAATGCCAACGATTTGGCCACAGCCGGTGCGGAGGCCCGCTGGATGTTGACTACCCTCCTGCTGCCCTGTGGGTTCAGCCGGTCTCAGGTGCGGCGGATCTTTGCCGATCTTCACGCTGCCTGTTCCCTGGAGGGCATCAGCCTATGCGGGGGTCATACCGAGGTTACCGACGCGGTTTGTCGACCGGTGGTAAGCGGCATGATGGCCGGCACGATCGCCCGTAATGACCTGATTCGAAAGCGTCGCATGGCTCCCGGCGATCGGGTGTTGGTCACCAAAGGCGTGGCTGTGGAGGGAACCGCCATCATCGCCGCGGAGTTCAGGGCCCTGCTTTTGAACAAGGGCATGCACGCGGCAGAGATCGATGCCTGCAGACGGTTTCAGGGCATGATCAGCATCCTGCCCGAAGCCCGGATTGCCTGGAAGATCAACGGGGTTTCGGCCCTGCACGATGTGACCGAGGGTGGCATCGCCACGGCCCTGACGGAGTTGAGCCAGGCCGGCGGCCGGGGCATCCGCATCCAGCGCGATGCGCTTCCGGTTTATCGTCACACCCGCCGCATGGCGGACATCCTGGGTATCGACCCTTTAGGACTGATCGGATCGGGAAGCCTGTTGATCTGCTGTCGGCCGCAATATGCGCAACGACTGATCGACGACCTGCTCAACAACGACATTGCCGTTGCCGATATCGGCGTGGTGACATCCGATCAACCCGGCATTCAGGCGTTTGAAAACGGGTTGCCGGCACCATGGCCCCAGTTTGATGGAGACGAGATCACGCGTCTGTTTGCTTAGGGTTAACCAATTGTGTTCTTTACAATTCCCACCAGTTTCTCCGGATCAAAGGGCTTTCTGACATAGGCGATGGCGTCTTTGATGGCGTGGTCGCCATCGATGCCGCTGATCACAATGACCGGGGTCTCTCTCAGTTCAGGGTCCTGACGCAGTTTGCGGTAGAATCGAGGCCCCCACTCACCGGGCATCTGAAGGTCCAGGGTGATCAGGTCCGGTTTTTCCTTTTTAACGACCGCCAGTCCCTCCATGGTGCTGGAAGCGCTGCAGGTTGCATAGCCGTTGTCGCTGAAAACGGCTTCGAGGTATTTCACCACAACCGGATCGTCGTCGATGATGAGGATTTTTTTGGGCATCGGAGGGGGTCTCCTTATGCTGGGATGGTTTGCGCGGGTCGATCCCTGTCGGGCGCAGCAGCGCTGCCGGGTTATACCCATCCAGGCGCGCTATGGTTTGACGTGGCACTCACCGCACAGGATGGGGCCTTTTTTCTCGGCCAGGTGGCAGCCTTTGCACTGGCCGTGAAAGGCCTGGATCAGCGACGGCCGGCCCTGTGACCCCTTTAGGTCGTGGCAATCCGAGCAGCGCTGATCTTCCGAGGAGGCGCCTTCCACCAGCTCGCCGTCCTCGTAAACGTGGTGGCATGCGGCGCAGTCGAAAAGGAAGGCCTTTTCATTGTGCTCCTCGTGGTTGAAAGCCGCCGGGGGTCTGCGCGGGTTTTCAAAAACGGCGTTGTCCACCACGGTCATATCCTCCTGTGACCATGCCGCGCTGAGGGCCAGAACGATTCCTGCCACCAGCAGCGCCGCGATCGGCGTGACCTGTTTCATGCTCCCTCCTGGTCTCCCACGGGCTTTTCCATGACTTCGTAAATGATGTCCCCGAAAAACTTGATCTCCAGGCCGACTTCATAGTGCTGGACGATGTCGTGCAGACCGCTGTGGCAGTTGTGACAAGGTGCGATGAGCACCTCGGCGCCCTTGGTCTTGGCCTCAAAAAGCTGTTCGGCCTTGACCCGGTTGCCCTCGATGCGCGTCATTTTGAACGGGGGGCCGGTGTTGATGACGCCGCCGCCGGCACAGCAACAGTAGTTGTGCTCCCGGTTGGGGTGCATCTCGATCACGTTCTCGCACAGGGCGTGGGCGACATAGCGGGCCTTCTCGTGAAGACCGCCCCCGCGGACCACGTTGCAGGGGTCGTGGAGGGTGACGGCAGGTTGGTACTTTTTGGCGATCTTGATTCGGCCTGCTTGGATGAGGTCGTGGTAGAATTCGATGGCATGCACGATGGTAAAGGGCGGCATGGCCCAACCCAGCCAGCGGTTGCCCATGTCGTAGACACTGCGAAAGGCGTGGCCGCATTCGCCCATGACGATTTTTTTGACCTTGAGGCGGGCGGCGGTCTCAAAATGGGCCCGCTTGACCCGGCCCATGATTTCGTTGTCTCCGGTGAACATGGCCATGTCGCTGTTATCCCAGCCCATGGTGGCGGGCATGGTCCAGTTGACCCCGGCCACATGCATGATCACCGCGGCCTGGTAGATCAGCTGCGCCTGGAACTTGGGCTCCGGGGCGATGACACTGTACATGATGTCGGCCCCCTCCTTTTCCATGGGGATACGCAGGTCCGGGATCTCCGCTTGTGCCTCCTCTTCCTGCCACTGGAGGGTGTCGGGCCACTCATCTCCTTTGACCCACATCTGGTTCATGGTCACCGCGTGGCTGTGGGCGGTGTCCTGGATGTAGCGTGGGGTGGCCCCGAGTTTGTGGATGATCCGACGCACCACGCTGATGAGATAAGCGATGTCGATGCCAAAAGGGCAATACTGGGCGCAACGCTTGCACAGATTGCACTGGGTTTGGGCGATAATGACCGCCTGTCGGATGAATTCCGGGCTGACCCGTCCTTTGCGCTTCAACATCTCCCAGATGGTCTGCTTGACTTTGCCCACCGGTGAGAAATGGGGGTCGTTGTCGTGGGAGAGGTAGTAGTGGCAGGCTTCCGAGCACAGTCCGCAGTGGATGCAGGTCTCCACGTAGGTTCTTAGCCGGGCGCCGGTTTCAGCATCGATCACGCTGTTGATTACCGCCGCGATTTTGGCCTCGGTGAGCCGGGAGATACCGACATCGATTCCATCGTCCACAACGGGGACAGATGTTTTTTTCACTGGTTCCATCATGTTGGAACTCCTTTTCCGCTCACACCGGGATTGGCTGCTCACCGGCGGCGGGTTGACCCGATCGCTTTTCGGCTACCAGTCTCTGGCGTGCCGCACCTTGCCGAACTCGGAACCCATGTAGGCCCGGGTAAAAGGCGCAAAGAACATGTGGCTGAGCCGGGTGAAGGGGATGGCTGCCAGCATGATGTTCCCGGCCAGTACATGCAGGCTCATCATCAGCGGATAGGAAAACCACTGATGGTAGGCGATGAACCCGGTTACAAAAGGCGCCGCCACAATCGCCAGGATCACGAAATCCGACGCCGAGGTGACGAACCGGACTTCGGGTCGGGTGACGCGCCGCACCAGGAAATAGACGGCTCCCAATATAACGATGACGGTCATGACGTCGGCCAAACCATCGGGCAGCGCCCACCAGCTGATGCCGAAGGCCTCCTGCCAAAGCACCACGTGGGAGAAGAGAAAAACGGGCGTAATGATCAGGCAGATGTGAAAGGTGAAGGTGACCACGGTGAGCAGGGGGTGGCGTCGCCAGTTGACCGTGGCAAAGGGTACGATCCAGCGCAGGATGGACCTGAGGCTGTAACGCCAGCTCATGTAAGTGAAAATAAACCGCTCCTTTTTGGCCACCAGCAGCAGCATGTGGACCATGCGGTAGATGCTGCCCCCAAAGAAGAGGATAAAGGCGACCCATGCCAGCGGTCCGCTCACAAAGTTGTAGAAGCTATGCATGCGTCTCTTCTCCTTTTCAACCGGTGAGGCCGGAAACGGCGACCACCCTTCGAACGTAAACCCCATCTTCCACGGTCCGCAGCATCAGACGGGTTCCTTCGGGGTTGAAGACCGGATCCCAGGCGGCTTCGCAGGAATGGGACCAGACCCGGTCGTTAATCGTGTAAGTGTAGCGGCCGTTCTTTTCGACCTTGGCGGCGACGTCCTTGCCGTCAGGGCTGAAGACCGGTTTCCAGGCCATATCCCAGACGTCGGACCAGGGGTCGCCGTCCACCACCACACGGTAGGTTTCCTCATCCTTGGCCAGGGCGGCGATGCGCGCGCCATCGGGGCTGAAGAGGGCGTCGCTGACCAGCTTGCCGAAGGTCGCCCGCCAGGGCACACCGTCTACGGCCACGGTCCAGCGGCCGTAGCGGGGGGCAACAATGGCGGCCAGCCGGCTACCGTCGGGGCTGAACATTTGGTGCCAGAGTTGAACGAAACGGCGGTCCCAGATCACCTTGCCGTTCTCGGCCAGGGCCCACAACCCCTTTTCCCGCACCGGGGCCACCACGGCGGTGGTTCTCGGATGGAAAGCCGGTTCCCAGACCGTGGCGTAGCGCGAATCCCAGGCTGTGCCATCCACGGCAATGGTGTATTCGTAGAGGTTGAGTCGGACTTCGGCCGCCAGGTGCCGGCCGTCGGTGCTGATGGCCAGGTTCCAGACGTTGACGAAGCGTGCGTCCCACGGTTGGCCGTCCAGGGCGGCGGTGAAGGTCCCCTCCTGGAATTTGTGGATTTCACCCGAGTCCGCCGCCTCCACCTGGACGGCAGCGGCAGTGTGCCGACCGTCGGGGCTCAAGGTGAAATAGGTCAGATTGGAAAACATCTGATTCCAGGCCGTTCCGTTCAGCGCCACGGCGTATCGCATATCCTGCTGAACGGCAGCGGCGATGGCGGCGCCGTCGGCGCTGAAGCGGGGCTCCCAGATGTAGCCGAATTTGTTTTCCCAGGCCACACCGTCTACGGCCATGGTCCACTCGCCCATCTCCGAAACCAGGGCCGTGAGCCGGCCGTCCGGCGAGAAGCGCAGGTGCCAGATCTTATCGAAAACCGATTCCCCCCAATTCTGGCCGTTGACGCAGACGGTGAATTCGCCTGCTGCGACGTTGACGATGGCGGCAACGCGTTCACCATCAGGGCTGACATAGGGCTCCTCGACCCAGCGGTATTGCTGTTTCCAAGCCTCCAGAGCAATTTTTTTTTCACCGGTCTCCCAGTCCCAGGTTCGGGGTTCAACCATGGTGCCTCCTCGATGCAACGCGGGTGCGGGTGGGCTCAGCTGAATAGGGCGAAGTGACTGCTGCCGTGAAATAATTCGCCCTTTTATACCGATTTAGCCGCCATACCGCAAGACCGTTTTAGGAAAATCATTCATGGGGGTATCCGGCCACCAGTTCCTTCCAGCGCTGGTGTGCATCCCCTCGGCTCTGCTTTGGCGGCAGGGGTTGGTGTGACCGCTGGCATGCAAAAAACCATTCCATACCGCATGCTAGGCCAAATATCAGTCGGGCCCTGTTTTGGCAAGGCGCTGCCCATCGACCATGGGGGCCTGCGATCCGTCTTGCCCGGCCCGGCCCGGAATTGTTAAAGATTTTAGGTTGCTTGATCGATACTCGTATATAGGCCCGGTGCCTTTGTCGCAAACACCCAAGGCCCCTGGCAGGATACCGATGCGATGGTTGACTGGATCGGCGGGAGTCGAATGCCGGCAAGGAAGCATCTCGTTGGTTTGACCAAAAAACCATGCCCGGAGGCCAGAAACCACCCAGCGGTGCGGTCGACTGAACGTGCCAGCCCCCCGCCCCCGTGGGGGCGTCACCCGATCTTGAGGTGAACTCATGCTAAACGGTGAAAAACCATCGCAATCGATGGTCAGAGAATTTGCCAAACAATATTTGTTGATTTCCTTTATTCCGGTGATTTCTTTTTCGATGGTTGCCACGGTCGGCGGATATCTGGTTCAGCGCCATCAATCCAAGTTGCTGGAAACGGCCTTTTACCAACTGAATCGGGACGCCCAAAACGAGCTGGAAACGCTGGGTCAGCAGATCATCCAAACCAAGGCCAGAGATGTGTCCAAGCAGGCCGCTCTTTATTTATCCTTCCGGCCTGAGATGGAGATGCGGGATCTGCAGGAATCGAGTCAGTTTCAGGCCATCGCCCGGCAGCCGGTCGGGGAAACCGGTTATGTGTGCCTGTATGAAGCCGGTACCGGCATCATGCGCATCCATCCCAATTTAAATCTGATCGACCAGGAAATGGCCGCTTTGTCCGAGGAGATCCCGTCGTGGTGGGCGATTTTCGAACGCTCCCTTTCCGGAATAGAGGTTTCCGGGTATTATGACTGGATGGAACCCGACGGCTCCATTCGGAAAAAATACATGACCATGACTCCGGTAGCGGCGCCTCTTCAGGGGCCCCCGCTCATGGTTGCGGCAACCACCTATATTGATGAATTTTCAGCCCCGGTTGTTGCAATGGAAGTCAACGCTGCTGTGATTCAGGAGCGCTTTCATCAATTTCTGGCTGGCCGGATGCGCGTCGCCGCTGTCATCATGGTCCTGTTTCTGGCGGCGACCTTTCTCAGTGTTTATTTCATCGGCCGCCGATCCGCCCTGCGCTACATGCTGCCCATGCAGACCCTGGCGACCACCGCCGAAAAATTCGGAGACGGGCGCTGGGAGGCATCCATCGAATCCGATTTGATCAGCCGGAAGGATGAAATCGGCGTGCTGGCCTGCGCCTACGAGTCCATGCGGCATCAACTGCGCAAGCTTTTTCAGAGTTTGGAAGGGCGGCTTGCCGAGCTGAAACTGGCCCAGGAATCGTTGAAAGAGAGCGCCATTCATTTCAGGAGTCTTTTTGACGGCGTCCCCGTTGGTCTTTATCGAACCACCTTCGATGGTCGCACCATAGACGCCAATGCAACCCTGGTTCGAATGCTCGGGTTTCCTTCCAAGGAGGTGTTTTTTTCCCAGAAAGCGGAAGCGCTTTACGCCCAACGAGCGGATCGATCAAAATGGCAGGCGGTGATTGAGACCGCCGGTGACGAAAATGTCTATGAAGTCAAGATGCGCCGTTACGATCAAAGCGTGATCTGGGTGGAGAACCATTCCCAGACCGTCAGGGGGGACGATGGATCGATCTTGTACATTGAAGGCAGCCTGATCGACATTACCGAACGAAAAAATGCCGAATCCGCCCTCATACAAAGCGAACAGCGCTACCGAACCCTTTATGAGGAGGCCGAACGCTCGAAAGAGCTGTATCGATCACTTTTACACTCCTGTGCCGATGCGATTGTCATCAGCGATACCGATCAGCGCACGACCTATGTTAGCCCGGTTTTCATCAATTTGTTCGGATGGTCCATGGAAGCGATCCAGGGGCAACCCATCCCCTTCGTTCCAGAGCCGGAGAAGCAGAAAGCGGCCGCGATTGTAAAGGATGTGATCGAAAAAGGCGTCACCTGCCATGGGTATGAAACCAAGCGCTTCACCCGCGATGGTCAAATCATTGATGTGAGCATCAGCATCTCGCGCTACGAAGACCCTGCCGGCCGGCCAGCCGGTATATTGCAGATTCT
This sequence comes from Desulfosarcina sp., assembly GCA_046484885.1. Lineage (GTDB taxonomy): Bacteria > Desulfobacterota > Desulfobacteria > Desulfobacterales > Desulfosarcinaceae > Desulfosarcina. The sequence continues at coordinate 19,241 of JAWOIA010000168.1, read as the reverse complement.
ACGGGACATCAGCGATTGTAAAAGGATGGAGACGCAGCTCCAGTTGGCCCAGCGCATGGAGGCCATTGGAACCCTTGCCGGGGGCCTGGCCCACGATTTCAACAACTTGATGATGGGCATCCTGGGCAACGTATCCATCATGATGCTCGATGCGGAGATCACCAGCCCGCACTATGAAAAACTCCAGAAAATAGACCAATTGGTGCAAAGCGGCTCAAAGCTGACCAGCCAGCTGCTCGGCTATGCGCGCAAGGGAAAGTTTGAGCTCAAGGTGGTTGATCTGAACCTGATCGTCAAAGAGAGCGCCGAAATATTCAATCGAACCCGTAAAGAGGTTGTGGTCCAGCTGGATTTGGCGCCTACCCCGTGTTTGGTTGAAATTGACCGCTGCCAAATCGAGCAGGTTCTGTTTAATCTCTTTGTCAACGCCGCAGATGCGATGCCCAATGGCGGCGACCTGCGGCTTGCAACCTCTCTTCTCAAAAGCGACCAGATCGGACAAAAGCCGTATAAACTGACATCGGACCGCTATATCCTGCTTCAGGTGGCCGATACCGGCCACGGCATGGATAGAGAAACCCAACGCCGCATATTCGACCCGTTCTTTACAACCAAGGAGATGGGGAGAGGCACCGGTTTGGGGTTGGCCTCGGTATATGGCATCATCAAAGCTCACGCCGGATATATCGACGTGACGTCCCAGGTGGACCGTGGCGCGGAATTCTTAATCTATCTGCCGGTTTCCCAACGGGAAACAACTCAAGCCCACCCCGGTGCTGCCAACATTAAACGCGGCCAGGGGACCATCCTGGTAGTGGATGACGAGGCGATTGTTTTGGAGATCGCTACGGAGATGATCTCCCGGATGGGTTACCGCTGCATCGCCGCTGCAAGCGGCGATGCAGCGGTAACCCTTTTCAAGCAGAACCGCGATGGCATCGATCTGGTAGTTCTGGACCTGATCATGCCGGGCCTTAGCGGCAGCGAAACCTTTGACCGGCTCCGGCAGATCGACCCGCGCGTCAAGGTCCTGCTGGCCAGCGGCTACAGCCTCGACAGTCAGGCCACGGAGCTGATGGCCCGTGGTTGCAATGGGTTTATCCAGAAGCCGTATAGCCTGGAAGCGCTTTCCCAAAAGATCAGTGCCATTCTGAAGAGCTGAGCGTAAATTTGACAGCCTCGTAAAAAGTCAATTTTGAGCGCCATTGAGGGCTTCGGGGGAAGCAGCGATTTTGGGGAAGGCGTTAAAAATTGCAAGCTGTTTGAGGAGCTTGCGACGAGTTCTTGCAATTTAGCCGCCACCAAAATCGCGCCCCGAAGCCCTCACAAAGCGAAGAATTCGACTTTTTACGACCTTATCAGATTTACTTCTCCAATTTGCGGTTGCCTGAGAATTTCAGGGCTGCGGCAATGAAGCTGCGAAAGAGGGGGTGCGGGGTCATGGGTCTGGATTTGAACTCCGGGTGGAACTGACATCCCAGGTACCAGGGATGATCCTCGATTTCGACCATCTCCACCAACTCACCCGAGGGGGCGATGCCGGAAACCCTGAGCCCGGCCGCTGTGAGGGGCTCGATGTAGACGTTGTTGAATTCATAGCGGTGGCGGTGCCGTTCGGAGATGGTTTCCGTGTTGTAGGCCCGGTAGGCCAGGGTGTTCTTTGTCAGTTTGCAGGGGTAGGCCCCCAAACGCATGGTACCCCCCTTGTCCGAATGGATGTCGCGCCGCTGAATGGCTCCGGATTTATCGTCAAACCAGCTCTCCATGAGATAGATGACCGGATGGGGTGTGCTCAGATCGAATTCGGTGCTGTTGGCCCGCTCCAACCCGGCCCGGTGCCGTGCGAATTCAATGACCGCGATCTGCATGCCCAGGCAGATTCCGAAATAGGGAATCTGATTTTCGCGCGCATAGCGCGCGGCGCAGATTTTGCCTTCCACCCCGCGGGCGCCGAAACCGCCGGGCACCAGCACGCCGTCCATCCCTTTCAGGCTCAGACTGCAGGAGTTGCCATCGATGGTTTCCGAGTCCACAAATTTGAGGTTGACCCGGGTGCGGTTGGGAATGCCGCCGTGGATCAGGGCTTCGTTGAGGCTCTTGTAGGATTCGGTAAGGTCCACATACTTTCCGACGATGGCGATCGTGACCTCATAGGAAGGGTTGCCCATCTGCCGGCAGAGGGTTTCCCAATCCTCCAGACGGGGGGCGCGGGTCCAGATGTTGAGCAGTTCGACGATTTTGTTGTCCAGCCCCTCCTGGTGAAAGAGCAGCGGAACTTCGTAGATGCAGGTCACATCCTTGGCCGTTATCACCGCATCCGCATCCACGTTGCAGAACATGGCGATTTTCGACTTGATTTCGGGGCTGAGCATGCGGTCGGTGCGGCACAGCAGAATGTCCGGCTGAATTCCGATGCTGCGCAGCTCCTTGACGCTGTGCTGGGTGGGCTTGGTTTTTACCTCGCCGGCAGTGCCGATGTAGGGCACCAGGGTCAGGTGAATGTAGATCACGTTGCCCTTGCCCGCATCGCTTTGAAACTGGCGGATGGCTTCCAAAAAAGGGAGGCTTTCGATGTCACCGATGGTGCCGCCGATTTCAACGATAACCACATCCACCCCGTCTGAAGCCTTGCGGATGCAGGTTTTTATCTCGTCGGTGATATGGGGGATGACCTGGACCGTGCCGCCCAGATATTTTCCCTGGCGCTCCTTGGTGATGACGCTGTGATAAATCTTGCCGGTGGTGAAGTTGTTGTCCTTTCCCAGCTTGGCATGGGTGAACCGTTCATAATGGCCCAGGTCGAGATCGGTTTCGGTGCCGTCATCGGTGACGAACACCTCCCCGTGCTGAAAAGGGTTCATGGTGCCCGGGTCGACATTGATGTACGGATCCAGCTTCTGGATCGTGACAGTCAGGCCCCGGCTCTCCAGCAGGGCGCCGATGGACGCCGACGCCAGGCCCTTGCCTAAGGATGAAAGGACCCCACCGGTAACGAAAATGTACTTGGTATCATATCCCATAAGAAACCTCAGCCGCGACTGCCTGTACCATATTTGGACGCATAGGAAAACCGGCTACTCAAATTTTTTCTGAAAGTCCCGCAGCTGCTGCTGCAGCGTCTCCACCGTCTCCGTTTTCTGCTCCCGGGGCGAAAGGGCTTCCTGCAGGGAAACGGATCGTTTCAAGGCCTCCAGGTCCAGCAGGTCCGATGGGATGGGTGGATTGGAACGCAAGTCCGCTACCCGGATCTCCCGGGCAAGGCGGCCATCGGTGTAGAAGACCACCTGCATGGGAAACCAGCCGCTTTCAACCTTCCGCCACTCGTGGTAAAAAATTTCCAGGCGCCGGGGTGCGCTGTCGCTGTCCGGGTTCAGCAGGAGCAGCAGGCGCAGGGGCAGAAAGGTCGCCTGGTCAACCGCCAGCTGGGAAGCCGATTCGTCGGGATAGCGGGCGCCCAGGACGTACACCACCTGCTCTTCCAGGCGCCCCAGGCTGGAGATGGCCGTTTGGACGCCCAGCCGGTTCAAGGTTCGAATAAGGCGCGGTCGGCTGCGGCTTCGCAGCAGCTCCTGGTAGTGATCGAAGGGGTTTGAACCGACGGTCATCCGCCCATCGATCACCGTGAGGGAATGGTTGGCAAAAACCAGGTGGGTTCGCTGGATGCGCTCTGAAACCAAATCCGACCGGAACCGTTCCGGCATGAGGTAGGTGACGGTTTCATCAACTTGGGTGGGCTCGGCTTCCGAACCGTAAGGGTAGATCCACAGCTTCTGATCGGCCTGCAGGGCGGTGATCCGGCCCATGGATGCGGCCGTCAGCTCCAGGACATGCGCCCCCTCCAACACGGCAGCCGCGGCCGGGGTGAGCGCCAACGCCGGGATAAACCAGACGGCCAGAGCGGCGATGAGCAGCCCCGCCAGCGCCCGGGGGAGCGATCGTTGCACAGAGGATGGACGTTCCATGATCATGGGTGGAGACTCGGATTCCCCTTGGGTTTCTGGAGACGGGGCTAATCTCCGATGAAGATGTCCTGGGCAAAGCGCGCGCCCGTTCCCAGCGCCTCTTCGATTCGGATGAGCTGATTGTACTTGGCGACCCGATCGGAGCGCGAGAGCGAACCGGTTTTGATTTGGCCGCTGTTGACGGCCACGGCCAGATCGGCGATGAACGTGTCTTCGGTCTCGCCGCTGCGATGGGAAATCACGGTGGTGTAGCCGGCCTGCCGGGCCATCGCGATGGCCTCCAGGGTCTCACTGACCGTGCCGATCTGGTTCAGCTTGACCAGAATGGAGTTGGCGATCCCGTCCTCGATGCCCTTGGCAAAAATGGTGGGGTTGGTTACAAAAATATCGTCACCAACGATCTGAATATAGTCGTCCAAGCGGTCGGTCAACACGATCCAGTTTTCCCAATCCTGCTCGGCCAGTCCGTCTTCAATGGACAAAATGGGGTATTTTTCCACCAACGTCTCATAGTAATCGACCATTTCCACGGCGGACAGAGACTTGTTCTCACTTTTTAAAATATATTTTTTCTTCTCATAAAATTCCGAGGCAGCCGCGTCCAGGGCCAACCCCATATCCTTCCCGGGGGTGTAGCCGGCATTCTGGATGGCTTCCATGATCAATTCCAGCGCCGTCTCATTGGATTCCAGGTTCGGTGCGAAGCCCCCCTCGTCACCTACGGCCGTGCTGAGTCCCTTGGCCGCGAGGATGGCTTTGAGGGCATGGAAGGTTTCGGCTCCCATCTGGACGGCCTGGGCCATGGTCGTCGCCCCGAAGGGGACGATCATGAACTCTTGAATGTCCAGGTTGTTGGCGGCGTGGGCCCCGCCGTTGATCACGTTCATCATGGGGATGGGCAGGGTGCGGGCATTGACGCCGCCCAGGTAGCGAAAGAGGGGCAGCCCGAAGGCGTTGGCCCCTGCCCGGGCCGCTGCCATGGAGACGCCCAGAATAGCGTTGGCACCCAGCTTGGATTTGTTGGCGCTGCCGTCCAGAGCCAGCAGGCACGCATCCAGTGTCAGCTGGTCAGCGGCATCCATCCCGCGGATTTCGTCGGCGATGGTGGTGTTGACGTTGCTGACGGCGGTGGCCACCCCTTTGCCGCCGTAACGTTTGGATCGGGTGTTGCGCAGCTCCAATGCCTCCCGCGTGCCCGTGGATGCACCGGAGGGAACCGCAGCCCGGCCGGTGGCGCCGCAGGCCAGCCGCATGTCAACCTCCACGGTCGGGTTGCCCCTGGAATCAAGAATTTCTCTCGCCGTTACCTGCATGATTTCGGTCATGGTGTCATCTCCCGATCAACTGGTTGCATGGTCGTCAACCGTCACGCCCCCTGAGGTGGAATGCAGGTTAAAAACCATTGTATTATAATGATTTTCAGAAAAACTTAACTCCGGGAAGCGTGCATCGGTTGTCGCTTGACAATTCAACGCCAGATGTTACTCTGCTTGCCGGGGGATGTCAAGAAAATGGCCGAAACGGGCCCGTGGGACCAACCATGACGATCAGGAGCTGTCTGGCATGAAGCCCAGCGACTTATATAGCACTGCCCACCGGTTTGTGGCGGCCGTGCGGGTACTGGATCATCAGAACGGTGCGCCGCCCTCCCTGGATGCGGTCTGCCGGCTGTTGAGTTACTCGGATGAACAGGGCAGCTACCTGCTCAACCGTTTCAAAGAGGCGGGCATTGTCGACACGGTCAAAAGCGGATTCAGTGACCGGATCGTGGTCGGCAACCACCTGGCCATCGAGGACCTTCCCCGCGACGTGGAAGAGAGCCGTCTGGAGCTGGAGTTGAAGCGCTTTAAAAAAGGCAAAGATGCCATGCAAGAGAAGGTGGCGACGATCAAGGCCCAGCAAACCCAGAAAAAACAGAGTCTCTTCGCCGAAATCGAAAAGCAGTTGAAACAGAAGCTGGACCCGAAGTGACCCGGCACTAGCCCGACAACCGGCCGTCGGTTATGGTCAGGACCCGCCTGACCTTGACGGCGCAGCGTTCCTTTCCGCCCACCAAGGCCCCACCGGGCAGGCGGCTCCCTTTTCCTTCCGGCCCCATTGGCTCCAGTGCGGTGTGTCAATCGGAAAAAATGCGCCGGGGTTTTTTCTGGTGCCTGACGCGAATCCTATTCGATGAGCCTGCCGGCCGTCGACAGTGCTTCCAGCCCCGGCGGATCCAGCAGGTGGATCTCCTTGCCTTCGACGCGGATCAGGCTCTGGGCCGTCATTTTGGCAAAAATCCGCGAAAGGGTTTCAGGAATGGTTCCCAGAAGGCTGGCCAGCTGTCCTTTGGAAATATCCAGCGTCACCCGGTCGGTGCGCGCTTGCTCCTCGGCCAGGTAGATCAGGTAGGATGCCAGGCGGGAGGGAACTTCTTTCAAAGAGAGGTTTTCGATCTGGAGCGTGAACTGCCGCAACCGCATCGAAAGCTCCCCCAGCATGTTCATGGATAGGGACGGGTGCCGGGCGATCAGCCCCACAAAGGACGCTCGCGGTAGAAACAGGATGCGGCTGGCGGCCAGGGTCTGGGCATTGGCCGGAAAGTTGGCCCCGGAGAAGACGGGTACTTCGCCAAAAAGGTTGCCCGGCCCGTAGATGTGCAGGATCTGCTCTTTCCCCTCCAGGGATGTTTTGAATATTTTTACCTGGCCTTCGGCGACGATGTAAAATCCGTCCGCTTTGTCGCCTTCCATGAAGATGAGCTCGCCCCGCTGGTAGCGGCGATCAACGGCGATGGCGCTGATCTCATCGCGCTGCTGCACCGAAAGGCCCTGGAAAAGTGGGGTGATCGACAGTATCGGGTCAATTTTTTTCATTCGGCGCCCCTCTTGATGAACCCGTGACCATCCGTTGGTTTCGAGCCACCAGTTTTGCCTGGTTTTTGAAGGATGTCAAGGCGGTTGAACCGGCCGGGGCCGTGCGGCGGTTTTCAATCGTGGCCCGCAGTGGGCCCGTGGTCAAAAAAAATACGAAACAGTTGACCCAGGTCAATGTCAAGCCTGTCGGCACGGTGTAGAAAAAAGTCAACCCTCGGGAAAACAGGGTGGCGTCAGTGACACCCGCGGCGTGAACCCGAAAGCAAAAAACACCAAACCAAGGAGAAGACACCATGTTTTGTTATCAATGCGAGCAGACGGCCAAAGGCGAAGGATGCACCAAAATCGGCGTGTGCGGCAAGCAGCCCGAGGTGGCGGCCCTTCAGGACCTGCTGATCTATGCAGTCAAGGGAATCGCCCAGGTGGCGGTGCAAGGGGCCACGGTCAATGTCAGCGATCGGGCGGTCAATGCCTTCACCGCTGAAGCGATTTTTTCCACCCTGACCAATGTCGATTTTGATCCGGCCCGCTTTGTCAGCCTGGTCAAAGACGCCGTGAAACACCGTGAGGCCCTAAAGGCCAAGGTACAATCGGCTGGCGCTGCGGTTGCTTTTGGCGACGGCCCGGCCACCTTTGTTCCAGCGGCCGACATGGCCGGCATGGTGGCCCAGGGCGAAACGGTGGGCGTCAAGTCGGATCCGACCGTGAATCCGGACATTCTCTCGCTGCGCGAGCTGGTCGTGTACGGCGTCAAGGGCCTGGCCGCATACGCCGACCACGCCCGCATCCTGGGTCAGGAAGATGAGAAGATCGATGCCTTTATCCACGAGGCCATGGCGGCCACCCTGGACAACCGCCTCGGTGTGGACGATTATGTCGGCCTGGCGCTCAAGTGCGGTGAGGTGAACCTGCGGGCCATGGAACTGCTCGATGCCGGCAATACCGGAACCTACGGCCACCCCGTGCCCACGGCCGTTCCGCTGGGGGCCAAAAAGGGCAAAGCCATTCTCGTCTCCGGCCATGATCTGAAGGACCTGGAGACCATCCTCAAGCAGACCGAGGGTAAGGGGATCCACGTATACACCCACGGTGAAATGCTGCCCTGCCACGGCTATCCGGGATTGAAGCGCTACAGCCATTTCTACGGTCACTACGGCACCGCTTGGCAGAATCAGGCCAAGGAGTTCGCCGCTTTCCCCGGGGCGATCGTCATGACCACCAACTGCATTCAAAAGCCCAGGGAGTCCTATCAGGACAACCTCTTCACCACCGGCCTGGTGGGGTGGCCCGGAGTGGCCCACATCGCCGACAAGGATTTCACCCCGGCCATCCAGCGAAGCCTGGAAATGCCCGGATTTGCGGAGGATAAACCCGGCAAGCAGGTCATGGTCGGCTTTGCCAGGAACGCAGTCATGGGTGTCGCCCCCACCGTCATCGAGGCGGTTAAAAACAAAGCTATTCGGCACTTTTTCCTGGTGGGCGGCTGCGATGGCGCCAAACCGGGGCGCGACTATTACACCGAATTCGTCGAGAAGGTCCCCCAGGACTGCGTGGTCCTGACCCTGGCCTGCGGCAAGTTCCGCTTTTTCGACAAGGACCTGGGCGACATCGGAGGCATTCCGCGTTTGCTGGATGTGGGCCAGTGCAACGACGCCTATTCGGCCATCCAGATCGCCGTGGCCCTGGCCGGTGCCTTTGAGTGCGGGGTCAACGATCTGCCCCTCTCCATGATCCTCTCCTGGTACGAGCAGAAAGCGTGTGTCATCCTGCTCTCCCTGCTGCACCTGGGGATCCGGGACATCCGTCTGGGGCCCAGTCTGCCGGCCTTTATCACTCCCAGCGTGCTGGATGTGCTGGTGAAGAACTTCAATATCATGCCCATCGGCACCCCGGATGCGGACCTGCGGGCGATTCTGGGATAAGCGATCTTTTCAACAGCAATGACCGGACCGGTTCACGGCGGTCGGGCAACCGGCCGCTGTGAGCCCACCCGGTGAATGGAGAAGCGTCATGAAATGCCCCGGCCAAGATACGTTTTACTGGAAACCCGGCGCCATCTACGAGGTGCCCTGCCCCCAGTGCGGCGAGAATGTGGAGTTCTTCAAGGACGACACCACCCGCAAATGCCCCGGCTGTCAACACCGCTTCGTCAACCCGAGCCTGGATTTTGGCTGTGCGGCTTACTGCCAGTACGCCGAGCAGTGCATCGGCACCCTGCCCGAGGAGTTTCTGGTGAAGCAGGAAGATCTGCTCAAGGACCGGGTGGCCATCGAGATGAAGCGTTATTTCCGGGGCGACTTCAAACGCATCGGTCATGCCATGCGGGTGGCCCGCTACGCCGAGCGCATCGGGCGGGCCGAGGGCGCCAACCCGGCGGTGGTGCTGTGTGGCGCCTACCTGCACGACATCGGCAGCGTGGCGGCCCAGTCTAAGGATGGCCGCCGCGCTGCCGGCGACCGGGAGCAGGAAGGGCCGGCCGTGGCTCGTGAGATATTGGAAAAATTGGGCGCCAAGCCGGCCTTGATCGAAGCGGTTTGCGACATCGTCGCCCACCACTATCATCCGCGCAGCGAGGAGACGCTCGACTTCAAGGTGTTCTGCGACGCGGATGCGGTCGCCCATCTGGAAGACCGCCAAAAGGAGAACGGTCTCAGCGCCGAGCAGATGGAAACCCAAATTGCCGAACAATTCCGGACCGAAAGCGGCCGAACCGAGGCCCGCACGGTCTTGCGCGCATAACTGCCGGAGCCCGTCAGCGGCTTCGAACCCACCTCCGGCTTACCGGCGGAAGAGAAAAAGGTGATATCCATGAAAGTGACCCGAAAGATAATCGAAATCGACGAAGCCAGCTGCGATGGATGCGGCAACTGCGTCATCTCCTGCGCCGAGGGCGCCCTTCAGATCATCGGCGGCAAAGCGCGGGTGATTTCGGACAACCTGTGTGACGGCTTAGGTGCCTGCATCGGCGAATGCCCCCAGGATGCTTTGAAAATAATCGAACGCCAAGCCGACGACTTCGACGAACAGGCCGTGGAGCAGCACGTGGAGGCGCAAAAGGAAAAAGCAGGAAAGCAGACCCTGGCCTGTGGTTGCCCGTCGAGTCAGATTCAGAGCTTCGCTCCGCGCGCCGGCTGCCAGGGCGCCAATGCCCCCAGGTCCCTGGCCGCGGCCGATTCGGCGCTGACTCACTGGCCCGTTCAGATCCGGCTGATTCCGCCCACGGCGCCGTTTCTCAAAAACGCCGATCTGCTGGTGACGGCCGACTGTGTACCCCTAGCCTTTCCCAGCCTGCACCGGGACTACCTGGCCGGCAAGACCGTCATGCTGGGCTGCCCCAAATTCGACCACGTCCAATCCTATATCGACAAGTTCGCCGATATTTTTCAGACGGCGAACGTGAAAAGTGTCACCACCATGGTGATGGAGGTGCCCTGCTGTTCGGGCCTGCCCATGATTGTTCAAAAAGGGATGGAAAAGGCCGGTGTGACGGTCCCCGCCCGGCTGGTGACCATCAGTACCCGGGGGGAGGTCCTGGAAGAACGGACGGTGTAGGCGGGTCAAAAAAACGAATGCCGCAGTCTGGATGGGTTGGGGCGGATGAGCGGTCAGCCGATTCCCAAAAAACGAAGGATCACCTGGATGGGGTAGAAAATGAACCGGTCCAGAACATTGAAGTACAGAAGGGCTATCACGATCATGAAGCCGTAGGGCTCGATGCGGCTGTAGGCCATGGCCTGCCTGGGAGGCAGCAGGCCCATCAACACCCGGCCGCCATCCAGCGGGGGAATGGGGATGAGGTTGAAAACGGCCAGGAACACATTGAGCTGAATGGCGATCAGCAGAAACAGCAGCAGCCCCTGAATGTAGATACCTGCAGCCAGCATGGCCTTGAAAAACAGGGAGAGAACGGCTGCCAGGAAGAGGTTGATCATCGGGCCGGCAAGGGCCGCCCACATCATGCCCCGGCGTGGGTCCGCGAAGTTGCGCGGATCGATGGGCACCGGCTTGGCCCAGCCAAAGACCACCGGCGATTTCATCAGGATCAGCATGGCCGGCATCAGGATGGTGCCGACGGGGTCGATGTGATCCTTGGGGTTCAGGCTCAAGCGCCCCTGAGCTTCGGCGGTGCGATCCCCCAGCCGCCTGGCCACCCAGCCGTGGGCGAACTCATGAAACGTCAGGGCCATGAACAGCGCCAGCACTTTGAGCAGAATCAGTCCGATATCCATCGCTACAATCCTAAGTCCTGGTTGAATGGCTTTTTTGCCGGCTGCGGGTGGCTACCCGCCAGGGGCTCAAGCATCTGGACCGTTTTTTTCAGCTCCCATGAATTCACGCAGCACGGTTGTGGCGTAGGCCCCGGAAGGCAGGCTGAAGCCAAACTTCAGGCCTTCGTCCACCGCTACGATTTCCAGGTCGGTCGGGTTGAGAATCGCCTCCCGTCGCGACCCCGGTGCGCGCAGGCGCCGGAACGCTTGCGGGGTAAGGCCGAACTGCTCGAGCAGCGCCGCCTCGACCGCACCGGCCGCATCCCGGGCCGGTTTCATCTTGAAGCCGTAAATGGGTCCGGTGGTGACGATTTGCCCGGCGGCGAAGCGGGGCGATTCGACTGCCGGGTTTTCGACGATGAACATGCCCCCGGTGTCGCTCTTTTTGACAAGGTCTCCGGCCAGCAGCCGGCGAAAGTCACCGCTCGCCATGCGCTGTTTGAGCCAGATGTTGAACAGCGCCGACTGGACCACCGAAACCATGAACGTCGCCTGGAGGCCCTTTTGGGGTCGTGAAAAAAGGGCAAACCCCTGGTGGACATTCCGCCATTTGTGGCCGAAGCGCTGGGGGCCGAAAAAGTTGGGTATGCCAGTCTCCTTCAGGCTTTCGGCAATGGCCCTGGCCCGGGGCAGCGCATCGGCTTCGGGGTCGCTGACGACGATGCTGAATCGGTTGGCGGCGACGTGGCCGAGCTTGATTTTGTTGCGATGGCGCGCCAAGGCCACCATCTCAAACGGCAGATCGGCCACTGTCGCTTGAATATCGGCCAGGGGCCGATCGACCCCGCAGCGCAGGCTGATGGTCTGTACGACCACGGCGGTTTTATCCTTGCGGCCACCCCAGCCTACATCGGCCTGTTCCAAGCCTAAACAGCGTTGGATCAGGCCGGCGGCATCGGCGGTGTTCCATCCGCTGCGCCGGAAGGTCAGGTAGACGTGCTCCCCGTCACCACAGGCCGTGTAAGGCAGGCGCTCTTCGACCACAAAATGTTCCGGAACGGATTTTATGGTGCCGCCGATGCCCGGCAGCCGGTCCGAGGCGATGGGCAGGGCGGCGAGCAGGTCAATGGCCGCCTGCGCGCGCCGGTCCGCTTGGATGGGTTTCAGCTGCGGCGGCATCGGTTTCCAGCGCCTGTCGGGTTGGTGCAGCGGCGGTTCGCGGCGTTAAAGCAGGCTGATGGCCAGGTCTGAAAGCTCACTGCGCTCCCCTTTTTCCAGGTTGATGTGGGTATAGAGGGGCTGGCCTTTCATTTTCTCGATGAGATAGCTCAACCCGTTGCTGCGGCTGTCCAGGTAGGGATGGTCGATCTGGTAAATGTCGCCCGTTAGGACGATCTTGGTTCCTTCACCGGCCCGGGTAATGATGGTTTTGACCTCGTGGGGGGTCAGGTTTTGGGCCTCATCGACGATAAAAAAGACCTTCACGATGCTTCGACCGCGAATGTAGGAGAGGGGGGTGACGATGATTTTCTCTTCATCCAGCAGCTCTTTGACCCGACGGCCATGGTTGTTGCCGTTTTTAGCGCTCTGGCTGCTTTCGATGACGGCCAGGTTGTCGTAAAGGGGCTGCATGTAGGGGTCGAGTTTGGATTGGATATCGCCGGGCAGGAAGCCGATGTCCTTGTTGCTCAACGGTACCGACGGTCGGGCGATGAAAATTTGACGGTAACCACGCCGTTTTTCCAAGGCGGCCGCCAGGGCCAGCAGGGTTTTGCCGGTACCGGCCTTGCCGGTGATGGTGACCAGCGGCACCTCCGGGTTGGTCAAGGCGTCCAGGGCAAAGCACTGTTCGGCGTTGCGGGGGCGGATACCGTAACAGCTCTGGGTGTCGATGCGGCGAATCGACCGGGTCTGGGGTAGAAAGACGCCCAGGGCCGATTTGCTGCCGTTTTTCAGGATCACGTATTCGTTGGCCAGCAGGGGGTCGCTCAGGTCCAGGCAGGCGGCGGCCATTTCGAATGGTTTGACGAAGAGCTGGTCGATGGTGCTGACGGGGGTATCTTCCACTATCCGGGCGCCCTTGTAGATATCGGCTGGGGCCTGGACGCGGTCGGTGTTGTAATCCTGGGCCATCAGGCCGATGGACTTGGCCTTCATGCGCAGGTTGACATCCTTGCTGACCAGGATGACCCGGTCAAATGCATGATCACAGGCGATGTGGTAGGCGGCGTTGAGAATATGATGATCCGGCTTGTCCGGAGAAAAGTTGGGCTGGAGGATCTCGTGCAGCGCCCGGTCCAGGCAGACGCTGATCTTGCCTTTACCAGGACCGATGGGAACCCCGCCGTTGAATAGGCGATCTCCGGTTAACGTGTCCAGGGCCCTGGCAAATTCACGGGCGTTGCAATTCAGGATCTCCTTGCCTTTCTTGAACCGGTCCAGCTCCTCGATCACGGCAATGGGGATGACGATGTCGTGTTCGTCGAACTGGTTGATGCAGGAACTGTCATGCAGGATGACATTGGTGTCCAGTACGAAAATTTTTCGTTGGCCTGGGGATGCAGGACTCATCGAACCTCCTGGCGGAATGGGGCGGTTCCCGCTGATGGGTCGGTTCCTTCAAGATGGCGGCTTTGGGGGCCGGATCGACCCCGGCGCCGCAGGGCTGCGGCGCATGACTGGGGCGAAGGAGCCGTGCAGGGAGACCGGCAGTGGGTGAATAGGACGATTGAGGTCATTCGGCCTGGCTCAGATTCAGGATCCGGAATCGGTTACTGGCCCAACATATAGCATAGGGGCCGGGTCTAGGCAACATCATATTCGATTGGATCCTTTGTGCGGGCACTGCCGGCCGCGAGGCCGAAACGCCCGCAGGTAACTCTTGAAGGGGCCGTCGTTTTGAGCTATATACCTAAACGAAAGCCACCCAAGGGTAAGCAAAGTTGATTCAGGTACCACTATGGACTTTTTGTCAGCCAACGATGAGGGAGACCCAATAAGATGAAAATCGCTTTTCCGGTAGTCAACAACCAGGGTTTGGCGAGTGTGGTTCACGGCCATTTCGGCTCAGCCCCCTTTTTTGTTTTTGTCAACCTGGAGACGGATGTGGTCGAGGCGTTCGAAAATCCGGACCAGGATCATGAGCACGGCTCCTGCAACCCTATGGCTGCCTTGGGGCAGCGCAAGGTGGACGGGGTTGTGGTGGGCGGAATCGGTGGTGGTGCGCTGAAGAAGCTGATCAGCGAAGGAGTTGCCGTGTACCGGGCCATTGAAGGAACCGTGGCTGAAAACGCCCGCTTGATCAAAGCCGGCAACCTGCCCGCATTCGAGCCGGGCCAGGTTTGCGGCCACCATCACGGCGTTCAGATCGGGGGCTGCGTGCACAAATGAGCGCTGGTTACAGAGACCGGTGAAAAGGAGGAAGGCATGCCGCTGTATGACTTTTTATGCACCGATTGCGGCCAGGTTGCCGAGATGCTGGTTTTTTCCGAAGATAGCCCCGTTCGTTGCGGACGCTGCGGCGGCGATCTCAAAAGGCTGATGTCGGCCCACTCTTCATTTTCGGGCAAGCCGTCGACCGCCATGCCCGGTGCAGGCGATACGGCTTGCTGCGGGTCGTCCCCGGGCCATGCCGGCTGTGCCGGGCCGGGCAGCTGCTGCGGAAAGGCGTGATCGGCGGCCTGGGCCCAGGCTATCTCCCTGATGGATTCAGCCGCTGCGTCCAGGCCTGTTCCCCGGCCTTATCCGCCATCAAGCGGCAGCAGCGGATGATCTGCTCGATGACCTGCGGCTGGTCCGCAATGGCCTCCAGGTAAGTTCGAGCCTCGGCATAACGGCCCAGGCGGATCAGGCTGTTGGCCACGCTCAGGCGCAGGTCCACGCTCTGCGGGTGACGGCGGATCCCACGCTTCAGGACCGCGATCGACGCCTCAAACCGACGCTGGTGCTGGTAGACCAGTCCCAAACCCCAGAAGGCGCGATGGTCCGGATGGTAGGTCAATGAGGTCTTGAAAAGTCGGACAGCGGTCCTGAGCTTTTTTTGGATCAGCGGGTTGACGGCATAATCGCCGTGGCTGAATGTCAGCGCCAAGCGGGAAAAAAAGTCGGCATGCATCGGGTATAGGTCGGGGTCGTCCAGCAGCTCCACCTGCCCGGCAAACTCCGGCAGCAGAGCGAAATAGCCCTCTCTCAGCCGTCGCCCGAACCGCAATACGCTCTCACGGCTCAAGCTCGTGTCGGTTTCAAAATAGAGCAGATCCTCGACCCGGTCCAGCCAGATGTCGTCGCTGGCGCCGGTGCGCCGTTTAAAATCGTCATAGAGCGCCGTTCCGGGAAACAGATCCAGGATATAGAAGATGGCCGAGAGGGGACGGATGCGGCGGATGAGCGCCAGGCTCTCTTCGATGGTTTGATCGGACTCGCCCGGGGCGCCGTAGATAAAATAGGCCCGTGCCAGGATGCCGCAGCGGACGGTCATCTCAAAGGCCCTGCAGATGGCTGCGTCACTGATCCGCTTGCAGTAAAAATCGCGGATGGTGCGGTTTCCGCTCTCCACCCCGTAGCTGATCTGCATACAACCGGCCCGGCGCATCCAGACCAGTAACTCCTGGTCGACACAATCCACCCGCGAGATAGCTGTCCAGGCGATCGCGAGATTCGAATCGACGATGCGGCGGCAGATGTCGATTACCAGGTCCCGTTTGAGGGTGAAGGTGTCGTCGCAGATAAAAAAGGTGGAGAGCCCCTTTTGTCGCAGTCGCTCCAGCTGGGCGACGAAGTAGTCGGCGCTGTGAAAACGCACCCGTCGTTTCCAGAACGTCGGTGAGCCGCAGAAGGTGCAACCCGCCGGGCATCCGCGTGACAGCGCAAGATGTTGAAAAGTGAAGTGGTCCGCGGGCATGGGCAGGGTGTCCAGGTCCGCCACCGGTTCTCGGTCCCGGTTCTTGTGAGGCACTCCCCGGTTGCGAAATGCCAGGCCGTCGATGTGGGTGGGCGCGCGACGGCTGTTGGTTTGCAGAAAGCGGATCAGTTCGAGAAAGCTGTGCTCGCCCTCGCCCCGAATCACGAAATCGACCTCGGGAAAGTGGGTCAGGAAGAGGTTCCAGAGGAAAGTGGCCCCCACGCCGCCGAACACCACGGTGGTTTTTGGATTGATTTTTTTTACCATGCGGGCGATGTCGATGGCGCCCCAGCGGTTGGCGTGCAGAATCGAAAATCCCACCACATCCGGCCGCTTTTCGCCCAGCACCGGATACAATCGATGCGGGGCGCCGCCGAGGTGGTAGGCGTTGAGGATGTCCACCGCGTAGTCGTTGGCACGGAGCATGGCGCCGATATAGTAAAGGCCCATGGGGATGGCGGCAACGTCGTCATCGTCGCTGCGCTGGTCGATAAAATGGGGGTGGACGAGCAGTATCTTCATGATTCAGGCAAGTCATGGGCCTTGGGAACTGGCGGGCATCAAGGTCCTCAGAATATCCTCCTTGCCGACCACCCCCACCAGGACCCCTTTTTCCACCACCGGCAGGGTGTGCAGGTTGTGGTCCACCATAAGCGCGGCCACGGTTTCGATGCTCGAGTCGGGTCCGACCGTGACCGGATTTGGGGTCATGGCATCGGCGACGGTGGTGGCGGCGATTTTTCGAACCGCTTTCTCGAGGCTTTTGGCGGAACTGAGGCTGATATAGCCGTCCAGGAAGGAAAACAGGGAGGGTACGGGAATTTTTTTCTGCTGGGCGATGATGTCGCTCTGGCACAGGATCCCCACCACTTTCCCGGCCTCATCCACCACCGGCATGCCGTTGATACGGCGATCCAGCAGGATTTTGGCCGCCTTGATGATCTCCATACCGCCGCTGACCGTGATCGGATTGTCGCTCATGATCTCCTTTACCCGCATATCGGTTCCTCCCAGTTTAAATTATCAGGCCCGCGCATGAAGGGGAACAAAATTGTATTCCCGTGGACCGGTGTAGACCTGGCGGGGCCGGCAGATTTTCCACAGGGGATCGTCGATGCTCTCTTTCCACTGGGCGATCCATCCGGGCAGCCGGCCGATGGCAAACAGCACCGTAAACATGTTGGTGGGGATACCGATGGCCCGCAGGACGATTCCGCTGTAAAAATCGATATTGGGATACAAGTGGTGGTCGATGAAGTAAGGATCCTTTAGTGCCACCTCCTCGAGTCCCTTGGCGATATCCAGGAGCGGGTCGTTGATCTGCAGGGACTCCAAGAGCTCATCGCACATTGTTTTCATGATGGTGGCCCGGGGATCGTAGGTTTTGTAGACCCGGTGCCCGAATCCCATCAGTCGAAACGGATCGTTCCTGTCCCGGGCTCGCTGGATCGCTGTTTGGAAATTGCCGCCATCGGCCTGAATCGCGTTGAGCATTTCGATCACCGCCTGGTTGGCGCCTCCGTGCAGCGGCCCCCACAGGGCGGCGATACCCGAGGAGATGGCGGCGTAGAGATTGACCCGGGCGCTGCCGACCACGCGCACGGCAGAGGTGGAACAGTTCTGCTCGTGGTCGGCGTGCAGGATCCAGAACACCCGCAGGGCATTGACCGCCGCCCGGTTGATTTGATAGGGCTTTACGGGGGTATCGAACATCATGTTCAGGAAGTTTTCACAGTAGGTCAGATCCGGTCGGGGGTAGACCACCTTGTGCCCCCGCGAGATCTTGTAGGACATGGCGGCCATGGTGCGCACCTTGGCCAGCAAACGGGTCATGGTGATGTTGATCTCTTCTTCCAGGGAGTCCAGTTCGGGATAAAAGCTCCGCAGGGCATTGACCATGGAGGATAGAATCCCCATGGGGTGGGAGGCCCGGGGGAAATTGAGATAAAAGGCCTTGAGGTCCTCGTGCACCAGGCTGTTGTCGTTGAGCATCACCGAAAAGCGGGTCAACTGATCGCGGTTGGGCAGTTTGCCGTTGATAAGCAGGTAGGCGGTTTCTTTGAAGGTGGCATGTTTGGCCAGCTGCTCAACCGGGATGCCGCGGTATCGCAGAATGCCTTTTTCGCCGTCCATATAGGTAATTGCGCTCAGGCAACTGCCGGTATTGGCATAGCCGGGGTCCAGGGTGATGAAACCGGTTTTGGCGCGCAGGTCGGAGATGTCGATGGCCTTTTCTCCCTCACTGCCGATGACCACCGGGAGTTTGATTTCCTGGCCGTTGTAGCTGATGGTTACGAATGCGTCCACAATGACTCCTTGGATTGATTGAAAACCGAGCCTCCGCCCCAAGCGGGTCTGCGCCAATGGGAACATGAACCCCTTCCACCGGCAGGGTGGAACCCTTGTCTGGCTTGACGGCGGTCCAGTCGGGAATGCATAATAGAACGGGGAACAGGCACTGCCGGGGTAACAGCTTTCATTTATATGAAGATTCGAAACGGTTGTCAAATACCAAACCGTCAAGGAGAAGAGAGATGGCCTACAAAGACAATTTGTTAAAAAAGCTGGCGATCGAGCGTCAGGTCCGCACCCTTGGCGACGGTTTGGCAGCGGTGGCGAGCGGCCGACGGATCGACATGGGGGTCCTGGAGCAATTGATGGCCCATTTTCCCTGGACCCGGCGGCGGGAGCGCGACCTGGAGTTTTTCCTGGAAGCCGACGGCCCCGAGAAAACACGCATTCTGGTGCTGGACAACGACCTGGCGATCTACCACACCACCGTGGCGGATATGGTGCTGCGCAAGAGCCCCAGCTTGAAAGAGATGCTCAACATTCGCAATGCCATCAAAATCCTCAACGACAAGGATGTGGTCGTCAGCAAAAAGCAAGCCTCCCTTGAGACCATTGAGGATATCTGCATCGGCCGGCTGGATCTGCATTTCAGCGCCGCGGATATCGACGAACTGGCCCGCGAGGGAGTCGCCGCACTGGAAAGCCGCTACCTGCCAGGGGTCCAGGAGAGCCTGATGCTGTTCGCCGACCTCTTGGGACTAACGCCGGCGCCCCCGGCCTTTGCCCGAGCCCAGTTCGCTGTTTCGTCCTGCGTCAAGTCCCAGGCTAGCGCTCTCTGCCGATCGAGAATGCTTCTCCCAACCGTGCGCCCACGCCATAGTAGGCCCGGTTCTCGGGCGCAAAGATGAGCGGTCTGACACGCTCGATATCGATCGCCCCACTCTCCCCCAGCACGTCCTCTTCTGCCACAATGTCCATTACCTCGCCGATGAACTGCGTGTGTAGGCCGATCTCGATCGTATGC
>JAWOIA010000030.1:0-8033 GCA_046484885.1 Desulfosarcina sp. | reverse complement strand
TGAACAGCACGCTGACCAACCCCCAGAGAAAAGCGCCCGTTGCAGCGATGACCAGTCCACCGGTCATCCACTGGTTCACGGCGATTAAAAACTGATCGAACATATCTTAAGCCCCATTTTTTGGATTCGAGTAGCCGTGGCGGGTTTAGGAAACACCCAAGACCGCTATGCGCAGCCGCTTATTATTATTTTTCATTTTCGTATTTCCATGGCTGCCAGTTGCTTATCCACCTCGGTTTGCGCAAGAAACCCCACATTACGGAACACCTCTCTACCCTTTTCATCATAAAACACCTGGACGGGGATGGACTGGATGCCGTAACGGGCGCATAGGATCTGCTCTTCACCCACATGGACAAACACCACGTTGAGCTGTCGGGGGTATTCCTCGCGCAGCTTTTCCAAAATGGGCTGCATCATGTCGCAGGGCACGCAGCCCGTGGCGCCGAATTCCACCAGGGTCGGCTTGCCGGAGCGGCGGGCCTTGTCCACAGGGTTATCCATGGCCAACCGGGCCTGGGCTTCCACCCAGGGACCGTTGATGCGCATGGCCACCGAATCGCCCAGCCCGTCAATATAGCGGGAGACTGCTTGCTGCTGTTTGTCCTGGAGCAGGTATTGGCCGATCATAGCTGCAACCTGCTCGAAAGGGGCGCCGCCCATCATTTCCTTGTTGGCGGCATAAAAAGCCAACGCCTCGTTTTCAGAGACGGTCAAAGCCCTGACACGATCATCGAACAGGGCCTGAATGGCCTGATTTTCGTCTCCGCCGGTCACCGCAATTCCCGCCTTTTCGGCTTCGCTGAGCAGAACCCGGCGCACCGCTTCCTGCTCCAGCAGGAAGATCAGGTTCTTTTCCAGCTGCGCGCGCAAACCGGGCGTCTGGTCTTTTAAGCCCTCGAGCAGCTCTGTGCGCGTGATGGCGACGCCTTTGAACGTCAACAGGGTATTATCATCCAGAGACGCCAGTTCCGCGGATTTGAGCAGACCCGTGGACAGCCCGGGATAGCGGCTGTTCAATGTGTCGGCAGCGGTCATTTGCGGTACGAATAAAACCAGTAGAAGCAGCAGGCACAGGCATAGGATGCAGCCGACGGCATTTTTATTGGAACGAAAAATATCTCGCATGGTGTAAAATCCAGTTTCGTCGGCGATGAAACGATTGCCGAGTAGATTAATAGGTTCTGTTCGACTTAAACGGATGCGGGACAGCAAAAGGGCATCGCTGTCCGGTATTTTTGAAAGAGGCCGGCTAACAGATATAGACGCAGTGAAGGGAGTACAACGGTGTCAGGCTGGATAAGGGCGGCAATTTCAAAACATATTTGCCGGCCGGTTGGAAAGACCTCTGCGCAGACGCGGTCTGCGGCCTTGCCGCTGCAGCCGGTGCTGAAAACGAACCGCCCTTTTCTGAATGGCCTCGCCTGGTGGACGTGTCCGGCAAAATGAACACCTGCCCATCTTGGGCCTGGCAAGGCGTTACGTGGCAGTTTCCCGGAGCAACCTTGTGGCTGTCTTTTTCGGAAACCCCCTTTTCCTGGCATTTCGCTCGATCGGCCTTTGCCGAGAGGCCCGCACAGGCCCAACCGGAGACCAGGCCAAATGCCACGGCGATGGATACGATTATGATGATAACCCGATTGCGCATGGGCTGTGTAGACCCCGATTCAGTTTACGGCAGATGTCTTATATGTCAGCTCTGGGTTTAAATTGCAATCCGCTCTTTTTGACTCCGTGCCAACCCATTTCCGTGAATCAGGGTTCTTTTTGCACCCTGCCAATCGGCTGCCAATCCGTTTGCAGGTTCGCCCGCCGGCACCGTACACAGAGCCAGGATATCATGATTGCTGGATGAAACAAGCGCCTTTTTGGCCGGCCCTTTCCCATGTTTTTTGTCTATTCAAATCGGTATACTTGACTTGAATTGCGACTCAACAGGCCGTGCAACCGCTCCCGCGTCCGCCCATAGCCGGCTCGGATGCCGTCGGGCCGGTTATCCCAACCTTGAGCTTAACAGCCGCCTTCACCCGCTCCACATCGTTCCTTTGGGGGGTAAGGTTTCCGTTCTTTTCGATGCCTTCCTCGGTAATGACCAGATAATGGCCCACAGGCACCTGAGCCTGGTTCAAAATTGCCTTGGCGCAACCCACCGGACAGCCGTCAATGGCCACCATCACCGGCACATCCCTGGCCGAGCGGACAAACCCGGAAAGTTGGCCGCCAATTCCGGCCAGACAGTACATCTTGCCGAACCCCTCCTGGGTCAGTTCTACCGCCGCCTGGTTGGATAACTGGCCTACGTTGGAGCCTCCCGAACAGGCCAATATCATAACGTCATTGCCACCCGCACAACACTTCTCAGCCATTGCGTTCTCCTTACTTTTTCAGCCAGGATTTGACGTCCTCTTTGCTGGGGATTTTGCCCACCGATTTGACCTCGCCGTCCACCACCACCGCCGGCGTCCCGAATACGCCGTAGCCGGCGATCTTCATGATATCGGTTACCTTTTCCACATCGGCGGTCACACCGGACTCGGCCATCGCCTCCTTGACCACTTTTTCCGTCTGCTGACATTTAGGGCAGCCAGGGCCCAGTACTTTGATCTCCATTCCCATTGCCTCCTGTCACGATTTTGATTGGTTTCGCGGCCTGTTCGATCCATACATTGACGACCTTTGCACAATTGGGCGGCCTGGCCAGGGCCGCCATGAGGCCGATAATACCGGTGGGAAACCTTCCGATGTGGATTTGAGTGATATTATCCATTGTCTGCTCCTATCCGACCCAGGCGCCATAAATCATCCCGGCGATGGTGGACATGATCACGATGATGCCGCAAAAGGTGGCGGTTTTTTTCACCCCCATGACGCTGCCGATCACCAGCATGTTGGGCAGGGAGAGGGCCGGGCCGGCCAACAGCAGCGCCAGGGCAGGCCCCTTGCCCATGCCGGCACCAAGCAGCCCCTGCAGAATCGGCACCTCGGTCAGCGTAGCGAAGTACATCAACGCCCCGGCCACCGAAGCGATCAGGTTAGCCGAAAGGGAATTGCCGCCTAAAAGCGTTTGAATCCACTGCTCGGGAATCAGGGCCGGATGGCCGGGTCGCCCCAGCATGAAGCCGGCCACCAGCACGCCGCCTGCCAACAGCGGGAAAATCTGCTTCATGAAGCCCCACGTAGCGTCGACCCAACTCTTGCATTCATCCTTGGTAAACCAGGCCTTGAGCATCCAACCCAAGATGATCAGCAGGGCGACGGTGATGTACCATTTGACGGCGAAGATGGCCGGCCAAAGTCCGGTCGAATCGGGGGCCGGTTTGGCGAATGCGGCGAACACCAGGATCAGCACCATGGTCGAGATGTACAAGGTCTCTTGAAAAAGCGTGCGACCCGTAACCTCCGCATCCGGCACATAGATCTGCCCGGCAGTGCGCGCGGCATCGTCCTTGCGAAAGATCAGAGCCATCAGCAGGCCCGTGATCACGGCGAAAATGATCGCACCGATCGCCCGGGCCAGACCCAATTGCCAACCCAGGATCTTGGCCGTCATGGTGATGGCTAGCACATTGATGGCAGGCCCGGAATAGAGAAAGGCCGTGGCCGGTCCGATGCCTGCACCGCGAGTGTAGATCCCGGCGAACAGCGGCAGAACCGTGCAGGAACAGACCGCCAGGATGGTACCTGAAATCGAGGCCACTGAATAGGAAAGCAGCTTGCCGGCCTGAGCGCCGAAATACTTTAACACCGAAGCCTGAGATACGAACACGACGATGGCGCCGGCAATGAAAAACGCCGGGATCAGACAGGTCAGCACGTGCTCCCGCGCGTATTCCTGCAGCATCATAAAGGCTTCCAACCCGGATTGCCGGATCACCGGGTGGCTCCAGGGAACGTAATAGGCAGCCGCGAAGATTCCCACGATCAACAGCAGCTTGGTACGTTCTTTCATGACCGATGCTCCTTGTGCTGTTGGCGGCCTCTCAAATACGGCCACAAGGGGTCGTGGGGGTCGCTCATTGGTTAGTTTCTCGAATGGTGCGTGTGCTATAGCCTATTAAATCGTTATATGGGAATATATAAATCTAAAGCGCAGGTGTCAAACGAAAAGGAATAGGAAGCAGAATTATTTGAACATTTGATATTGCCGCATTGTCAGTAGAATCTGCGGTCGTCCGGCATGGCCCTTTCAACAACGTTTGAAACTCTAAAATGCCATGGAGGGCAAGTGCAGTGGCGGGAAAATAAAGCAGTTGCACGGACCGAAGCTGAAAGCAAGCATACGTCCCTTTCGGCAATTCGCCGCTGCTTTGCACAATAGCGCAAGTTTTGTGCTGGCGCGATTATTCGTTGGGATTGTCCCGGGTCCGATCGGTGGCGCCCTTAATGGTCGCATAGACCTCGGACGGGGTCAACCCATGGTTTTCGGTAATGCCTTTAATGGTTGATGCCGGTGTGACGGGTAGGTTCTGAGCTTCTAAAGCCAGCAGTATAACGTCTATGTCTAATCCGTATTTAATGCAAACCTCGGAGAGTGTCAGCCTGCCAAAACCCTGGGGCGGATCCTCCGGAAGAACCGCGCCGGCCACGGCTGTTGACTCGTCCGGTTGCATGGCGACATATAAGCCTTGCGGAGACGTTTGGTTCAACCGGGAGATTTGGAGCAGGGACTGGCCCAAATCGCCGACCTTAATGCCTGCCTGCTCCAACCGCACCAGCGTCTCCTGGAGGTTCCATCCCATCTGGGTGACAAATGCCTCCAGGGTGGCCTCTTCTGCCCGGCCGAACGGCGGGTCGCCCTGCTTTTGGGCAGTGCCGGCTTTAATATATTCGCTGAAATCGAGAACCCAGCTGAAAGGGGCAATCTCCACGTAGGCTCCCACGGTGAATACCACGATCAGCACCAGGGCGATATTGAAGTCGCGGGTGAACACCGCAATCCGCTTGGCTTTGTTTTTCAGGTAAGCGACGATAGGGGTCCAGTTGTAATAAAGGTGCCAGCACAAGGCTATTAGAAACAGTAGACCCACAATAATGTGCTGATTCGCCCACTCAGTGCTTGTCAGTCCCAAAAAACGCCAATCGACCCAACGTGCCACGCGACCGTGGGGCGCGATGTAGAGGGCAACGCTGTTCAGCACTACTAAAACAAAAGAGAGCGCCGCGGTCAGTGAAACGATTCTTTTGATCTTCATCTCTTGGCTCCTGAAAACAGTGTTGGAATCATTGTATTTCCCAGCCGCAGCCGGCCGTTCGGGATCAGAACCGTCAAAAGCAGGTCAGGCTCGGTTGCGATGGCATCTCCATTCAGGCAATGGCGAGGTAATCAGGTCACAATTGATAACTATCTGTCTACTTACCAGAACGCTCATGTTGAGTGGGGTCGTAACAGGCCTCAAAAACCGGAGCTCCATTTTGCCGCAGCGATTTTTCAATCATTTTGAATAGTGCGTTTTTAAAAACTTTTTAGAACAGCATCACTGTTGATAAGGTCGTAAACAGTCGAATTTTTCGCTTCGTGAGGGTTTCGGGCGCAATTTTGGTGGCGGCTAAATTGCAAAACTCGTCGCAAGCTCCTCAAACAGCTTGCAATTTTTAACGCCTTTCCCAAAATCGCTTCTTCCGCCCAAACCTACAATAGCGCTTAAAATTGACTTTTTATGAGACTGTCAACGGTTAGCGTAGCGGTGAAAAAAGGGGACAAAATCGTAAGCGATGAAGGGCTGGTGCTATCGGACGTACTGAATATAATAATATAAGGGGCGTCCCTGAGTTCCTTTCAAACTACACCAATTCCGCAAAAAAACGGTGCGCGGGACAGATGCGGATTCCATCGCGATCGGTTCGGTCATGGCCGTCTCCGCGATACAACTGAACGGCGGAGGCTTCCGGAAAGCGGATTTTGAGGTAGCGCAAGGCATTCGAAATGGATTTTTCGCTCTGTTTACAATCGACCAAGAAGATCGGTCGGCTGTTTTCCGTCACCACGAAATCGACTTCTCGGCGATCCACATCCCGGAAATAGCGCAGTTCAATGTCGCGCGCCTGGGTATCCTGCATATAAAAACACCATTTCAGCAGATGGCAGGCCGCCAGGTTCTCGAAGCGGGGGCCGGGTTCCGGCACCACGCACCAGTCCAGATGGTAGTGCTTGGCCTCTTTCTTAACCGCGCGGATGTGCGGAGCGCCGAACGGATGGAGCCTGAAGACCAGGTAAAGGTTTTCCAGCATGGCGAACCAGCGCGACACCGTCTGATGGGCCACCTGCATGTCCTCGCGCAGGGCATTGATCGAAAGTGGGGCGCCGACCAGGGCGGGAAGACGCAGCACCATCTCTTCAATTGCTCCCACATTCTGGATGTTTTCAAGATCCATCAGGTCCCCTGTAATCACCCGAGTTCGATAATCCCGGCTCCAACGACGGGTCTCCGTCTCCGACTGCAGGGAAAAGGGTTCGGGAAAGCCGCCGTAGGCCATCAGGGCATCAACCGTTGACGGGCTTGGGACGCCCAACTCCGCCAGGCTCAAAGGCATCAGGCGGTAGAAGTGATATCGGCCCTGCAGCGAATCACCGCCCCTGCGGAAGTGGTCCAGCCGCGCGCTGCCGGTCACCAGCACCGATATGTCGTGTCTGCGTTTGTCGTAAAGGCCTTTGATCACTTGGCGCCAGCGACGAAACTTATGGATTTCATCGAGAATCAACAATCCCGGCGCTGTGGGAAAGTGTTCGCGGATAATCTGTTCGCGATCCCTGGCGGCGTCCCAGTTCAGGTACCGCTCTTCCGCCTCGCAGCCGGCTTTTTCGCACAAGTGCTTGGCCAGCGTGGTTTTGCCGGACTGCCGGGGACCTCCGATGAACACCATCTTGCGTTTCAAGTCCTCAGTGACCGGCATTTCGATGTAGCGCTCGATGTATCCTTCCATTTTCAACTCCATCTAAAATTACACGCGTGTATTTTAGGATGGATGTAAATATGCTCCTAAATTACAGGGCTGTCAACCCATAACCGGAGCCGCGATGGGCTCGTTGGCATCCTGGACAACCGGGCTTCAGATCGCACGCAATGGACCGGTATCCATGGGCAGTTGGGGGGGGGCTTGCGGATATTAACCGACACGATCTCGTCCAGCAGCATCGGGAGTCCTTGGACAAGCGACACAGCCTGGCTGCCAAAGGCATCCAATTTGAGGACGCCTTTGCAGCGGTATCTGAATTGCTTTCTGTTCAACCTTGCAATTTATTTGGGCCTTCCAAAGAACGAACCATTGTTAAGGCCCGGGCACTTTGTTGCTACTGGGTTGTACGTGAACTGGGCATGTCAATGAACACTGTGGCGGATCGATTAAAGATTGCCGGACCAACGGTTGGACGTGGCGGTGAAAAAAGAAGTCAACTTAGTCAACAACGTCCCCAAAATCTTACCGGAAGGACACGGTTTGACCCCAAGACTCCCCTTTATAAACTATTGAATCTAGGAACGTCCCCCAATTTCCCCCAGCTCTGCAGGACCCGAATGCGGAAAGATTCATAGGATGGAACAAAAAAAAGAAACGCTATGATTCGTTAAGAAGAGTGACTGTGGTCAAGGAAAATCATGTGGTGGTGATTGCGCTTGATAAGAGAGGGCGGGCGAATTTCATTACCGCATATGTGGCCGACAGTCCGCGTACTCTTATGATGATCCGAAGAAGTCCGGTTTGGAAATAAAAAACCGCTGATTCGCCAGGCAGGCTCAGCGGGCGCCTTTTTAGATTCTGCTGCCACTGGCAGAGAACTCCTTTTGTATAATATGGCTTTGAGCTGAATGTCAAGGGGCGTTTAACAATTATAAACATGAAATGCTTCCAATGATCCCCAAACCCGGTACCATCATCATCGAAGGTGGACATTGGGGGTCGAACCAAGGGATCTTAATAAAACCAAGCGTTTTCTTTCAGAAGTGGCCCTGCAAAACCACGTTTAGCCCAAATATCGGCCCTTCTTAAGACGGTTTGTATTTAATATCAATAGCTTGACTTGGTGACCCGCCATTTAA